>NZ_CP136051.1:5419166-5732500 GCF_032999765.1 Imperialibacter roseus | reverse complement strand
TGAAGGGAGACAAAAACAACCTTCGCCCCATCATGACCAACCCTGAAAACGGAAGATCCTTGGGCTACGAAGCGTACGGCAAGCCGTCAGCTGGTCTCGTACTATTGCGTGAAACAGTAATGGGCCCCGAGCTTTTCGATGCAGCCTTCAAAGAATATGCGCAGCGATGGGCATTTAAGCACCCCTCACCTGCCGACTTCTTCAGAACGATGGAAGACGCTTCGGCTGTAGATCTTGACTGGTTTTGGAAAGGCTGGTTTTATAGTGTGGATGCCTGCGACATAGCTGTGGATAAAGTGACCTGGTACAAGATGAACATTGACGCCAAAGGCTTCGAAAATCAGGTAAAAGTAAGTGGTGATGGCACACTTGGAGGAGGTGATGCTTCAGTAGAAAATGGCCTTGCTGCGCCAAAACCGTTCACCATGGCTAACACCAAAAGCTCGGAATACGGCGAGTTCAAAAACGCCGTCGACGATAAAGCCATCCAGAAAAGAAATGCTGAAAAGAACTTCTATGAGGTCACTTTCAAAAATGAAGGAGGGCTGATGATGCCTATCATCATCGAGTGGTCTTATGCCGACGGTACCAAAGAGGTGGAGAAGATTCCGGCAGAAATATGGAGACTCAACGAACAGCAGGTAACCAAGGTGTTTGCTAAAGACAAGCAGGTAATTGGCATCAAGCTGGACCCTAAAAACGAGATTCCTGACATTCAGCAAAGCAACAATGTGTATCCAAGGGTAGACAGTAAGAGCAGGTTTGACAAATTCAAAGACGGCTCGAAATAGTCGTGCCCACAGCGAAGGCGATAGCCAGGCTGGTGGCACGACAAAAATAGATTATAGCTTGCCTAGCCCCAGTGTGCATTAAAAAAGGCCCTGACGCTCGACGTCAGGGCCTTTTTTCTTTACCAGCCCAAGCTCTGAAGGGGTGATATTCACTTGCAATGGGTGCAGCCCATTGCAATCCTAAAAACCTACCTGATCTTCAGCTCATCTTTAAAATTCTGGATATAATTGCTCAGCGCCTCGTCCATTGTTTCATCAGCATCCCACTTCGTGCCCAGGTACACATCGCCCGTCACCAGGTGCTTCACATAAAATTTATACACCGGGGCATTCACAGGAATAGTTCTCAGAATGGCCTTCCCATTGCTGGTCTTCATGGTAATGTAGTCGGTTTCATTCTTGTCCACCTCATAGTTCAGCATCTCCCTGATGGTGTACCCGGTAGTGTTGAGGTTGAGCAGCACATACTGATAACCCGCATTGTACAGCTTCTTGTCGTCACCGTCATATTCCACCAACTCATACTTGAAGGGGTAATCCTGCATAGCACCTTTCAGCACATTATTGGAGCTCGCTACTTTAGCGTTGTACTTCTGTATTTCCTTTTCCACATTGTTGTTGACAATGCCTCCGGGCTTATCGGCTGGAATTTCCACCTTGGTATACATGGGTACCGCCAGCTTGTCAATTTTCAAGTCACCGGCAAAAGATGGGAACCGCCTTTTTGTGATAATATCCACATCTGTAAAGAACTCGGGCTTTTCCGTGATCAGGAAGTTCTTGTTTTCCTGCTTCGATTTGTAAACCGCCTTGCCCAGGTTTTTCACCACCTTTTCAAGGTCTTTGTCCTGATCTTTCCAGGCCTGCTGACCGTTCGACATATAGGTTTTCGTGCCGTTGTAGGGAGTGATTACCACCACCACTCTTTCACTTTCTTTTCCAGCAATTTTAAGATTCACCTTGCTCAGGAGAATCAGGTTTTTGATCTGACGGGAGTTGAGGAAGTCCGAAAATGCTCCGGTTACATCTGTGCCAGCCATCACGTCGTCGATATTCAGGTAGGCAACAGCATCAATGCCCATTTTGCGAAACTCCTGGTGCATTTCGGTTGAAAAACCCCTCCAGTCGCCCCTCTCAGAAGTGCCTCTGCTTTTGGGTGGTACGCTCACCAGCACTGCAGAACGACTCGACAAAAGATCAGCAGGCAGGTCGTTGGTGTAGTCCAGAAACCGAAAACCTGCTATATTTATTTCTTCTTCCTGTGCCTGGGCAGTAAAACCAATCAGGCAAAGGGCAAATGTGAATTTTAACAAATGTCTCATGGGGATATTTCGGATTACTATCATATTCAACAGGGATAAGTTTCTATTATTGTAGGAACAATAGCTATTTACGGAAAAAACGGACAATAGATCGAAAGGAAGCCCGGCGATTCCTTCGGGATTCCCTCCGGCTTTGTAAAACAAGATATTTTCGGAAGAAATGCAAGTCAGAGCAAAAATCATAACACACCGCACAGGGTATGCTTTCATATGCCTGCTGCTTTTCTGTGGGTTCATGAGCCATGCTCAGGTCAGCGTTGACTCCACGAGACTGATGAATGCCTTAAAAGCGCTTTCGTCTCAGGAAATGGCCGGGCGGTTGAGTGGCACCAACGGCATTAGTAGGGCCCGTATTTTTATTAAAAACAATTTTAACTACGCCGGACTTCACCCACTTGAGAGCAACTGGTTCATTCCGTTCGATATGAAGGCAAAGAACTACCCCTCTCAGGGAGTGAATGTAGTTGGATTTTTGAAGGGAGAAAGTGATTCGGCCGTTGTTGTTACCGCCCACTATGATCATCTCGGCGTCAAGAACAAAGAGATTTATTTTGGTGCGGACGACAATGCATCTGGGGTGAGCGTGCTGCTGGAGGCCGCCTGGCTTTTTGTCGCAAAGAAAACGGCGCCAAAGTACACCATCATTTTTGCTGCGCTGGATGCGGAGGAAACCGGCTTGCTGGGAGGTTATGCCCTGGTTGAATACCTGCAAAAGGCCAATATCCCAGTAAAGCTGAATGTGAATATGGATATGGTGAGTAAAGGCTATAAGAACGAGCTGTATGTTTGTGGCACTTATCATTACCCGCAGCTGAAGCCATTGGTCGATTTAATTGGCAAACGTTACGCTAAGGTGGTGCTGAAACTTGGGCACGATATTCCTGGCAGCGGTCACGACGACTGGACGATGTCGTCCGACCATGGGCCTTTTCACAAGCAGAAAATCCCCTTTCTTTATTTTGGGGTAGAAGACCATAAGTACTACCATCAGCCGACGGATACTTTTGAAACAACACCGTTCAGCTTCTTCTATCATGCGGCGGAAACCATCACATGCTTTTTAAACGATTACCTCTACCAATGAATGACAACAAGAAACGCTGTGCCTGGTGCCTCGGCTTCGATGACTATGTGAAGTACCACGACGAGGAGTGGGGAGTGCCGGTGCATGACGACCGCAAGCATTTCGAATTTTTAATCCTCGAAGGAGCGCAGGCCGGTTTAAGCTGGAGCACCATTCTGAAGAAGCGGGTTGGCTACCGTGAGTCATTCGCCGATTTCGACCCTGAGAAAGTGGCACAGTTTACTCCTCAGATTGTGGAAGAGCTGCTCCTTTTTCCGGGCATCATCCGCAACCGGCTCAAGGTGCAAAGTGCCGTAACCAACGCACAGCAGTTTCTTAAAGTGCAGGAGGAATTCGGCAGCTTCGACAAGTACATCTGGCAGTTTGTGGACAACAAGCCCATTGTGAACCAATGGAAAGACTACAAAACAGCTCCACCAACCACCAAAGAGTCGGACGCCTTGAGCAAAGACCTGAAAAAGCGGGGCTTCAAGTTCGTCGGCAGCACCGTCATTTACGCCCACATGCAAGCCTGCGGCCTGGTGAACGACCATGTGGTGGATTGCTTTAGGTATGGGGAGGTGTGAGTAAGCTGGGCTATATTTTCTTTTCTATCACCTTGTAGGTTGTCAAGCGATTCATACCGAGGACGCTGAAATGCCCCAATTCAACTCCTTTTTTTAAGTCACGGCTGGCGGTGGCAGTTGAAAGTGTCTTGAAAACATTCATGTAATCTTTTCGGGTAAATGACTTAATCTTCAGAGACAGGAAATACTGGAGCCGATCAACTTGCGATTGACTCGCTCCTTTGGTTTGAAGAACATTGTCCAGCGCCAGGCTAATGACGCCGAGCATGTAGGCGATGAATGGAGTTGAATGACCGGCCTTGTCGCTATCAGAAAGGGCTTTGTAATAGGCTGATTGATTGGCCGAAATGAGCGTTTCAAAAGGAAGAAACTGAAAGACGGGAAATTTGCTAATCAGGATCACAGTTTGCCAAAGTCTTCCCATTCTTCCATTACCATCCATAAACGGGTGAATAAACTCTATCTCATAGTGAAAAACACAACTTTTGATCAGGGCGATATCAGTGTCGGTTTTGAGATAGTGAAAAAGATTCTTCATCAAAAAAGCAACGTTTTCGGCCGGTGGGGCAAGGTGTTGAACTTTTGAGCCCTTCACAATGCCCACTCCTTTTTTCCGGTAGGAGCCAGCATCTTTCTCAAGCGACTTCATAAGCATTTTGTGTGCAGCCAGGAACGATTTTTCGGAATCAAACCTGAAGCTCTCGATTTTATCGTAGACCTCAATGGCGTTCCGAACCTCCATAATATCTCTTTCAGGGCCAATCACCCGCTTGTTTTCAATCAGTGCTGTTATCTGATCTTCTGACAATGTATTACCTTCTATTTTCAAGGAAGAGTGAATTGTTTTGATCTGGTTTTGCTTCCGCAGGGTTGGGGACGGTTTGATCAGAAAGCTGGCGTTGACGGCCCCAATTTTCTCCGACACCTCAGTAAGCAGGCGAAGTATTTCCGAATTGATCTGATAGGGAGGCTTCATGATGCTATCATTTGATAGCATTAAAGGTAAGGTATTTGTATAGACTTTTGAATAGGTGTGGTACGAAGTTTGGGGCATTGCTGCTATTTACGCCCACACACAAGCTTGCGAATGACACGTGGTGGATTGTTTTAGGTATGGGGAGGTGTAATAAAACTCAACATTCGATGACCCACAGACCAACGAACACCAATGTTTCTACCATGATTTTGAAAGAGATAGCATCAATTTTATAATGTTTTTTTAAATAAAATGGCAATTAAATTTTGTTGAGTTGTAATAAAGGACAATATTCAGTGATCTTTTATTTTTAACAGCCAACAAAATGAAAAAAACTATTTTTATCCTTCTTGTAATCATCTTTTGCTCTGAGGCACAAGCGCAGAAAAAAGTGGCTCTCGTTAATTTTTCAGTGAACAAAGAAATTGGGCCTGGCGACTTTGGCACCAATGCTGGTCTTGTTAGTGAGATCACCGTTTTGGCCGCCAATAACAACTTTGATCTTCAATCAGTATTCGATAGCTTCTACAAATCGTTTAACGACGACTTTGCCAAAGGATTTCCGTTTCAGCTGCTTCCGGAAAATGATGTGTTGAACAACGCTGAGTACCAGGCCTATGACCCTAAATATGACAAGGCAATGTATGTTTTGTCAAAGCAAGGGTATAAGAATCTCGCCAGGCCATTGCTGGGAATGGGTAAGGCCGACAAAGATGCGATGGCTTCTATTTTTAAGACTTCAGCTGACGGAGTTTTGATGGTGTTCATTGGCTTTGAGCTTGAGAAAATGGCAGTGATGGGGGTCGGGGTGGTCAAAATTAAGGCCTTCTACAACATGATTTGCTACGACAAGGAGGGGAAAAAAGTGTTCGACATCAACGAGAAAGGGATTTCCAAAAAGAGCCTTCCGCTTGTTGCTGGAATTCCAATCATGGACAAAGAAAAGGTGCAGCCTATGTGCGAGGACGCTGCCGATCAGTTGCTGAAGGAGCTTGAGGGAACATTGAAAAAAGTAGTGTCCAAATCGGCAAAAAAACTATAAACTCGGTGCGAGAGTAGCCCAAACAGGCTACTCTTTTCCCGTTCTCCACCTCTTCTTTACTGAGCCGGCAAATAAAGATCTTAGCTCTTTTGATCCAGCCGTATTATGGGTAAAAAAAATGCACATTTTCAGATTCTATGTTGAACCAGTTACCCTCTCAATCACTATTCCTCACAACTCCAACACCAACTCCTTCTTCTCGAACACCACTTTCCATATACCCCGCCACTCGCCCAGCTCGTAGCCGGTGGCTTTGTCCTCAGGGTAAAGGCCCTTGATTTTGTCTGCTACTTCCTGGGTAAGCTCTTTACCCGGTGTGCCATGGCATTGGAGGCACAGCGCAGCGCCCATCATGATGGGTCGGGTGTAAACTACTTGTGTGGAATTGTCTTCCATAAATACTTCTTCCCTCGGGGCTTGTCCCTGCTCCACACTGTAGGTGTAAGCTTCCATAATGGCTACTTCATCGTCAGTGGGTGCGTCTTTTGGGTTGCGCCATTTGTTGCTCACTCGCCTGATGGCAACATGGTTAGCCTTGGATAGCGAGTCTACCAGCGGAAAAGCATTCAAATTGCAATACTCTACCGCTCCCAGTATGCCCTCCGACTCAATCTTTTTTATCAGGGTTTGAAGCAAAACCTTTTGTGCTGCGTCGGTAATGGCCAGTCCCCTTTCTTTGGCTTTGTCAGTAATTTGCGACGGAAGCACGTGCTTCACTTTTCGGTCTTCCATTTCTTTTTTTACTGCCTCGCTATTCCCTTTGTCCATAGGGCCACAGCCAGCAGCAATCAGACACACGGACAAGCAAAGGATTATTGGCGTTCTCATAGGCGGGTTATCTAATGATCTGTTAAAATAACCACACTTAATCGAAAAAAGATCAGCGGTTTATTAATTTTGCAGCTTAATTTTTCAGGAATGCTCGATAAACTAGAGGCCATCAAAAAGCGCTTTGAGGAAGTAAGCGACCTTATTGTTCAGCCCGATGCCATGGCTGACATGGCACAATACACCAAACTGCACAAGGAATACAAGGAGCTTAGCCGCATTGTTGCTAAGCTGGAGGAATATAAGAAGGTAAAGAACGACCTGAAGGGAGCCAAAGAACTGCTCAACAAAGAGAAGGATCCGGAACTCCGGGAAATGGCCAAGATGGAGATTGAAGAGCTTGAGCCAAAAGAGGAGGAGCTGGAGGAAGAGCTCAAACAACTACTGATTCCCAGAGACCCTAATGACAGCAAAAACGTCATTTTGGAAATAAGAGGTGGTACCGGCGGCGACGAGGCAGCTATTTTTGCCGGTGATCTTTTCCGTATGTACCAGCGCTTTGCTGAGGAAAAAGGCTGGAAAATGAATGTGCTCGATCTGACCGAAGGCACGTCAGGTGGCTACAAAGAGATTATCGCCACCGTTTCAGGTGAAGACGTTTACGGCATGCTTAAGTTTGAGTCGGGCGTGCACAGGGTGCAAAGGGTGCCGGCCACCGAAACTCAGGGGAGGGTGCACACTTCCGCCGCTACTGTGGCCGTGCTGCCCGAAATGGAGGAAGTGGAGGTAAACATCGACATGAACGACGTTCGGAAGGACACTTTCTGTTCTTCAGGCCCTGGCGGCCAGTCGGTGAACACCACTTATTCGGCTATTCGCCTGACTCACATCCCCACTGGTATTGTCGTAAGCTGCCAGGACGAAAAGTCGCAGATCAAAAACTTCGAAAAAGCCCTGAAGGTATTGCGGTCAAGGATTTACGAAGTAGAGCTGAAAAAACACAACGATGAAGTAGGCGCCCAGCGCAAGTCGATGGTGGGTAGCGGCGACCGTTCTGATAAAATCCGCACCTACAACTATCCCCAAAGCCGGGTAACCGACCACAGGATAGGGTTAACGGTTTACAACCTACCCGCAGTTATGGATGGCGATGTGGGTGAGTTTATTGAGCAATTGCGGATTGCCGACCACTCGGAGAAGCTGAAGGATGGAGAATAATTCCACACTTCCATCGTTCAAAATGCACTTATGTTGACCCGTCGACTCGTATGGCTGCTCATTCTTCCCCTTTGGTGGGCATGCACACCCGACGAAGAGGTTTTTTCTGAGCTTTCTGATGAGTCTCTTTACTTTTCTACCGACACGCTGTACTTCGACACGCTGCTGACCACCCAGTTGAGCCCGTCGTACAGGCTGCTGCTTTACAACCCCAACAAGAGTGGAGTTATAGTGCCTGGGATCAGACTCAAACAGCTGGAAGGCTCTCCATTTGAGTTGACCATCAATGGCTTGTCGGGAAAGGCATTCAACAACATCAAAATCCTGGGCAAGGATAGCCTGCTCGTGTTGGTCAATGGCAGGCTACCCGTTACGGGTGAGGTCGAAGCGAAGAGAGTGCTGGACTACCTGGAAGTGGTAGGCACCACCCGTACCAATGTGGTGCTGGATGCCTGGGCGCAGGATGCGTCATACTACAAGGGGCTCAGTATTATCGAAGAGGATCAAACCTGGGAAGCTGGTATGCCCTATGTTGTTTCAGACTCACTGGTTGTTGCCCCTGGTGTAACTTTAACTATTAAGGCGGGTGTTGAAGTGCTTATGCAACCGGGAGCTCATTTGTTTGTACTGGGCACGCTTATTACCGGGGGAACGCCAGACAAAAAAGTGATCTTTAGAAATACCCGTAACGACCGAGACTATCGGGAAGCTCCTGGCCAATGGGTTGGCATTTATTTCCTGGAGGGGAGTAAAGACAACTTCCTTAATCATACCGTGATCAAAAATGGGGAGGTAGGTTTGAGAATAGGTACGCCCGACGATGACGACATTCCTGATGTAGTGATTGCCAATAGTACCATTGGCAACATGTCGTCCGATGGCATTCTGGCCTTGACGAGTGATGTATACGCCTACAACACTGTCGTGTACAATGCGGCTCGTTATCTGGTAGCGAACGTGGCTGGCGGCAACTACCGCTACGAGCACTGCACTTTTTCCAATTACCCCTCCGACTTCTTTCGGGAAGACCCTTCGGTCATTTTCTCAGACAATATTTTGCTGGCAAATGAAGAGCTGCTTGCAGCACCGTTAGAGGCACGGGTATTCAACAGTGTGATTTGGGGTACGCAGAAGGAGGAGATCGAGTTCAATACCGGGGGAGGCGCCAGCTTCATTTACCAGGTCGGCAACAGCTTATTGAAAACGACCAACTCGCTACTGAACGCCAACAACAACCTGATCAACACGCCGCCAAAATTCTTCAACGAATTTTTGTACGACTATCGCCCTGATAGTTTATCGCCTCTTATCAACAAGGCAAAATACCTCAATATCGATCTCGATAACCTTGGGCACCAAAGAGACAGCCTTCCTGACATCGGGGCTTACGAATGGGTTCCTGGACAAAAGGAAAACGACGAGGGGTAATTAAGCAGCTTTAAATGCGTTTGCCCTTTGCACAGGTTGCAAATCAGGTACCCAATCGTTACTATTAGTCATGGAATTTTTTCAGAAAAAGATAACGCTAAAGCCCTAGCCAAGGGGGTTTCATCTTATTACCAGAGAGGTGTTGGAACAGTTTCCTGAGCTGCAAAAAATCAAGCAAGGTGTGCTACAGGTGTTTATTCAGCACACATCGGCCAGCCTCACGATCAATGAAAATGCAGACCCGACCGTTAGGGTTGACTTCGAAAGTCACTTCAATAAAATGGTACCTGAAAATGCACCTTACTATCGGCATACCATGGAAGGCCCCGACGACATGCCGGCACACATCAAAGCATCGTTGCTGGGAGCATCCGTACAGCTTCCGGTTACCAATGGCAGCCTCAACACTGGCACCTGGCAGGGCATTTACCTTTGCGAGCACAGGAACTATGGAGGAAGCCGCCACCTGGTGCTGAACGCCTGGGGAAACACGTAGAGCAGTCTTCAAAAGTGTTGTTTTTAGGAACTGCTAGCGCCCACCTTTTTGTTAAATGGCTGGAAATAATTAAACCATGGATTTTGATAAAGAAGTAATAGCAAAAAGTAAAAACGTGCCCGTTGTTGTCGACTTTTGGGCACCCTGGTGTGGCCCCTGTCAGTTTTTAGGGCCGATCATAGAAGAACTGGCCGGTGAGGCCAACGGTGCCTGGGAATTGGTGAAGGTGAACTCGGACGAAAACCAGCACTTGTCTGCAGCGTATGGCATCAAGGGCATTCCGGCAGTCAAAATGTTCCATAAGGGCGAGGTCGTTGCCGAATTTACAGGCGCACTTCCCAAACATGAAATTCAAAAATGGCTGGATCAATATTTGCCAAGCGAGGAAAAGGAGCTTTTGAGCCAAATAGAGCAAAAACTGATCGCTGGCGATGAGAACGCCCTGGGTGAATTGGAGAGTTTTATTATTGACTATCCGGCGAGTGATGAGGGGAGGATGCTGATGGCCAGCAGTATTGTTTTGCAGGATCCTTCCACGGCGAGAGAAGTGCTGTTAAAGGTGGTGAACAGAAATAAGTTCTTCGAGGACATCCAGCGAATAGAAGAAATGGCGGATTTTCTGGAAGCAGACATTTCTGTTGACAGTGCAGTTGGAAAAAAACTCGGAGCGGCGCAGGAGGCTTTTAAAAACAATGACCCCGAAAGCGGCATTAGCTTGCTCATAGAAGCAGTTACGATCGACAAAGCGTTTATGGAGGAGCTGCCCAGAAGGGCGGCCGTCGCTTTCTTTCAGCTCATCGGTGCACAAAATGAGCTGACAAAAAAGTACCGGCGTAGGTTCGATATGGCACTTTATTGACGAAAAGAGTGGAAATTAATAGCGAGCGGCCCTACCAGGTCGCTTTTTTTTTACGTTAAGGATACATTACTTAGATGTTACGCTAGAGTAAATACGAACATTAGAATGTATGCTTGAATTTTTTCCGGTGGAGCTTCAGTCGGGGTTCCCCACTTTCATCACAGCTATTTACACCCTGATGTGGGGCCTTGTTTTGGCTTCGCTTATCGCCGTCACGCATAAAAAGACCTACACGGGTTTCGTGTATCCTGACCAATTTTTTATTTCGATGATCCTAGCCACGCTGGTGTCCACCGCCGTAATGATGTCGATAGGAGACAGCCTGGCACGTGGCTTGGGCATTTTTGGGGCACTGGCCATTATCCGGTTCAGAACCAGAATAGAGGAGCCCAAAAACCTGCTTTTTCTTTTTTCCACACTGGCATTGGGCATAGCACTGGGTGTTTACGGGTTCAGCATCGCTATTTCCAGCACCTTCATGTTTTGTCTGGTGGCCTGGCTACTTCATTTTTTTGTAGAGAGAAAGAACCAGAAAGAGCGTTTTACGCTCGTAGTGACCATAGAAACAATGGAGCTGGCGACACAAATTGAACAAATTATAAAGCCGTTGAGCGTGAAAATTCGGTTGGTTAGTCAGCAAAAAGGAAAGGAAGCTACCTGGCAGCTCGAGTGGCAGGTGGTTCGGGTAGCCGGAGAGGCGGCAACGTCTTTTTTGCAGCAAATGAGTGAGATCGAAGGGGTTCTTCAGGTGAAATGGTCAAAATCAGGAAATTTGGTAAGAGTGTAAATGAGCATCCCAAAACAAAACTATTACGCATTCTATATAACAATTGTGCTTCTGGCTGGGGCTCTCCTCTATTTCAGCCTCGACTATCCTGTGCGCAAAGCCAATTTATATGGCGTTGTGGAAAGCCCCAAGGTGAGACTCAACCATCCACGCAAAGCAGTTATCCTTGAGGTGAACGTTACCCCCGGCCAAAAAGTAGAAAAGGGCGCTGTACTGATGCGGCTTGAGTCGCAGGCCATCCTCGATGACCTTCAAGACCTGGCCTATAAAGAAGCTAAGCTTGAAGCTACAAGCGAAAAGGAGCTTTTTGAGTTTGAAATCGAAAAAAATGAGCTGGCTCTGGAGCTAGAGCAGGAGCGCACGAAAAAAGAGCAGGCTATCGCCGAGATCAGGATGGCAGAGAACCGGGACGCCTCCTGGCTAAAGAATTTCACTACTGCCGAAGCAAAAGACACCACAAGCGCAGCAGCCTGGAAGCTGGCGATTGTTGAGCAAAATTTTGAGGCAAGTGTTTCCGAGAATAAACTCAAACAGTCGTTGTTACTAAAAAAGAGGCAGCTACAAGTAAAGGCCATTGAAGCCAGCAGGGAAGAGCTGCTACATGAGAAACAGAGACTGGAGGCAGAAAAGGCATCGCTTGTGTTGTTGGCTCCCGCCAGCGGCATCGTCGACAATGTCTATTTTATGCAGGGTCAAACCGCCGATGGCTTTTCTGATTTGCTGTCGCTATTGCCTGACGAAAACAAATTTGTGAGGGCCTATATTACAGACCAAACCAATATTGTTGGCGAGCTCTCCCGGGTGGTGGTGCAGTCGGCACTGGAAACAGATAAGAAAACGACAGCTACCTATATCGGGTCAGGCGGTGTTGAAGTGCTGCCTACTATGATGCAACAGCTGCCTGTTCAGCAATCCGGCAAAGAGATCTTCTTCAAACTCGATAACACAAAAGGCTGGCTTCAGGGAGAAAAGGTAATGATTCTGGTGCCATGAGAGGTAGCAAGCTTTTAGCGACAGGCCTTTTCTTCCTCCCCTTTTTCGTGGAGGCCATGCAGCAGCCCCTGCCGTTGTTTGATCAAATCACAGTCGGAATTGAGAATAGGCCCGAAATAAAAGCAGCCAAACAGCAGGTAGAATGGTTTCAGCAGAACAGGTACGGCGTAGCTTATTTTGATGAGATTGATTTCAGAGTGGGAGGCATCACCAACGACAAAACTGAGTACGCCTTCCGTCTTCGTCCGACCAACCCTTTCTATTATGCGGCAGGAAAAAGTATGGGCAAACTTTTGGAGACGGAGGCCCAGTTGAAGTTGAAGGAGGCAATGCAAACAGCTCTTTTCGATAAGATTGAAACCTGGCTGAAAATCAGCTATGTCGCATTGCAATTCCAGGAAACCGAAGCGTCTGTTGCCTGGCGGCAGAAGTGGTTGGAGAATATGGCTCAATACATTTCCGAAGGCGAATTTGATGCCGAAGAATTGCTTGATGTGGAGCTTGAAAGGATTGATCTGGTAGTGAACCGCATGGAATTGTCCGAGGAATTGGAGAATGAGCTTGCTGATTTCCTGGATGATCCGAATCCAGCTAAAGTAGAAACACTTGCCCAGTCATTGTTTGAGAGCGTGTTCCCCGATGTGGCGTTGGAAAAGTTGTTGAGCACAGTGGACGAGTTAATGCAGGTGCCATCAGCGGTGCGGCTTGCCACGGAGAAGGAGCAGTTGAATGTGCAGCTCGCAGAGAGTAAGGTGCTGCTGGAAAAACGTGATTGGGACATCGGCTTTGTGCAGCCCGAGTGGGATGTGGAGGGCAAAGAGAGGTTTGGCTTGCGGGTAGGCATCGGCATCCCAATTTTCAACACCAATCGCATGCAAACGCAGAACAGGCAGTTGTCTCTGATCAATGATAAATGGGCGGAGGTAAAGGCAAGAACCGAGTGGGATGTTCAACTAAATGGGGCCTATGAGAAAACACTGAGGATAGCGGAACGGCTCAAAGCCCTGCAAGAACTGGATGCTCAATTAGACGCATATCGACAGAAATTGTCTGCCATAGACCCTGGCGATGCGAGAGAAAGCCTCTTAAAGTGGCTAAAAGCGAAGGAAAAGCTAAGGGGTAGAGTAATTAAGGATCAGTTTTTGTTGCTGTCGGCCTACCTGGATTACCTTAAGCTTAAAGGCCTGCTGGTTGAGCCAACAGCCTTGAGCTATTTTGAAGACATTTGGTAAGTAAACCTACTTTTATGAAAACAACATTGCTAAGAGCTCTGCTTGCAGGAGCCATTTTTTGCACGCTGTCCGCTCAGTCACAGTCTGTTGATTTTGAGTCGTCAAACCTCCCCATTATTATCATCGACACCGAAGGGCGTACCATTGTTAACGAACCCAAGGTGAAAGCAAGAATGGGCATAATCAACAATCCGGAAGGGATTACTAACAATATCTCCGGTCCTTTTACTGACTACGACGGCTTCATCGGTATTGAATTCAGGGGCTCCTCTTCTCAAGCCCTGTTTCCAAAGAAGTCCTTCGGCATTGAGACCTGGGACGATCAAGGCCAGGATCTTGATACGGCCATTTTGGGTTTTCCGGCCGAGGAAGACTGGGTTTTGCACGGGCCTTACTCCGACAAAACGCTAATGCGGAACAAACTAACCTTCGATCTTTTCTCATTCACTGAACGCTATAGCTCAAGAACAAAATATGTTGAAGTGGTGCTCAATGGGCAATACCACGGCATCTACCTATTTATGGAAAAGGTGAAGAGGGACAAAAACAGGGTGGATATAGCCAACCTAAAGCCAGAGGATAACGAGGGAGAAGAGCTGACCGGAGGCTACATTTTGAAGCTCGATAAGTTTGACGGCAGCGGTGGTGGGGGCTTTGCGTCAGAGTACCGACCAAACAATTATAAAAACAGTGATCAGGTGGCCTTCTTTCAATACGATGAGCCAGCAGATGACGAAATCACCAGCGCTCAAAAGGCATATATACAAAGCTTTATGAAGAGCTTCGAAAGTGCTCTGAAGTCGAGTTCCTTTAGGGATCCGGTGTCGGGCTACCGCAAATATATAGAGCTGTCGAGCTTTGTTGACTTCTTCCTGATCAATGAGCTCAGCAGAAATGTTGATGGCTACAGGCTCAGCACCTTTATGTACAAGGACAAAGATGACAAGGGTGGGCTCCTGACTCTTGGGCCAATATGGGACTTTAACCTTGCGTTTGGCAACGCCGACTACTGCCAGGGAGGAAACACCCAGGGCTGGGCCTATAAGTTCAACGACATTTGTCCGAACGACTTCTGGCTGGTTCCCTTTTGGTGGGACAAACTGATGACCGACCCTGTTTTCAGACAACAGGTGAAATTGCGGTGGATGACGCTGCGGAGTGGTGCCTGGTCCGACGAAGCAATAAGCACGATGATTGATGAATATACCGACGTCTTATCTGAGGCCAAAAATAGGAATTTTCAAAGATGGCCGGTAATTGGCCAGTACACGTGGCCCAACAATTTTGTCGGAGCAACTTACATGGCGGAGGTGGACTACCTAAGGAACTGGATCACTCAGCGCACCACTTGGCTGGATCAGCAGATAGAAAATTTTGAAGGGCCAATGGATGTAACCGGACTAAGCAACAGAGAAGTTGATCTGGTGACGTTTCCTAATCCTTTTGTTGATTTAATATACTTCCAAAATGAAGCCCCGGCTGGGGTTGAGTCAATAAAAATATTTTCATTCTCCGGGCAGCAAGTGAGAACCATTAATAACCGGGGAAAATTAGGCAGCAAACTGACCTGGGATGGCAGAAATTCAAACGGAGAGGAATTGCCGCCAGCTGTTTATCTCTATCAGGCATTTTCAGGTGACGGAAAAGTGACGGTTGGAAAGATCATCAAATCAGCACGTTAGATGAATTGTGGATAACTTAGCAAAAATTGTGGATAATCACACACAAAAACCATAACTTCTTATATATAAGATAGTTAACTTATTTTAGTTATCGACATTCTTAAACCAGATTCACCAATTTTCCTGGTCTCCCGCTTCGCTGAGGCTGCCTTACTATTGGTAAATTGGAAAATCATTCTAAGAGAGGATTGCTTATTGACTTTTAGTTTCAGCGCTAATCACTTATTTTTCGGCATATCGAATGATCCTTCACTATGTACATTAATTTATCTGGCCTGAATGTGCTCGTAACAGGAGCCAGCAGGGGCATAGGCAAAGCCATTGCGGCTAAGCTGGCAGAAGCCGGAGCCACCGTGGCAGTGCATTACCACAAGAGTGGCAGAGAGGCTGAAAACCTGGCCCATGTGCTGGGTAATGAGAGCAAAGCTTTTCAGGCAGATTTGGCTCAACCAGATCAGGTAGTGCAGCTGTTCGATAAGGTGGTGAGTGAATTTGGGTCTCTCGAACTTTTGGTCAACAATGCGGGTCTGGCCATAGCTTCCGACATGGGTTCAGCCGATAAGCAGTGGCTTGAAGAATGGAACAAAACCATGATGGTTAATCTTAACGCAACTGCCATTCTTTGCAAAAGGGCCATCGATCATTGGCTCAAAAGAAAGGCCACAGGAAGGATCATCAATATCTCGTCACGAGCGGCCTTTAGAGGTGACACTGCCGAGTACCTGGCCTATGCAGCGTCGAAGGGTGGGGTGGTATCGCTTACCCGTTCGATAGCGAGGGCTTACGGTAAGCAGGGTATCAAAGCGTTCAATATTGCGCCAGGTTTTGTGCGAACCGATATGGCCAAAGAATTTGTGGAGCGTTATGGCGAGCAGGTGGTGCTTGGTGATTTGGCACTTGAACGACTCACTGAGCCGAAGGACATCGCACCCATGGTGACCTTCTTATGCAGCGGCCTGGCCGACCATGCGACTGGCAGCACCATTGATATCAACGCAGGCAGCTACGTGCACTAGCTGGAGGGCAGGTAGGCGCTCACAACCTTCGCTGTGGTCACCATTTGGCCAGCATGGTAAATGTCGTGATGCACGATGCCCTCAATCAGGTGTTTAAAGTCGTAGGACTTTCCCGGTACTTGCTTCGCAAATGTATCCGTTGAAGTTTTTTGAATAAGATCCAAGAGCTTTGTCTGGTTGTCGTCGAAGGCCTGGAGCAAAGCGGGCCACTCCGCTGCGTTCGTTACTCCCGATTGACTCCAGTCTTTCTCAGAATCGATAGGTACGTTATACCCCTCATTGCCTTTTAGTTGTTCTACCACATAGGTGCGCCAGGTAAGCATGTGTTGTGCCAGCTGGAAGACCGAATGTGAAGAATCATCGGGGCGCACGCCTGCCTTTTCCGGCATAATTTCCCGCAAAATTGTTCTAACCGGCTTGCCATACCAGGGCGAACCTGAATAAACATCCTTCAACTGACTTACTACGATTTCGACCCAGCTCATATGTTAATGGGCAAAAACCTGCGACATGTCCTGAAACGACTTGAACTCCAACGCATTGCCACTCGGATCGAGAAAAAACATAGTAGCCTGTTCGCCAACTTCGCCTTTGAACCTCACATGGGGCTCAATAATGAACTCGATGCCTTGCTTGGTCAGCCTGTCGGCCAGCTCATGCCATTCTTCCCACTTGAGTATGGCTCCAAAATGCCTGACAGGCACCTTGTCGCCATCCACCTCATTTGTTTTTGCCTGTGCTACTTCGTCCGGCTTCAAATGGGCGCTGATCTGATGCCCAAAAAAGTCGAAGTCGATCCACTTCTCAGCTGAGCGGCCTACTTTGCAGCCAATCACTTCAGTGAAGAACTTTCGGGTAGCCTCAATATCGCTAACGGGGAAGGCGAGGTGGAATGGGGTCATTTTGTTGGTGTTTAGATTTAGCTCGAAAATTTACATATTAAAGTGTCTGTTAAAAACTATTTTTACATATGAGTAAAAAAGTAGCGTTGGTGCTTTCGAGTGGTGGGGCCAGAGGAGTCGCACATATTGGCGTAATCGAGGGGCTCATTGACCACGGCTTCGAGATCAGTTCAATCGCTGGTTCGTCTATGGGATCAGTGGTTGGTGCGTTTCATGCTTGTGGCAAGTTGCCGGAATTCAAGGATTGGATTAGCCATCTTGATAGAATTGAGGTTTTTAAACTCATCGATTTTACTTTCAGTTCGCAAGGCTTTATCAGGGGGAAAAGGTTTTCAAGAACCTGGAGAAAGTTATCCCGGATCGGCCAATAGAAGAAATGCAAATCCCGTTCATTGCCGTTTCAACTGACCTCAACACACAAAAGGAGAAGGTGTTCGACTCCGGGAGCATGTATCATGCTATCAGAGCATCAGTAGCAATACCCACCGTGCTCACGCCCCTTAAGTCGGGTGAAAGTCTGTATGTCGACGGCGGTGTGACCAATCCTGTGCCGGCTGATAAAGTGAAAAGAACCAAGGGAGACATCCTCGTTGTTTCCAATGTAAATGCATTCAAGCCGTACGTTAGTCCTTTAAAGAAACAAGAGAAAAGAGAGTCCAATCAATACACAAAGCGACTGGAGGAAATGATGAGCAAGATAAGCAAAGTGATTCCTGGCTCCAGCTCCGCAAAGAAGAAATTGGGGTTCTTTGATTTGCTCAACGACTCCCTTGACCTTCTGCAGGATCGGCTTACTTCAGAGCTATTGAAGCAATACAAGCCGGGGTTAAGTGTTGAGGTGTCAAGGCGGGCTTGTTCTACATTTGAATTCTACAGAGCCAAAGAAATAATTGAGGCCGGAAGGCAGGCATTTGAAGAGGCCTTGAAGGCATCCAACCTTTTGTCGGAATCGGAGCAATGAACTTCAGAGAACTCAATGCCCAACTGGGCAACATCGACATCTACCTGTTGGATCAAATACTCAAGGGCCGCTTTGAAGGAAAAAGCAAGGTGCTGGACGTAGGCTGTGGCGAGGGTCGAAACCTCATTTATTTCGCCAGAGAAGGCTTTGATGTGTATGGTTTCGATCAAAACCCTTCTGCATTGCAAATGCTTCGATACCTGCTCAAGGGGGTCAGACCGGATTTTGATGAAAGAAAGCTGATAGAGGGAGATGCGCAGAGTTTGCCTTTGCCAGCCGGTTACTTCGACATTGTAGTCAGCAGTGCTGTGCTACACTTTGCTGAAAGCGTGGATGCTTTTCACAAACAGGTGGCCGAGTTGTTTAGGGTATTAGCTCCCGATGGCATTCTTTTTATTCGCATGACCAGCGATATTGGCCTTCCGGATGCCATTGAGAATCTGGGAAGTGGTCGCTACCTGATTCCTGATGGATCGGCAAGGTTTTTACTCACCAGAAGTTTGATCGAGGAAATCGTTGAGAAGTTTTCCTGGCAGCTGATAGAACCCGTGAAAACCACTGTGGTGGACGATGTTAGATGCATGACAACCCTGGTATTCAGAAAAGCCTGACTACCAGGAACCGCTGGCACCACCGCCACCGAAGCTTCCACCCCCGAAGCCACCAAAGTCGCTCCCGCCGCCGAAACTTCCTCTGCCACTGTTAAAATCATTGAAAGTATTGCCACGGCCCCGATTCATGCTCGACATGAGGAAGAGCATTGTCCAGAACCCAGGCTTGCGTGAAGAAAAATGCCCTCTTCTTCCCCGAAAAACCGAAATAATAGGAATGATGACAAAGAAGAAAACGATAATAAGAGACAAAATTCCCGGCGTTTTTTTTGCCGTTCGTGGGTCTGCCTTGAACTCGCCTGAGGCCATGCTCATCATAAGGCTCGTAGCTTGATCAAGCCCCTCGAAATATTTTTCTTGCTTGAAGTTAGGTATGATGTATCTGTCAATTACTCTTTTTACATATGCATCGGGAATAGGCCCTTCCATTCCATACCCGGTTTTGATACTAACCTTTCTGTCGTTTTGAGCGACAAGAATAATTATGCCATTGTCGTATTTTTTCCCGCCAATACCCCACTCCTCAGCAAGCTCAACGGCGTATACATCAATATCATTCTGACCTACCGTTTCTACAATAACAATGGCCATTTCGGTGGAGGTGCTATCTCTGTATTGCCTTAGCTTACTCTCCAGCATATTAGATTCCTGAGATGTTAGCAAATTTGCATAGTCATTCACGATCCTCGGCGGCGACATTGGCTTTGGAAAACTCTGGGCCGAAGCCGCTAAGCCGGCCATAAACAGTAAACCAGTGAAAAAATAGAGAAACTTAATTTTGGCCAAAGGAAATGTCATCAGGGAGTTCGTTTACGTCGTCTTTTTGGTAAGGGAAATGTTCTTTTAGCTGGGCTCCGGCCATACGGATGCCATCACTCAGGCCAAGGGTCAGTTGCCCTGACACGAAGCGATCCTTCATGTGGTCTTTAATGTCGCCCCAGTAGTGGTCAGGCACCACCTGGTTAATGCCGGCATCACCAATTATCGCAAATTGATGATCTTCCACAGCCAGGTAAAAAAGCACACCGTTTCGTTGCTTGGTTTTCTGCATGTTCAATGTGGAAAAAACTTCTGCAGCCCTGTCCAGCACATCTTTCTGACAATGTCTTTCGATGTGTACCCTGATTTCGCCGGAGGTTGCCAGCTCGGCCTCCTTGATCGCTTGCACGATATTGCGGCGTTCTTCTTCGCTAAAATATTCTTTCGCCATAGTTTAGAATTTTACTTCAGGTGCTTTTTCCGCACCCTCAGAAGCTTCAAAATAGCCTTTTTTCTCAAAACCCAATAAATTGCCGGGAAACCTCCGGATAGTGGTATTGTATGCCTGTACTACTTCATTAAATTTTTTTCTTTCAACAGCAATCCTGTTTTCGGTGCCTTCAAGCTGGGCCTGAAGCTCCAGAAAGTTTTGATTGGCTTTCAAATCAGGATAACGCTCGGCCACCACCATCAGCCTGCTAAGTGCCGAACCAAGTCCGTCCTGAGACTGCTGAAACTGCTGCATTCCTTCAGGAGACAAGTTATCGGCACGAATGGTTGTTGACGTTGCCTTGGCCCGGGCTTCAACTACCTGGGTGAGGGTCTCTTTTTCAAAGTCGGCGTAGCCTTTTACCGTGTTCACCAGGTTGGGGATAAGGTCGGCCCTTCTCTGGTAAACATTTTCCACCTGAGACCATTGGCCATCAATCCCCACTTCGAGAGTAACTATATTGTTATATAAGCGATAATAGCCACAGGCTGAAACCAAACCAACAAACACAACCAGCAATACAATAGCAATAAGTATTTTCTTCATTGTTTAATTGTTATAAGACGGAAAACTAATCAGAGAGATGTTTGTGTTCAAAGGAAGCACTATTCTTACCAAATGAAAAATGTATTGACCTTAGTAGGGGCTGTATTTTTTCTACTAGCATGTAACGTTGACAAAGGCAAAAAAGTTGATGTTGAGAAACTCGACTTTAAAACAACGGACCGTTCCGAACTCTTTTTCAAGAACATGCGGCAGTCAGCCTACACCACAACGGAACAGCAAGAAGCTGGGGTTTACCTCTATACCCACAAAACATGGGACGAAGATTCTTTGTCGCCCTTGGTGCCGACCATTGTGTTCAATTGGCGACAGGACAGGGCCTATCTGATGCTTAACTGGTCAGAGAAGTGGAGTGTCCTGGAACAAATCGATGTTACGGTCAGCAGCGACACACTTCCTGGCTATCAGCTTATTTATCGGGAGGGCAATATGCAGGACCAGTTGACCTTTTCAGCCACTCTTTATAATGCGATGATGGATGGGGGGCGATTTGCGCTTCGAAAAGACGAAGAGAAAGTGCCGCTTTTTACATCTGACGAAAAAAGAGAAGCATTTCGGGTGACGCTGTATGATTACCTCCGGCTTACCGGGTGGTTTTAATCTTTCTGTTATAGTTGAAGCGACGGTGAATCACAGAATAGGCTGGTATTCCGCCAGTAATTTTATAACCATCTCACAGCCAAAGGTGTTTTATCCCAAATATATCCGGTAATTGAAACGTTTATGCTTTACTATACTGGTAAATTAGATAATTTTGTTTCTATCGACGAAATGGAATTTTTTTTGAGCTGTTTAAACCTTTTAAATGAATAACGAATCAACCAAGGCCCGGCTGAAATACGCATTTGATAATTTCATGTCCGCTGGCTCTACCAAGCTTATTTCGTACCTGGGCTTGGTGGCATTGCTCCTGGTTTTGATGTTCGCCACCATTCTTTATTTGGGCAATATTCATCCCGATGAGGTAACCAGACTCAGCTTCATTGACACCTTCTGGACAAGTCTGATGCACGTGCTGGATCCCGGTACTATTGGCGAGCACGATGGCCACTGGGATTTCCGGATTTTCATGTTCCTGGTCACGCTGCTTGGTATTGTCATCCTCAGTATCCTGATTGGTTTGATTTCCAATGGCATCATGGACAAGCTGGATCAGCTAAGAAAAGGTCGTTCGTTCGTAATGGAGCAGGATCATGTGCTCATCCTTGGCTGGTCTTCAAAAATATTTACCATCATTCCAGAGCTTATCATCGCCAACGAAAACCAGAAGAATCCTAAAATTGTAATCCTGGCCGACAAGGATAAGGTGTTGATGGAGGACGAGATAAAGGACAAAATTGGCAACACCAAGAACACTAAGATCATTTGCAGAACGGGTAACCCGATCGACCTCCATGACCTCGAGATTGGCAACCCTGTTAACTCAAAGTCGATCATTATCCTGGATAAAGAGAATGAGAATTCTGATAGCCAAATTATTAAAACGATCCTGGCCATCATTTCCAGCCCACACAGGAGGCAGGCCCCGTATCATATCACAGCCGAAATAGAAAACAAAAGGAACTTCGAAGTGGCAAAAATGGTGGGCAAGGACGAGGTGGAACTTATCCTTTCCGACGACTTTGTTTCCAAAATCATGGTGCAAACAAGTCGTCAGTCGGGGCTGTCGGTTGTTTATATTGAGCTGATGGATTTTGGTGGCGATGAAATCTATTTTGTGGAGGAGCCAAAGCTTGTCGGCAAGACTTTTCGGGAGGCTATTTTCAGCTATGAAGACTCTGCTATCATTGGTATACAGTTCGCCTCCGACAACCATGTGGAGGTAAATCCGCCAATGAGTACCGTCATTCAGCCTGGCGACTTAATGATTGGGGTCACCGAAGACGATGACACAATGATTGTGTCTAATCGCACAAATTTCAATTTGGAAGAAGGCTCGATAAGAACGACCGAAGTAGATGTTCCCCACGCCGAGACAATTCTATTGATTGGATGGAACAACAGAGCTAAAACGATCATTCAGGAACTGGATAATTATGTACAGCCTGGGTCTTCAATTAAGGTAATCTCGAAGTTTGACGATGCGGTAGCGCAGATAGAGAAGCTTAAAAAGACAGTGAGCAACCTCACTCTTGAGTTTGAAATGGTTGACACAACGGACAGGGCAGTTTTGGAGATGCAGAAATGCCAGACGTTCGACTATATCATGCTGCTGTGCTATCAGGAGTACTACCCCATTCAGGAGGCGGATGCCCAAACACTAATCACACTGCTGCACCTGCGTAATATTTCTTCCAGTTCTCCACGAAAAATGAACATTGTGTCGGAGATGCTCGACATGAGAAACAGGCAGCTGGCAGATATTACCAGTGCCGACGATTTTATTGTCAGTGATAAACTGTTAAGTTTATTGATGACTCAGGTAGCTGAGAACAAGTACCTGATGAGGGTTTTTGAGGATCTTTTTGATGCGGATGGTTCGGAGATTTACATAAAACCAGTTACCGACTATATCAATGTAGATAAGCCAGTGAACTTCTACACGATTCTGGAGTCGGCCGCCAGAAAGAATGAAGTTGCTATTGGCTACCGGAAAATTTCCGATGCCAGAAATGCCACCCAGGGCTATGGGGTAGTGGTTAACCCAAAGAAATCTGATCTGATTACCTTTTCCAGTAAGGACAAGATAATCGTGCTGTCAGAAGACTAGTTAAGCAAACGCCTCATTCTTCAGGGCAAGCCTGATTTCTTTTAGCGCCTGGCTCTTTAGCCTTGCTTTGACCCGCTGATCATTTAGTTGCAGTTCTGAGATGTACTCAAGCACATCTTTTTGCTGATCTGTCTTTAGGTTCTCCACCGAGTGAAGAATTTCCGATTGTAGATTACTCAGTTGCATGATTTGGTACAATTAGCTACTGTAAATAACGTAATACAGCGTAACTTGTTCATTACTATTCTATTACCCTATCATTACAGATGTAATATTTCTTCCATAATCGCTGAAAACGGAGGGAGCTTTCCGTAGCATTGGGGTTTTGCTTCTGAGTGTGTGGCTATTCTTGTTGTTGAAAGATTTTGTTGATAATGGCAGTGGTGATCAGGTAGGTTGGTTTTACACCAACAAGGCCCAGGCTGCCCGAAGCAAGTGTGTTGCCCGTTACCAAAGGGTTGTCAGATGCGTAGTAGGCGTACCTTAGCACCACGTCTTTGCTGATACTGTTGCGGATAATCGCATGTGATTGAATAGCCTTCTGATAGTGTGCCCCCTCCATTTCCAGCCCAATGGCATTCCACGAAGAGCTTTCGAAGTACTCCAGCACTTCTTTGTTTTGAAGAGAGGTGCCAAGCACGGTGATCATAGGCCCTTCGCAAACATATAATCCCTTTGCGTGGAAGTCGCTGGCCTTGAAATCATTGACGATCGGGTAATTGTCCGCCGTGCCTTCGAACACATGCGCCGTGGGAATCATGATGTCTCCTTTGCCGCCCTGCAATATGCCTGCCTTGCCCATGATATTGATAGACGCCACTCTAATTGAGATTTGATCGTTTTCCTCCAGTGGCTTCAAAAGCTCATCCATGATCTCATAGGCCTGCTCACCAAAGGCGTAATCGAAAACGATGAGCACTGGTTTCTTGCTCCAGGTCTTTGCCTGGTCAGCTTTAATTTCTGCGGGGAGAAGATCAAAGTTGATTTTGGCGGTGTCGATTACCTGAACAGAGATGTTGGTTCCGTTGCTGTCTTTGATGAGGTGCAGGCCATTTTTGGACGCAAATGCTTCTACCCGGTCATTGAGCTCTTTGTTTTTCGGGTCGCTCAGCATAAGCGCCACATCTTCCAGGCTTTGCTTCTTGCGCTCCGATTCTTTTAGGGCAGCAAAACAGTAAAGAGTGTTGAGGAAACTGTGAAGGTTGGCGCTGATGACATGGATGGGTCTGTCGAGCAGCTTTGCTTTTATCAGGTATTTGTTGATTTGCTGCGACCAGCGCTCACCGTACATGTGGTGTCCAATGCGCTGGCGGAGTGTGGGGGAAAAAGAAATTTCAATGGTTTTGTTTTCCTGTTTTTCACGAATGATCAAGGTGCCCAGCCAGTAGACAATGTGAAACAGACCATTGTTATTCGACTTGGACGACTGCAGGCGCATAACAGCCGCCTTGGTCTCCTCATAGGTTCTGCCCAGCAAAGTGGACAAGTAGGTGAAGGCAAGCTCCTTGCTTTTTCCCTTCAAATCCTGCTCACTGATGACCAGCTTTTCCAGTGCGAGCCATTCTTTCCTCAGGTTACCACCCCCGTCATAGGCGTGCTCTTTTATTTTCTCCGCTTCGTGGTACATGAAGGTGAGGTGAGTGAGAATGTCGTAAATCTCACTTCTGCCTCTGGTTACCTCAATGAACATTTGCTCGTCATCAATCCTGTAGCAGTTTCTCTTTCTCGCATGAGGAATGAGCACTTCAAAGCCAGATTTGTGGTAGCCTTCTTCTGAGATCAGCCGGATAAAACGACACTCTTCTATCCCCTTTGGAAGTCGTTCGATTACATATACCAGCCCGTCCAACTCAACCTTTGAGGGGTCGTTCATTGAGCCGTAAATTTCCGGCCGGAGGGTGAGCAGTGAGTCGGTGAGTTGCTGGCCAGATGCCCCCGAAGGCTTGTATATGCCACTGTTGAACAGGTGGCGCATTTCGATATAAACTCTTTCAATGGCAGCCCTTGACTCCTGGGCTTTGGTTAGTTCAATGGGGTGGTGAAGCGACATTTTTTACGTTTCACACAAAAATAACCATTTACTTTCAAATGACCACTGTGCCAGGCACCGACAAACTGAATAGGGGCCCTCTGAAGGCGGTTTTTTCCGCCGAGTTTACGTTTGTCGCTGAAAACTTTTATATTAATTTTTTGAGATCAATCAACACCTAAAAAAAAGAGACATGAGCCACACTGCTTTAGTATCCGCATTTATGGAAAGAACTGCAGCAAAAAACCCCGGAGAGAAGGAATTCCTGCAAGCTGTATTGGAATTTGCGGAGGTGATAGTTCCTTTTGTGGAGGAGCATCCTGTGTACAAAAAGGCAAAAATTTTGGAAAGGATGGTAGAGCCGGAGCGAGTGGTGATTTTCAGGGTGCCCTGGTTGGACGACAAAGGAGAGATTCAAGTGAACCGGGGGTTCAGGATACAAATGAATTCCGCTATTGGGCCATACAAAGGTGGTTTGAGGTTTCATCCCTCTGTCAACCTGAGCATACTTAAATTTCTGGCATTTGAGCAGGTATTTAAGAATAGTCTTACTACCCTTCCGCTGGGTGGAGGTAAGGGTGGCTCCGACTTCGACCCCAAGGGAAAAAGCGACAATGAGGTGATGAAGTTTTGTCAAAGCTTTATGACGGAGCTTTGCAGGCATATAGGGCAGTTTACCGATGTGCCTGCCGGAGACATCGGTGTGGGTGCCAGGGAAATTGGGTTCCTTTTTGGGCAGTATAAGAAAGTGACCAACGAGTTTACGGGCGTGCTTACCGGCAAATCGTTGAACTATGGAGGCAGCCTGATCAGGCCCGAGGCAACAGGCTATGGCTGCGTTTATTTCAGTGACGAGGCGCTGCGGCACCATGGTCATGAGATAGCAGGCAAAACGGCCGTGGTTTCTGGCTCAGGAAATGTAGCTCAGTTCACCACCGAGAAGCTTATTGAACTGGGTGCAAAAGTTGTGACGGTGTCAGACTCATCAGGCTTTGTTTATGATAAAGCTGGCATTGACGCAGAGAAACTTGATTTTATTAAGGACCTGAAAAATGTAAGAAGGGGCAGGATAAAAGAATATGCTGACAAGTTCAAGGCGGAGTTTCATGAGAGCAAGACACCTTGGGGAATAAAGTGCGATATAGCATACCCTTGTGCCACACAAAATGAGCTTGACGAAGATGATTCCAAAACATTGGTGAAGAACGGAGTGATTGGCGTTTTTGAAGGGGCCAATATGCCTACTACCCCCGAAGCCATGCACTTCCTCAGGCAAAAAGGCGTGTTGTTTTCGCCAGGTAAGGCATCCAATGCAGGTGGTGTGGGCACTTCCGGACTGGAGATGGCACAAAACTCCCAAAGGCTTTCGTGGACACGGGATGAAGTGGACTATAGGCTTAAAATTATTATGAAAAGTATTCATGAAAACTGTGTTAACCATGGTGCTGGCAGCAAGATTGTTGACTACGTAAAGGGTGCCAATATCGCAGGGTTCAGAAAGGTAGCGGACGCCATGCTGCAGCAGGGCGTTGTGTAGTGCGGGTAAGAACTAGCAAAAAATTTAAATAGATTGTGAGCCAGGTAAGCTAATAGTTGGTGTCAACGCAATATTGATCTATATTTGAGCTCTCATAAAAATTTCGAAACTATGGCAATGGTAGTTATTATTGGTGTTTTGTTTGTGTTGGCGATTATTTGCCCGATTATTTTGCCCAACAGCAAAGTGAGCAGCCACAACAAAGACCTGGAAGTATAACGAGCAGGCTCGTGCCTGCAATTGCATCCAGGCTGTCTCCGGTTTTTTTGGTCTAGTCGATCCTGGGCTGAGTGAAAAGCTTCATTTCGTTTAGCTCAAGGCAGCAGAGCGATCCCATATCCTTTCTTTCGCCTGAATACACACAACCATTGTCCAGTGGAATCACTGGAAATTTCCTCTCTATTCTTTTCCTCATAATTGCCAATTCTACAGGAAAGTGTCCATGAACGAGGCGCTTGTTGCTGGCCTTACGGGCGTCGTAATGAAAGGCCCTCGTGTTGACCATGGCTCTGGTGTCGTCAAAAATGCTTTTCCTTTCAAAGTTGAACCCGGCATGTACAAAAAAGGTGGTTTCAGTTTCGTAGTACAAGGGAAGCGAAAGAAGAAAATCTACAAATAGCCGCTTGTTGTGATCCGAAACGGTCTGATACTCTTCATAACGTTTCATGTTAGCGTATTCCGAAGAATCGAGCCAATCGTCGTCGTCTCTGGTGAGTAAGGAGAGGAGGTACTGATCGTGATTGCCTGCCAGAGGAAAGACTTTGGGAAACCGGCTTTTTAAATCGATGATAAAGTTGAGGGTGTCGAATGAAGAGGGCCCCTTGTTTACGTAGTCGCCCAATAAAAAAAGAGGCCATTGCCCCTTATAGTCGATTTGATCCAATAAAGCCTTTAACGTATTGATGCAGCCGTGTATATCGCCAATAGCGTATACTTTTTGCTCATTTTCTATTGAAACAAATGAGCCTGATGTACTCATTTTTTCAAAAGCAAACCCCTATTTGTGGTTCTCGTCAGCCTTGGCTTTCGTTTTTCTAGCGTTAACGAAAAGAAGTGCATTAACAAGGGAGATAAGTCCAATAGCGATGTAAACGAAAAGATCAACACCGGAAGTAACTGCAGGATTAAACATATTGCTTGTGTTTTTACGTTGCGAATATAATCAGTTTGGCCAGCCGAAAAAACAGCCATGGGATAAATAAACAGCTTTACGTTAAAAAAGAGTGGCCAGTGTGCTCATTTCAGCGTTTCTGGATATGTCCCACCTGCGGAAATCATCAATTTGTTGAAAAAAATTACACAGGTAATGGCTTTAGCAAGTAGGAGGAAAATGATTCTTACATCGGCCCTACATTTGTATTGTAAGTAACAGAGCAACCCGTGCAGAAATGATGCCGGCTAGACAAAGCCAGGAAGCTCGAAAAAGAAATTAGTTTTTCAACACAGCTAAGGAACAAGTAAGTAGGAATAGTTTAATGTTTTGCAATCCAGCTAATGGTTAAAGGCAGCTTCGAATCGAGCTGCCTTTTTTTGTCGCTCAGCTTGAGAGTTCGGTTTCGCCGAACATAACAGTGCATTTGATAACCAATGTCTGGTCACATGACGGTCGGCTCAACCGAAAAGTGCGATTTGGTCAACTAAGCAGATTTTTAGTTCGAGGCTTCCTCGTCAGTTCTGTTTCGGTTACGGAAGAAGAGACTTGCACCGATAATGATTAAAACAATCGGCCAAATATCCCTGAAATTGAAACTCATAATGTCGGGAAGCAGAAAAACGGCTCCAATACCGGCAAGTATAAAACCAGATGAACGATTTCCGGTGAGGAAATTGAAGGCTCCAAGCCCAATGAGTAACATTTGCCAGGTATGGAAATACCATGGTAAATCGATGATATCGAGGTTTCTCAGCAGAAAAAGCACACCGATGACGATGAGAAAGAGGCCTAAGACCAAACGTCTTTGTGATTGTTCCATGATGTCTTATTTAAACCAACCGAATAGAAATGATAAGGTGAATGATGGACTGCTAAAATCTTTATTGTCGTAAAATGAATTGTTAATAGCGGACACCGTGCGGTAACCTACACCGGCATTGACTTTGAACCAATGAGAGAAGTTCATTTCAGCGTCCAACTGCGGCACCCACACGAACACATTGTCGGATATGGGTGAGGTGTTGGACAAAAAGTCATCTTCGGGTGTTAGCCGAAGCACGCCCCACCCCAGCTTGTTGCTAACGCCAAAGTGAACCAGCTTGTGGGGAAAGAATACATAGCCAGCGTAAAAACCACCGTGGGTAAAACTGGTTTCCCGCCTGATCCCCATTGCGTCTTTGTGTACGCTGTTGGACAGACTGAGTCCGTAACCACCGAGAAAGAGCGACCTGTTGAAGAGTACCGCCCCACCGCCGCCATTCATAATGGCAGCATGACCCTCGATGGATGAGAATTCCAGGATGATTCCTCCAAACCCGGAAATGTTGATTTTTTCGCCTCCGAACAACACTTTTGGCTCTTCGTCTCTCGCCCTGTTTTGGGCATGTAGATGGCACAAGCAAGCCATAGTAAAAACACAGACCAGGTAGAAAATCCGTTTCATTAGTTGAAGATAAAAAATTACCAAAAGTTAAAAGTAGGCCCCCGAAAGGTCAAAAATAGATTCACCTCCCCTGACCTGTTGAACTAATACGGTAAACTGAGCAATAAGGGTACTGAAATGAAAAAGGCTCCTTTTGGGAGCCCTTCAAACATAATTTTTTTCCAGCTATTCTGCCGTGCCTCGGGTCTTCCCGATTTCTCTGTCAATTAGAATTTTACCAACGCCTTCTTCTCCCACCAGATCAAATATTTCAAGGCATCTTCTTGCCGTTGCCTCTTCTTCCACCTGCTCGTTGATAAACCAGTCGAGAAAAGAGGCAGTGGTGTAATCCTTTGCCTTGTAGCACTTATCAACGATGTTGTTGATGGAATGAGTAATGGCAATTTCCTGCTCCAGGGCGATTTCGAAAACGGACTTGAAAGAGTCGAATTCCTGCACAATGTTGGTGATTTCAGGCACAATGGCCGTTCCACCCACGCTTGAGATATAGTTGAATATTTTTTTCATGTGAGCACGTTCCTCGTCGGACTGAAGCTCAAAGAACCGGGCGCTATGTACGTAGCCGTTGCGCTCGCACCAGGAAGAGATGGCCATATAGTTGAAGGAGCTAATGGCCTCTCTGCGCACTTGCTCGTTCAAAAGTTTCTCAATTTCTTCAGAAAGTGAGGTTTTCATTCTTACAATATCCTTCATAACAAAATCTGGTTTCAATAGGCTAAGATAACAGGAATCGAAGCCAAAAAGTGTAGCTGCTGGCTGATTTGTAATTAAACTAAATAAGTACGTTGTAAACCCGCTTATAAAGAATTGAGGTCAACTCAAGCATGGTGGCCGCCCCGGCGAAGAGGTCTTTTAAACCGATCATTTCCTGCACCCTCATAACGAGCAATACATCTATTGACGGGATGTACACAACCTCGGTGTCGCAAAGGGAGTGACTAAGCAGGAGACTTTCAGGATTAACTGCCTCCATTTTTGATTTGAGCCGACTGAACTGAATAGCATTGAAAGGCTGCACCACACCCTGAAAAACAAGGTAGAACCGCTTGTTGGAAGTGCTTTGGTACAAAGCACCTACCCCATTTTTGAAAAGTTCCTGAGCGTCTTCTGGTAACATAGACTATTAAAATCGACGCAAAATAACGCCTATTTAAAATCAGTCCAAATAAAAAGAACTGATTTTTGTCAGCTGGAAGATAGTTGGGCCAAAAAAAACCGGGTTGCAGAACCAATACCTCATTTTCATGTTAAGCAGGTACAACAAAAGCAAGTACCTATGAAAGCGATTTGGAACGGCCAGGTAATAGCAGAAAGCAATGACACCATTGTTATTGAAAACAATCACTACTTTCCTGCCAACACCATCAAGAGCGAGTTTTTTAAAGAGAGCAACACTCATACAGTCTGCCCGTGGAAGGGGACGGCTTCTTATTACACCTTGGAAGTGGCAGGAGAGCAAAACAAAGACGCCGCCTGGTATTACCCTAAAGCCAGCGAGCTGGCCAGAAACATAGAGGGTTATGTAGCTTTTTGGAAAGGTGTGAAGGTGGAGAAGTAACTAGAAGCCAATCGACCCCAGCAGCACATTGAAAACATAGGTGTCTTGATCTGGTATGTACACCATCCTGACACCAGTGGAAAAAACAGGCAGGTATCTCATGATATTGTAATCCAAGAAGAGGTCGAGGCCTACCGAACTGAATGTAACGTCGGAAGAGGGTGTGGTTCCTATTCCATAATCGTAGAATGCATTCGCCCGAACTCGCTGGACATAGAGCAATGGGCCCAGGGCGAGATCAGGATAAACTAGCGGTAGCGCATAGTTAGCGGAAAACGTGGTCAGATCCTTGAACGATGTGTAGCCATAGCCTCTGACGTACTGAACCTGGCTGCGAAACCTGTAGTTATTGATATCCTCTTTTTGGTAGGCTCCACGCAATCTGACGGAATGGTGCTTCAGCACACCGGGCAGGTACAGGTACGCCTCTCCCGACCACAGCGTCGACAAGTAATCGCTTCCTTTTAATGGCGTGTCAAAATAGCTGAGGCTAACCGATTGCCCCCACTTTGGATAAATATCACGCTTGCTTTGTTTGAGAAGCCTGGAGTAGCTCAGGCTGTATTGCGCAGAATAAAGGGAGCCATTTCTCTGTTGGTCAATGTCCAGCACCGGATTGGCATAGTCTTCAACCAGAGTGGAGGAAAAAACAGCTGACACGGAAGCATCTTCCTGATACTTTGAGTGCGTGAAGTGAAAAGGAATGCGAAGGCCGCCGTTGAGTCCCTTTTCAGTCCAGGTGTACAGTCTGTTGTCGTTGTTGACATTTTCAAAAACAGACCTGGTGCCAGACAGCACACCTGCATCAAGAATGACAGGCAAGCCCTGGTAGGAGAGATTGGCCGACCAGTACCCGGTACCTTCAGTGAGGTTAACGGTGTACCCAGCATCCATATACATGGTGCTCAGAATGTTTTGCGAGTATAGCCCCAGCTCAATTTGTCTGTCGCTGAGTGTGTTTATCCAGCCCCAGCCATAAGGCCGGAAAAGGTGCTTGAACTGCTGGTACTTTTTAACATTAAAGGTTACCTCCGGCACAGTGTTAAGTATGTCGGCCTGATTCTCCTGCGCTACCAAAGGCTCAAAATAATTGACCGGATTGACCACCATGTCTTGGAGTTTAGTCCAGCTCGCAGGCTCGAATGGAATCCGAACAATGTCCCAACCATCTTTGGTCATTTCGTTGTAGTAAATCCAACTTCCATCGCTTGTGACGCTGGGGTTGTAGGCCCCCAGCCTCGAGGAAGTAATCTGGAAACGCTCTTTAGAAGAAAGATTGAATGCGTATAAATTGTCGAGGCCGGATGCATCGGAGGCATAAAGCAACCAGTCATCCGTCAGCACAGGATGCCCGAGGTTTTCAGTGGATGAAATGATCCATTCAGTTTCCTGACCAGATTTAACGTCAATGCTAACGATGCTTTTTCTGGGAGCAGCATGCTTCAGCGCTACTATCGACAGCCCATCGCTTGCAAACTGCGCCATGGAATAGTAGTGATTGCCCGGGTTTTCGAATCTGTTGAGGACATTACCGCTTTTTGCGTCGAGCAGCACAATGTTGAACTGATTGTCGATGCTTGATTCTATGGTAATCACGGTTGTGCCATCTGGCGAAATGCCAGCTCCTTTGTAGCGCTTGCGTTTGCCCAGGGTAGCTGCTTTTCCTGTTTTCAAATCAAAAACTTTGATTGAGGAATAGGTGGTTTTGTCCCAGCGTGGGTGAAAGAGAATTTCATTCCAAACGACCTTGTCACCGCCCGACGATAGGTAACCGTTGTCTTCCCAAACACCAAGCGTGTGCAACACTCTCCAGCTCCCATTACTTTCCTGTTCTACGAGCTGAGAAATGTCGCCGATGCCATACCGGACGGCCAGTACACTCTGATCAGCCGATAACTGGGGATAGGCGTATTCTGTGTATGCTTTTCCTCTCTTTTGGTTCACGGACTCGAAACTTGTCAGCGTCAAGTCGGCCACCTGGTTTTCATATAGCCCTTCCATTTCCTCAGTCATGAGGTTGTAGTTTCTGGTGAGGTTGAGTCCGGTTTCTTTTTTCAGTGCCCTGGAGAATGTGAAGGGGAGAATTGGCCAGCTAAAGGACCGTTCGGTTACCCTGTCCAGAATGTCATCACCGTATGTCTTGCGAAGGAAGGTGGTCATCAGGTAACCGGTGAGGTAATGGTTAGGAACCTGGTCTTTGTAGGATCGCAAATACTGCTTCTGATACTTAAATCCACCTCTGTCAAGCACATTGGCACGGTGAAGTGCCTGGAAATAGGGAATGCGGCCCCTGCCCGAACCGGACATAGCTGTTTCGATTCCCACGGCGTCGCCCTCCCAAAGCCAAAGGGGTGTGGAGATAAATGCCAGGCCCGCCAGTACGTCCTCTCCAAAAAACCAGTAGCCAAGCTTTGAAATCCCTGTGATAGCCTTGTCGTATTGCACAACATGCCGGAATTCGTGGGTAGCCAGCGTGTTGAGCCAATCGTTGTTGCCGAGAAACTTGTAGTCTTGAGGGGGAGAGGTATAAAATTCGGATCGTCTGGGCCCCAGTGTTACAAATCCGTTGGAGATAACTCCTTGATTTTGCAACAGAATTGGAATAGGTCTCGGCTTCTTGCCCAGCGACCTGGACACAGGGCCATGGAGGTGCTCCAGCGTGCTGGCCATTCGCTGGCCTTCTTTTTCAAAGCCTTCGGGAAAAAGCACATTGAAGTTGTCGGTTATTATCTCGTTCCATTTTAGTGTGGTAGGGTTGTTTTCCATAACCGGAACCTGCGCAAAAATAGGATGAAAAAAACACAGCAGAAGTAAGGTTAGAGCGGTTGGCTTTAGCATAGGCTGAAAACAACCTACCATTTGGTTAACCTTAATCATTCGAAGCATTTAAGTAAGACAGAAATATCGTCGAAATTGTTGTAAACATTGGGTGAAATGCGGATAGAGGTACCTCTGACGGAAACACTGACTTTGTGCTGTTGAAGGAGGGCCTGGGTTTTCTCAAAAGAGGTCTTTTCTTTGAACCTAACCCCAAAGAGGTGAGGAGAGCGATAGGCGTCATCTTCGATCAGATAGCCTTTGTTACGCAAAATGGTAATAGCCTCCCGGGTGAGTTGAGTGCAATATCCGCTTATTTCAGGCACCTGCCATTTGATGATTTGTTTGAGAGCAGCCTTTAGCATAGGTACGAGGATAAAATTGCTATGCTCGCCTACCTCATAGCGGAGTGCACCGGGTTGATAATTCTCCTGGTAATTGATGAGGTTAGTGAAATCTTCGCTCTCAAACCGGTTGATCCAGTTTTCTTCCACCGGCGAGCCATTGTCAAAGTGTGGGCCGTAGTAGGCAAGCCCGATGGAGTAAGGGCCCATCAGCCATTTGTAACCAGCGCAAACCAGGGCATCGGGCTCAATTTGTTTTACACTGAACGAGAAAGCTCCCACAGATTGCGTGCCATCAATGACCAGCAAAGCACCAACCTCCCTGGTGCGCTGCCGAATTTTCTTCAATTCAAAGATGGTACCATCGGCCCAATGACAATGGCTGATCGCCACAAGTTTAGTCTTACTGCTGATCGCTTCCAGTATATTCTCATTCCATTTCTTCCCACGCCCTTCTGCCAGCTCGGGTGGAGCAATTATTTTGAGCTCGGCACCCTGGTTCCGGCAAGCGTTCATCCACGGATAGACATTGCTTGGAAACTGCTCTCCGGCAACAATTACTTCATCGCCCTTGCTCATCTTCAGGTTCCTGGTAACGGTGGCCATGCCATAAGACACAGAAGGGATGACAACTATTCGATTGGCTTCAGGTGCATCAATTATCTCTGCAAACAGGTTCCTCAATTCGTCGGTATCCGAAAAAAAATCTTGTGGGGAGACCTGATAAGGAAACCGCTTTTTTTGCATACCCTCAATGCCTTTTTCTTCAACCTTGATCATCATAGGCGACATGTAGGCGCAGTTGAGGTAGGGCACACCTTCAGGCAGAAAAAATTTATCTCTTTGGCAATCGAGCATCGTTGTTCTAATTTTAGCTATCGGGGTAAAAATAATCGTAATAGTCACAATACATGCAATGGTATAAGGTATTTTCCAGCGAACAGGCCATGCAAAACAGTCTGACGATGAACAAGCCGGTAAAACTGACTGCTGGCGGGAAAACGCTTTGCCTTGTGATGACGCCGAAAGGAGTTTTTGCGTTTCACGACGCTTGTCCACATATGAGGTTTCCACTGCACCAGGGTAGGGTCAATCCCTTTGGTGAAATAGTTTGTGCATTACACAGCTATCGTTTCAACATGGAAACTGGCGAGGAGGCGGAGCAAAGAGGCAGCGACCTGGACTGTTGCCCGTTGGAGTGGAGGGAGGATGGGCTGTATGTGGGGGTAGCGTGATCCTTTCTGAGAAAGTGCTCTTATGAATCTCTATTACTCGTATAATTGTGAACTGTTGCCACTCACTTTTTAAACCATGACTAACGTACTGCTGCTGGAAGACGATTTTACGATGGCCAATGAGCTCAAGCGACTTTTTGCCAGCCATGGCATGACTTGCGACGTGGTATATGACGGCGTGGTTTTTTTTAAACAGCTGCAAGCCAGTAGCTATCAGTTGTACGTGCTCGATATTAATGTGCCTTCCATGAGTGGGATAGAGGTTTGCAAAAAAATAAGAGAGACAGACAGTGCTACGCCCATCCTCATGCTAACCGCCTACAGTGCTGTGGAGGACAAAGTAGAGGCGCTTGAATATGGAGCGGACGATTACCTGGTAAAGCCATTTCAGATTGAAGAGCTGTTGGCCCGCATCAAGGCATTGCTGCGCAGAAGTGTGTCGCCGCAAAAGACGCCCGACAGTTTGCTGAAGGTCGCTGATTTGGAAATTTCAGTTGACGAGATGAAGGTGTGGCGGGCAAAAAAGGAAATTGTGTTAACGCCAAAAGAGTATCGACTTCTGGAGTTGCTGGCCAATGCCCGGGGTCGAGTTGTTTCAAAGCAAGCCATTGCTGAGCAGGTGTGGGACATCAACTTTGAAACAGGCACCAACACTATTGAGGTGTATATTAACTTTTTGAGGAACAAGGTTGACAAGGGCTTTGACTCGAAACTTATCCATACCAGACCGGGCTTTGGATATTATCTGAAGGAGGAAGAGTAAAATGAACCTGAAGCAGCGATTTTCAATCATTTTTAGCATGCTGTTTTCGGCGCTTCTGGGGGTTGTGCTCCTGATGATATTTTCGTTGTTTTCTCAATTTAGAAAAGAGGATTTTGAGGAGCGTCTTCAAGAAAAGGCCATTACCTCGATCAAGCTTCTTGTAGAAGTAAAAGAAGTAGACTATCAGCTCCTCAAAATCATCGACAGGAACACCATCCACAAGCTGTATAATGAGAAAATCTTGATCTTCAACGACAGTTTAGATCTGATTTATAGCAGTATCGATGATGCTGTCATTAGCTGGGACCTGGACGACTTAAAGTACCTGAGGGACAATAAGACTTTTTTTAAAAGGAGTAACGAGTATGATGTTTATGGCATGTACTACGACTCCAACGAGAAGGATTACTTTGCACTGGTTACTGCCGAAGACAAATACGGGAACAGAAAGCTCGACTACCTGAAGTATCTTTTGTTGGGGGCCTTTTTTGTGGGGGCAACCACTGTTTGGATCTTGTCATTTTACCTCAGTAAGAAAAGCCTGCTCCCTCTGGACATTGTGCGGGAGAGGATTCAGCAGATTACCGACAATAATCTTAATATCAGGCTTCCGGCTTCTGGCAAAAAGGATGAAATTGACATGCTTTCGGGTTCGTTTAACCAGATGCTTGACCGGATAGAGGGCTCTTATAAAAGGCAGAGAGAATTTGCTTCCAACGCATCGCATGAGCTTCGAACCCCCATTACCCGGATTGTTACACAGCTTGAAAACGTGGTGCATGAGAAGAGCCTTTCGCCGGAGGCAAGGCAGACCTTGCGAAGTATTTCTGGCGACACTTACCAGCTATCCGATGTTGTCACTTCTCTCCTCATTTTATCAAGAATAGATGAAAAAAAGGGGCTGGGCTCCTTTCAGAAGGTGAGGCTTGACGAGTCGGTCTTTGCTTGCTCGCAAAAACTTTCCAGGATTTACCCCGACTACAAGCTTCACTTTGAAATAGAGAACAATACCAGTCAGGAGATAAGTTTGGAAATAGAGGGGGACGAAATTCTGTTGGGCATCGCCATTACCAACCTTTTGAAAAATGCCTACCTGTACTCTGACAATCAGCAGGTGCTTTGCACATTGCGCACCAATACCGATACAATCGAACTAGTGCTTGTTAACAGTGGAGAAACACCCTCTGAGAGTGAGCTTACCCGGCTTTTTCAGGCGTTCAAGCGAGGATCCAATACCGCCAATAAGCCGGGAAGCGGGCTTGGCCTGGGCATAGTGCAACGAATTTTTCAATACCACGGGGCATCCATCACCTATAGGATTCCCGAGGCTCGTAAAAACGAAGTGGTGGCCACTTTTAAAATTTAAGGTTTATTTAAGGCAGTCTTTAAGCTTCCTATAAGCTCGGCGCCGTCTATTTGCTACCAGGTTATTTAAGACGGTAAGCAAAGGATGCGTTATCATATCACAGGCTTTTTGTTTTTGGTCACAGTTTTTAGGGCATTTGGGCAGGGAGGCTACACACTAGCCGAGGCTGAGTCGAAGTTTTTGAACGACAACCTCCTTCTGCTAGCCGAACAATACAATGTGGAGGCAGCGGGAGCATGGGCGATCCAGGCAAAACTTTGGGACAACCCCTACTTTTCGGCGGAATTGAATGCCTTGAACCCGCAGGAAAACCGGGTGCTGGATGTAGGGAAGGCGGGACAGAAGGGTTTTGCAATTGAGCAACTTATTCACCTTGGTGGACAGAAGAAGAATGAGGTGAACCTGGCGAGGTCCAATGTGAAGCTGGCTGAGCTTCAGTTCAATGATCTTCTTCGGAACTTGAAGTACCAATTGCGATTTAGCTACTTCTCCATTTATTACGATATGGTGTCGGTGGCGGCGCTCGACAACCAAATAAGCAATGTCGACTCGCTTCTGGCGGCGTACGAGGTGCAGGTGAACAAAGGAAACATTGCCCTCAAAGACATGGTGAGGCTCCGGTCGCTTTATCTCGGACTTAAGAATGACCGCACCATGCTGGCTTACGATATCATAGAACAGCAATCGATACTTAGGTTGCTTTTGGATTCCGGGACAGACGTTGTCCCCAATCCCACAACTGCCGAGCTACAGATATATGAACAGCGCCCCGCTCTTGGGGTAGACGTGCTGGCAGAGGCTGCTTCGGCCAACCGCCCCGACTTCTTGTACGCTTCTCAGCACGTTGAGTCGAATCAATGGAACGTGAAGTGGCAGAAGTCCTTGGCCATTCCTGACCTTACTCTCGGAGCGTCTTACGATCAACGGGGAGGCGCCTTTCAAAATCAGGTAAATCTTACGCTGGGCCTTCCTCTGCCGCTTTGGAACCGAAATCAGGGGCATATCAAACTAGCCGAGGCAGAGTTAGCGCAATCGCAAAAGTTATATGAGTTGCAGTCGTCAAAGTTGCAAAACGAGATCATCACAGCTTTGCAAAAGTACGAAGAAGCCTCAGCCAATTATCAGTACATCAGCTCCCCGAACTCCGACTTCAACAATTTCGACAGAGTGTATGCCGGGGTGCTGGCCAACTTCCAGAAAAGGAATATTTCGCTGATAGAATTTACCGATTTTATGGAAAGCTATCAGCAAAGTATTATCCAGTCCAACAACATTAGAAAAGACTTCGCAGGTGCCTGCGAGCGTATTAATTACACGACTTCTACGCCAGTTTTCTGAATAAATAAACAATGAGAAAGCTATTACCAATCGTTCTCCTGACAGTGTTGGCGACCCTTTTGGGATGCCGTCAACAGGATGCGGACACAAGTGAAAAAGAACAAACATTTGTGCTCAGCGATGCCATGCTTAAGTCCACAACTACGGCCAAAGCCGTTCTGGAGCCGCTTCGGAATGAGCTGAGGTTCTATGGTAAGATTACCACCGACAACAATAAATTGATCGAAGTATTTCCGGTGGTGGGAGGTAACGTGGTAAAAGTGTATGTGGAGCTTGGTGACTATGTGAACAAGGGTCAGTTGCTCGCCACTATCAGAAGTACCGAGGTGGCTGGCTTCGAGAAAGAACTGCAGGACGCAAAGAACGATGTGCTGGTGGCGTTGAATAATGTGAAAGTAGCGCAGGAGCTTTATGAGGGAAAGCTCGTGGCCGAAAGAGACGTGATTGAAGCCAAAAGCCAGCAAGAAAAGGCGCAATTGCAGCTCAACCGAATTGAGGAGACCTACCGGATTTACAATATGAAGTCGGGCTCAATCTATGAGGTAGTGTCGCCTATTAGTGGCTTTGTGATTGAGAAAAATATCAATCAGGACATGCAACTCAGGAGCGACCGAACCGACAACATTTTTGACATTGCCCAGATAGATGATGTGTGGGCCATTGCCAACGTGAACGAAAGCGACATCAATGAGGTGAAGCTTGGAGTAGATGCATTTGTAACCACCCTGAGCTACAAGGACAAAGTATTTCATGGCAAGGTGGACAAGATATTCAACATCATTGACCCCGCCACAAAAGCAATGAAAGTTCGGATCAAACTAGCCAATAATGATTATATGCTGAAACCGGAAATGAGAGCCTCGATTCGTATCAGCTATGCTGAAGACGTGCAAATGCTGGCTGTTCCTTCCAACGCCGTAATCTTTGACAAGAGTAAAAACTTTGTGGTCGTTTTCAACGATCGTTTTGACCTGGAAGTGAGACAAGTTGAGACTTTCAGGCAGCTGGGTGACATCACCTATATCGCCGCCGGATTGAAAGAAGGAGACAGGGTAGTTACCCACAATCAGCTACTCATTTACGACGCCCTAACTGACTAAGGTTCATGAATAAGTTCATTAGAAGCATTATTGCCTTTTCGCTCAAGAACCGGGCCTTCACTTTCTTTTGGGTCGGTATACTCGTGATCGCTGGCTTTATCAGTTTCAAAAATATGCCCATTGAGGCATTTCCGGACGTTACCAATACCCAAATCATCATCGTAACCGAGTGGAACGGACGAAGTGCAGAAGAAATTGAGCGATTCGTTACTACGCCGATAGAAATAGCCATGAACTCTGTCCAGAAGAAGACAAGTGTTCGCAGCATTACCATGTTTGGTCTTTCCGTCATAAAAATCATCTTCGACGATGATGTGGAAGATTTCTTTGCCCGGCAGCAGGTCAATAATCAGCTGAGAAACGTGTCGTTGCCTGAGGGGGTGGAGCCCGATGTGCAACCACCCTACGGCCCGACTGGCGAGGTTTTCCGGTATACGTTGAAAAGTAAAAACAGAGACACCAGGGAGTTGCTTACTATTCAAAACTGGGTGATCGACAGACAACTGCGCTCTATCCCGGGCGTTGCCGACCTTGTTGCATTTGGTGGTCAGGAGAAAGTTTATGAGATAAGTATTGACCCCAACAGGTTGGCACAATTCGACGTCACACCCCTTGAGGTGTATGAAGCCGTGGCAAAGAGTAACCTCAACGTTGGCGGGGATGTGATAGAAAAGAATGGTCAGGCCTATGTTGTCCGGGGTATTGGGCTGCTTCAAAGCCCGGAGGACATTGAGAATATTATCGTTGATGACGCAAACGGTAACCCGGTGCTTGTGAAGAACCTGGCTGAGGTAATAGAAAGCTCAATGCCACGGGTGGGCCAGGTAGGTTTGAATGACAACGACGATGTAGTTGAAGGCATAGTTGTGATGAGGAAGGGTGAGAACCCTAAGGAGGTACTGGAGAGAGTGAAAGCCAAAATAGAAGAGCTCAATACCCGGGTGCTGCCGTCAGATGTGAAAATGGAAACCTTCTACGACAGGGACAACCTGATGACCTACACCACCAATACCGTTATGCACAATCTTTTTGAAGGGATTGTGTTTGTAACTGTTATTGTATTTCTTTTCATGGCCGATTGGCGCACCACGCTGATCGTTTCTATCATCATTCCTCTATCGCTGCTCTTTGCTTTCCTCTGTCTTCGCATGAAGGGCATGAGTGCTAACCTGCTTTCGCTGGGAGCTGTCGACTTTGGGATTATTATTGACGGCGCTGTGGTGATGGTGGAAGGCCTCTTCGTATCGCTCGACCACATGGCCCGGCACAGAGGAATGGCCAACTTTAACAAGCTGGCAAAGGCTGGAATGATCAAGAAAACGGGTACAGAACTTGGCAAGGCCATATTCTTTTCCAAGCTGATTATCATTACCGCCCTGTTGCCAATTTTTGCCTTTCAGAAGGTGGAAGGTAAGATGTTTTCCCCCCTCGCCTACACACTGGGTTTTGCCCTGATTGGCGCCCTGATTTTCACGCTTACATTGGTTCCCGTTCTCTCTCACCTGCTGCTCAACAAGAACGTAAAGGAGACCTACAATCCATTTGTTAACATCTGGAATCGACTGGTTGAGAAGGGGTTTTTGTGGACATTCAGGAACAAGAAAATATCATTGATTACAGCACTTATTTTGCTGGCGGCTACGCTCTTTTCATCAAAGTTTTTGGGTACCGAGTTTTTACCGCAGTTGAATGAGGGGGCACTTTGGGTGGAGGCCAAGCTGCCGATGAGCTCCAGCCTGAACGAAACTGTGAAGACTGTAGCCACGCTTAGAAAAGAGCTTCAGAGTTTTGAGGAGGTAAATGGTGTCCTTTCCCAAACCGGAAGAAGCAACGACGGTACTGACCCAAGTGGGTTTTATTATGTGCAGATGCAAGTGAACCTGAAGCCAAAGGAGGAGTGGAAGCGAAAGATCTCACTGGACGAATTGGTAGAGGAAATGGATGAAAAGCTGAGAGCCTATCAGGGCATCGTTTACAACTACTCTCAGCCAATTATTGACAACGTTGCGGAGTCGGTGGCTGGCATCAACGCATCCAATGCGATTAAGATTTACGGCGATGACCTCGACGACCTTGATGAAATAGCTGGCCGGGTAATTGAACAAATAAAGGACGTGCCTGGCATTAAGGACGTGGGCATATTGAGGAACCTTGGGCAACCGGAAATCAGTGTAGTTCTTGACAGGGAGAGGATGGCTGCTTATGGAGTGACTATCGCCGATGCACAAGCAGTACTGGAAATGGCTTTTGGTGGCAAAACAGTGACTCAGAAATATGAGGGAGAAAAGAAATTTGATGTGCGCATCAGGTATGATAAGGATTACAGGAAAGACGAGAGGGACATTGCTAACCTCAAGGTACCCAGCATTCACGGGGCCAAAATCGCACTGAAGGAAATTTGCTCCATTGAAACCATTTCAGGCCCAGCCTTTATTTATCGGGACAATACTAAACGCTTTATTGGCGTGAAGTTTTCGGTGCGTGAGAGAGACCTCGGCAGTACTATTGAGGAGGCACAGAAAAAAGTGTCAGCGAACATCGAATTGCCTATTGGGTATAGTATTGGTTGGACGGGAGAATTTGAAAACCAGGTAAGGGCGACAAAAAGGCTGGGAGAGGTAGTGCCCATCAGCATCATCGGTATTTTTGTGCTTTTGTTTATCATGTTTGGCAATGTAAAGGATTCGCTCCTTGTGCTAGCCAACGTGCCTTTTGCTCTCATAGGAGGTATTTTGGCTCTTCACATGACGGGCATCAATTTCGGAATTTCTGCTGGTGTCGGCTTTATTGCCCTATTTGGCATTTGTATCCAAAATGGGGTAATTCTTATCTCCGAATTTCACAAAAACATTAAGGCAAAACAGTCGCTCAATGAGTCGATCATAGAGGGTGTGAAAGTCAGAACGAGGCCAGTGGTAATGACCGCCCTTATGGCGTCAATAGGCCTGATCCCGGCTGCAACGTCAACCGGTATTGGCTCCGAATCGCAAAAACCACTGGCTGTGGTGATTATTGGCGGCCTGATTACAGCGACCGTTCTAACACTGCTCGTGTTCCCAATTATTTTCTGGGTATTCAACAAAACCAAACACGAACAGATCAGGTAGTGACGGAATTATTTGGCGAACGATTTACCGAACGGCAGGTCTTCCAGGTCAACATTGCCACCGGTGAGAATGATGCCAATTTTTTGCCCCTTGAATTCCTCTTTTCTTTTCAACAAAGCGGCAAAGGGTACGGCACATGAAGGTTCGATGATGATTTTCATACGCTCCCAGATGATGCGCATGGCGTCGACAATTTCAGTTTCTGAAACTGTGACAATTTCCTTAACGTGATTTCTGATGATCTCGAAGGTGAGCGGGCTCAGGCTTGTTCGCAGGCCATCGGCAATTGTCACGGGCGGCTTGGCAGGCATCAGCTTGCCTTTCTTCACCGACTGATAGGCATCGTCTGCTAACTCAGGCTCGGCCCCAATAACCGCAGTTTTCGGCGAGAGGTAATGGCAAGCCAGGGCGGTGCCACTTAGCAAGCCACCGCCACCTACAGGGGCCATTACTACATTCAAATCCACGACCTCTTCCATCAGCTCTTTGGCAGCAGTCGCCTGGCCGGCGATGATAGCCGGGTCGTCGTAAGGAGGGATAAATGTCGCTCCCGTTTCAGCTATTACTTTCTTTAGTGTGTCCTCTCTTGACTTCAGTGTAGGCTCACAAAAAATGACTTCGGCACCGTAGCCGATTGCAGCGTTTTTCTTCACTTCGGCCGAATTACTGGGCATCACAATGTAGGCCTTTACACCAGCCATTTTAGATGCCAGGGCAACAGCCTGTGCGTGATTGCCCGACGAGTGTGTTGCGAACCCCTTTGTCCGGTTTTCAGGCACGATGGAGAAGATGGCATTTACGGCTCCCCTCATTTTGAAAGCCCCGACCTTTTGGAAGTTTTCGCATTTAAAATAAACACTGGCGCCAACCATTTCATCAATGCTATGCGAGGTGAGTACAGGTGTTTGCAGGATGTGACGAGCGATTCGGGTGTGCGCCCGTTTGATATCGCTCATAGAGGGAATGGTCAATTCCATTTTTTATGGTATTTCTAGGTTGTTAGTTCTTTGTAAAAGGTGATCGATATCCAGCATTCAACTAACCGGTCACGGACGACCTCGCAAGGTTTTAATGTGCCTCCAGCCAGTTATTGCCTACACCGGTGCCGACCTCCAAAGGTACTTCAAGGGAAATGGCATTTTCCATAAAATGCACCACTTTTTCTTTGACTACATCCAGCTCACTTTCATGCACATCGAAAACCAATTCATCATGCACTTGCATGATCATTTTAGTCTTCATTTTTTCCTTGATAAGCCAGTCATGTATGCGTATCATGGCGATTTTTATAATATCGGCGGCACTCCCCTGGATAGGCGCATTGATGGCGTTTCGCTCGGCGAACCCACGGATGGTAATGTTTCGGGAGTTGATATCTCTCAGGTAGCGACGTCTCCCCAGTATGGTTGTTACGTATTCCTGTTCACGTGCCACGTTCACAATATGATCCATGTAGCGTTTTACTGCCGGAAACTCAGTGAAATACGCATCAATAATTTCTTTTGACTCGGTACGGGAAATACTTAGGTTTTCCGCCAGACCAAAAGCCGAAATTCCGTAGATGATACCAAAGTTAGCCGACTTGGCAATGCGCCTCATGTCGGAGTCCACTTCTTCCAATGGCTTTTTGAAGATTTTGGCGGCTGTGGTTGAGTGAATATCCCGGCCGTTTTTAAAGGCCTCAATCATACTTTCGTCTTTGGCGAAAGCGGCAATAATGCGCAGCTCGATCTGAGAATAATCTGCAGAGAAAATTTTGTAGCCTTCTTCCCGTGGTATGAAGGCCTTTCTGATTTCTCGTCCCTTTTCGGTTCTTATCGGGATGTTCTGCAGGTTTGGATTGTTTGAGCTCAGTCGCCCTGTGGCAGCTACCGCCTGACGGTAGTCGGTGTGTACCCGCCCATCTATTTTGCTAATCATCAGCGGTAAGGCATCCACATAGGTCGACTTCAGCTTTTGATACTCCCGGAATTCCAGAATCTTGTTGGCGATGGGGTGTTCGTTCGCCAGCTTTGAAAGGATATCTTCGCCGGTTGCATATTGGCCAGTCTTTGTCTTTTTAGGGCTGTCGATCAGCTTGAGTTTGTCAAAAAGTATCTCACCCAGCTGCTTGGGAGAAGCAATGTTGAATGTTTCGCCAGCAATTTCGTAGATTTCTTTTTCCACTATTTTACTAGCCTTCTCCAGCTCTCCCGACATTTGACTCAGCGCATCCGTATCAATTTTAACGCCTTCGTATTCCATGTATGACAGCACTTTTACTAACGGACCTTCTACTTCGTCCAACAGTTTTTTCATGCCGTATTTTTCTACCTCAGGCTCAAGTTTTTCCTTTAATTGCAAGGTGATGTCGGCATCTTCAGCGGCATATTCCTTGATGGCCGCCAAATCGGCATCCCTCATAGTGCCCTGCTTCACGCCTTTTTTGCCGATAAGGGTCTCGATAGAAATAGGGCTGTAGTTCAGGTAGTTTTCAGCGAGCACATCCATGTTGTGACGGGTGTCGGGATCGACCAGGTAGTGAGCCAGCATGGTGTCGAACAGCGGCCCTGCCACTTCAACGCCATACTTCTTCAGCACCGTCATATCGTATTTGATGTTCTGCCCAATCTTGGTAATGGTTTCGCTTTCAAATACCTCCCTGAACTCTTCGGCTATTTTTTTAGCATCCTCAAACTTTTCCGGCACAGGGATATAGTAGGCCTCGCCGACTACATAGGCAAAGGAGATGCCCACTAGCTCGGCCTCAAATGAGTCAATATTGGTGGTTTCCGTGTCGAAGCAGACCTCTTTTTGCAGAAGCAGATATTTGAGGAGACTTTTCCTTAGCTCCGGCGTGTCGATCAGGTGGTAGTCGTGCACTTCCGTGAAAGCCGTTTTCTTTTCAGCAGGCTCCTCGTCTTCGAAACTCTCGTTGCTGATTACCGGAGCCGGGGCACCGAAAAGATCCATTTGCGACCCGGTTTCCTGCTTTTTAGGCTCGCCGAAAATACGTTTGGCAAGGGTTCGGAATTCCAGCTCATTGAATATCCCCTTCAGCTTTTCCTCATCCGGCCCTTTAAAACGCAACAGCTCCTCATCAAACTCGATAGGCACTTCACAGTGGATGGTAGCCAATTCTTTGCTCAAAACACCTTGTTGAGCAAACTGAATTACATTTTCCTGAAGCTTGCCTTTAAGTTTATCAGTATTGGCGATGAGGTTTTCTACGGTGCCAAATTCTTTTAAAAGCTTGGAGGCTGTTTTGGCGCCCACACCTGGTATGCCGGGTATATTGTCAACGGAGTCGCCCTGTAAGCCGAGCAAATCACGCACCTGGTCCACATGGTCAATGTCGAATTTGGCCAGCACTTCAGGGATACCCAGAATTTCCACTGAATTGCCCAGGAAAGCTGGCTTGTATAAGTAAACATGTTCCTGCACAAGCTGGGCGTAGTCTTTGTCGGGCGTCATCATGAAGACTTCAAATCCCATGTGGCCAGCTTTTGTGGCAAAAGTGCCTACAATGTCATCGGCTTCATAACCATCCAGCTCAAGCACGGGGATTTGGTAGGCTTCCGCCATTCGCTTTACCCATGGAATGGCTATAGATATGTCTTCTGGCTGAGCTTCCCGGTGAGCTTTGTATGGCTCGTACTGCACATGCCTGAAAGTTGGGGCAGCAGTATCGAAGCAGATGGCAATATGAGTAGGCTTTTCCTTAGTTAAGATTTCGAGCAGCGAATTAGTGAAGCCAAGAATTGCTCCTGTGCTCATGCCTTTTGAGTTTATTCTTGGGTTTTTGCTAAAGGCAAAATGGGCCCTGTAGATGAGGGCCATTGCGTCAAGCAGAAAAAGTTTTTTCTCGGGTTTACTCATAATGGTAAAGGTAGAAAAAATGGAGTTTCCATTCGAGAAAGTATGCAGCTTAGCTCCGCCTAAAATTTTTTTTAAGACAGCACCAACCTTTTATTTCCAATTGTGTCATTGATGGTGTTATGAGAAAACGAAGATATTTTTTGATTTTATTGGGACTGGTTGTAGGGATGGTTTGCTTTTTAACCTCGTTTGAGTCTAAACCGTCAGCTGGGCGTAATGCTTCTGTTGTTAGCTATTACCTCCGCTGAGACTGATCCTCGTTTTTTGATCACCATCAATCTTTGTGGTTCGCCTTTGTGGCGAACTGCAAAGAACTGGAGGTGCATGTGATTTCTCCCACAAATGTTAAAAATTGCTAAAAAGGTACTAGTGGCATTGCTTTTGATTGTTATAAGGTTGTACTAAACAATTAGAAGCTATGAAGAAGTTGAAGAATTTAGCGGTGCTTGGATTGTTGATCTTAGTAGTACCGGCTTATAGCCAAACGGCTGATGACAATCAGAAAGTTTCCAAATCAGATAGAAAAGAACTTAAACAGTTAGAGCGGGATCAGGAAATGACTGAGCTCAAAGAAGTAGTGAATGATCGGTCGTTCCTCATAGATGCCGATTTCCTACTTGACAGACAGAGCCGACAATATATGGCCACGGCCAATAATTTTGTTTCCATAGAGGGAGACAGAGTTATTATGCAAACGGCTTCTCCCTACGGCATAGGCTACAACGGCATTGGTGGCGTCACTTTTGTTGGTCGAATACTAGACTATAAGGTCAACGAGAGTAAAAATGGCAACAACTTATTCGTCACCATTCAAACGAGCTCCGTTGGCTATGGTAACGGCACCATATTTATAACTATTCGGGGCAAGGAAAACGCTGTGGCTCGATTTTATGGGCCTTGGGGAAGAAGCCTTGCCTTTTCGGGAGATGTGGAACGCAATGGGGAATCGTTTAAATACAAAGGAATGAGTGTTCCAATGTAGCACTTGGAAAAACACAGAGAGAAAGGCTCGTTGCTTAGCAACGGGCTTTTTATTTTATAATAAATTTAACGCTATTTTAGAGATTGCTTGCGACCGGGTCAGCAGCTGTGCTTTGCTTTCCAGATTGCCACATTTCTTTTCTTGAGTCAATTGTTGTATTAATTTCTAACCTGAGTAAACATGAAAAAATTTATTACTAGTGCCCAATTGGCGCTCTCCCTTGTCTTTATTCTTTCAATCGGCGGTTGTGGCGATAAAGACGAAGAGCCGTCACCTTCACTGGCGTTTGACGGGAGCTATCACGGGATTTTTTCTATGCAGGGAGTTCAAATTGGCACCTGGACTATGCTGGTTCACAAGGGACAGGCCAGTGGATCTTTTGATTATATCACCGGAAGTACAGCTTACACAGGCACTGTTTATGAAGGAGGCAAGCTTGAAGTAAACATCACCTACGACGACGGATCTACCACAGAGACGGTCATCACCATTAAAGAAGATGGGGAAGTATCGGGAACCTGGGCAAACTCTGATGTGGAGTTTGGAGAGCTTTCCGGAGCTATAGAGGTGACTAGCTTTGACGGCAGCTACAACGGGATTGCTTTTTCTGACGATATGTATTCCGCTTCCTGGTCACTGACAATCGGCAAGGGAAAGGCAACAGGCGCTTACAGTGGAGGAGACGGCAACGGCCTGATATCGGGATACGTTGATGGCGACGGAAAATTATCAATTGGCTCTGCCTTTGCCACAGGCACGGTGCTAACAGCACAGGGGAGTATTGCAGATGGTGATGTAACTGTGGTTTGGTTTGACACCACACAAGAGTCGGGTACAGCCGTTGGTGCTATTGCTACCGGAGCTTTTGACAATGATTACGAAGGAACGGCATTAGGCGGCGGTGTCGTAATTGGCACCTGGACTTTAAATATTGCGAGCGGCAAGGCGATGGGCGTTTATAATGGCAGCGATGATTCGTCGGCGATTAATGGCTTTGCCAACGAGGACGGTGACATTTATCTGGGTATCAACCAGGGTGATGGAGATGTGGTGACTGTCACGGGCACCATCGAAGGTGGGGATATCGCTGGCTCATGGACCGACTCTGACGGACGAAGTGGAACGTTCGTAGGCGGCATCTAATACACGAGGATCGCTGGCTAACCCTAACCAACCAATTCAGCATTTACATTAAATTTATTCTGAAGATCACAAAGTCGACTGCATACCAGCCGACTTTGTTTTATTTTACCCTGGCTGCGCCTTTTGTGTAAGGCTGCTTTTAAAAGTTTTGAATAAGGTGAAAATTGTTCAAAATAATATTGACCCCATGAGACCAATCTACATTGTTGTCCTTTTGCTTGCCCTTTCATTTTCCGCAGCCACTGCCCAGTCATCCCTTTCCATTCCGCAGATCATGCAGGGCCAAGATTTCACAGGCTACTGGCCGTCCAGTCCATGGTGGTCAGAAGATGGTAAGACGATCTACTTCGACTGGAATCCTGACAAGAACCCGAGCGATTCACTATATAAGTACGTCGTTGGCTCCAATGGCCCCGTGAAGGTAACTCCGAAGGAGAGACGGGCTCTTCCACCCAGACGAGGCACCTACAACGAGGCAATGACCAAAAAGCTGTACGAAAAAGGCGGGGACGTATTTGTGCTGGACCTGAAGAGTGGAGCAGCTACCCAGATAACGAACACGATAGAGAGAGAATCGGATGCTTATTTTGGTCCGGATGAAAAGACCATCCAATTTACCTCCGATAACAACCTGCTTTCCTGGGACATCTCATCCGGGGTTATCACCCAACTTACCAACTTTAAAGAGGGCTCCGCAAAGAAGCCCAAGAAGCTATCGGAACAAGATGAATGGCTGAAAAATGATCAACTGGGGCTTTCGAAGATTGTGAAGCAGCGCCACGAGGAAGATGAGCTGGAAAAGGAAATCCGAAAGGCAGATCAACCAGGCAGACCAATGGAAATTTACCTTGAGGGCAAAAGTGTGTCGGGTATTCAAATGAGTCCCGATGGCAAAATCATTTCTTATGTTCTCTTTAAATCGGCCGACAATACCCACAATACCATGGTGCCTGAGTTTGTAGCTGAGTCAGGCTACACGGAAGCAATCAATACGAGAACGAAAGTGGGCTCCGATTTGTCCAAAAGGGAAGTTTGGATGTTTACACCTGCCACAGGAAAGGTGATGCAGGTGAAAACCAATGATTTGCCTGGGATCAAAGACAAGCCCGATTTTTACGCCGACTATCCAAAGCTTGATACGATGAAGGCTTTCGAGAGAGAAGTGTTCAGCTTTGGCCCTTTCTGGTCTGATGACGGGTCGAAGGCCATTATGGTGTATCGTTCGGTGGACAACAAAGACCGGTGGATCACTCTGTTGAACCCTGAAGACGGATCGAATACATTACTGGATAGGCAAAGGGATGAGGCCTGGGTAGGCGGCCCCGGCGTTGGTTGGTCAATGTATTCTCCTGGTGACATTGGGTGGCTGCCCGACAACAAAAGGATTTGGTTTCAGTCGGAAGAAACAGGCTTCTCACATTTGTACTTACTGGATGTAGAGAGCAAAAGCAAAAAGGCTTTAACGGCCGGAAAACATGAGGTGTACGATGTAAGCTTGTCCAAAGACAAGAAGTCGTGGTATTTCAGCAGCAATGAGGGAGACTTCGGGCAAAGGCACTTTTACAAATTGCCGTTGGAAGGAGGCAAAGCTTTGAAAATTACATCGCAGGTAGGAAGCAACGACGTCACATTGTCGCCGGATGAAAAGAACCTGGCCATGTTATATTCAACAGCCAACAAACCCTGGGAGCTGTTCCTGATGCCGAACAAACCGGGGGCAACAATGAAGAAGATTACCTCGTCAACTACGCCGGAATTCGAGGCATATAACTGGAGAACTCCCGAGTTTACCACTTTCACAGCCAGGGATGGTACTGAAGTGCCGGCGAGGCTTTATAAACCGGCTAATCCCACTCCCAATGGTGCGGCGGTTGTTTTTGTGCACGGAGCTGGCTACCTGCAAAATGCGCACAAATGGTGGAGCAGCTATTACCGTGAGTACATGTTCCACAACTTCCTGGTAGACAATGGCTATACAGTGCTCGACATCGACTACAGAGCCAGTGCAGGCTACGGCCGTGACTGGCGCACTGCCATCTATCGGTTTATGGGAGGTTGGGACCTGTCCGACAATGTGGATGGGGCTAAGTTTCTGGTAGAGAAGCACAGCGTGGGCAAAGACAAGATCGGCGTTTATGGCGGCTCCTATGGCGGCTTTATTACGCTGATGGCATTATTTACCGAGCCCGATGTTTTTGCGGCTGGTGCCGGCCTGCGGTCTGTTACCGACTGGGCTCACTATAACCACGGCTATACGTCTAATATCCTGAACACACCTGTGCTGGATAGCATTGCCTACCGCAAGTCGTCACCGATTTATTATGCAGAAAACCTGAAAAAGCCATTGCTTATTGCACATGGCATGGTCGACACCAATGTACACTTTCAGGATGTTGTTCGGCTGTCGCAAAGGTTGATTGAGTTAGGCAAAAAGGATTGGGAAATGGCTTTGTATCCGGTGGAAAACCACGGCTTTGTGGAGGCTTCAAGCTGGGCCGACGAGTACCGGAGAATTTTTGAGCTATTTGAGAAAAACCTGAAAAAGTAGTTTTTCAGAAGGGAAAAATAATGGGGATCAGGATGCTTGCTACTATCCAGAACACCAGGGAAAGTGGCCAGCCTACCTTAAAGTAGTCGGTAAATTTGTAGCCGCCCGCACTGTATACCATAGTATTGGTTTGGTAGCCCACCGGAGTCATGAAGCTGGCAGATGCAGCAAAGGTGACAGCCATTAGGAAAGGTGTGGGGCTCAGGTCAAGCGATTGCGCAGTTACTATGGCAATAGGAGCTAGTAAGGCAGCGGTGGCATTGTTGGACATCATTTCCGTCAATAGTGCGGTGACCAGATAAAGACCCGACACGATGGCAATTGGCCCAAATTCGCCCAACGAATCAATCAGCGAGCTGGCAATGATAGCAGCGAGCCCACTTTTTTGCATCGCCACACCAAGGCTGAGGGCACCAGCCAGCAGAAAAACCACTTTCCATTCAATGGCCTGGTACACCTCCTTCATCGTGATTGATTTAGACACGACAAGTATGGCGGTGCCGGCAATAGCTCCAATCATTATATTAACGAGATTAAAAGCTGCCAGAAACACAATGGTTCCAATAATTGTCAACACAAAAAGGAACCGTTTCTTTTTAAAGTCCATCACACCCTCTTCTGAAAGGATAAGGAAGGGGCTTTCATGGTGAGTCTCCTGCTTTTTAAGCTCAGTCAGGTGGTGGGTTTTTATTTCTGCAAGGATAACGTCTCCAGCCTTTAAAGGCACCTCATGCAAGTGTTCGTGAAGCACCTCTTCACGATGGCGAATGGCCAGGGGCACCGCCCGGTAACTCCTGCGAAAGTCGATCTCCCTTAGAGTTTTTCCTTCAAAACTAGATTGGGAAGTAATGACCAACTCCACCAGCGTCATACCCTGGTTGTTGAGGGCTTCTTCACCAATACTTACGGCAGATTGCGATTGAATCTTTACCAGATCTTTGAGCCCTTTAATCTTCTCAACATTGCACCGAACTTTCAGTACGTCGCCGGAAAGTAGCACCATATCGCCGGGAGGCAGCCCATATTTTTGTCCATTGCGTCGAACTTCCAGAATATCCATTTCCAGTTCCTTCACAATCGGGCTGTCCATAATGCGCTGGCCTGTGAAGGCGCCATCTTCCTTTAGCTCAATTTCAGTAAGGAAGTCCCGGAAAGAAACACTGCTTTTGAACCCTTCGGCAACCGATCGGTCGGGTAGAAGTTTTATTCCGATGAATGCGATATACAATGTGCCAATCACGAGAAAGATCAGGCCAAGGGGAGACATTTCGAACATACCAAACTCGGGCAGTCCGTTTTTCATTGCCACACCCGACACGACGATATTGGTAGACGTACCTATCAGAGAGCAAACACCCCCAAAGATGGAAGCGAAGGAGATAGGAATGAGCAGCTTGGAGGGACTTATATTGCTGGTATGGGCGATCTGCACGGCAACCGGGATAAATACTGCTACAACTGGTGTATTGTTGACAAACGCCGATGTGAACCCGACAAAGAGCACGAGGCTAATCATTCCAAGAAGGTAATTCGATTTAAACAGGCCGGCAAGCTTCGGCGTCATTAGCTGAAGCGCACCCGTTTTGAGCAGCGCCGCACTGAGAACAAACATGAAAGCCACCGTAATGGTGGCAGGGTTAGCAAAGCCTGCTACTCCCTCCTCAGGGCTGATAATGCCGAGAAGAACAAGAGAACACAATATAAGGAGCGCAACAACGTCGATTGAGAAGAATTCCGTGACGAATAGCAGTACTGCCACTACTATCACACCTAATACCAACCATGCATCTAGCCCCATATTTTCTGAATAAGCGGGCAAATATTATAAAATCTATAAACTATACCAAATTAGTAGACTTTTGAGCAAAGAAATAATCACTTCTGAACTGATTCCTTTTCGATGATGGAAGCAAGGGTGTTTTGCTTCAGAATGTGAACAGTCTCATTTCTAACAGCCATAAATACATCCCGGATACCACAAGTTTCCTCGTCTTTACACTCCTCGCAGCGTTCATAATATTTGTAAGTAACGCAGGGAAGTAACGCAATGGGACCATCAAGCAAACGCATAACATCAGCTACGTTCACTTCTTCGGGGGGCTTAATGAGGTAGTATCCGCCGCCCTTGCCTTTTTTGCTAGCCAATATCCCTGCATTTTTCAGGTCAAGAAGAATGGCCTCAAGAAACTTTTGGGGGATGTTTTCCTGCTCGGATATATAACTAATTAGCACCGGCCCCTGCTCGAATTTTTTGGCCAGGTGAACCAGCGCATTGAGTGCATACTTGGTTTTCTTTGAAATCATTAACAGCTACTGAGTTGACAGCGTAGCAAATATAACTATATAAATAGAACCCGAAGAAAATGGTGTGTGGGATTCCATTCCTAAAAAATTTGTTGGTGCCGTTGAGATACTTCTATAGCTTCTCGAAAAATATTCCATGAAGAGAAGAGTAGTTTTGCTGCTGCTGGTGGTTTTGAGTTTTGGAAGCGGTTTTTTTGTAGCCTCCAGACATCCGTTTTCCAGGAAGGACATAGGCTCCGCACAAAAGCTTATCGGTCTGCAATTCGGCAAAGGCGATGTGGACACCATGTTCGCCTATCTGGAAAGGAACCTGACGGGTTATGAAGCGATGAGAAGCCTTCGGTTGCCCGAGACAACTGTGCCGCCTCTGCTTTTCACCACCAATTATCGGACGGGCTCCAAAGAACAGCACAAAAAAATCGATTGGTCTGTGGAAGCCAATCCGGACGCAGTTTCTGAAGAGGAGCTGGCTTTTTTAAATGTTGAACAACTGGCTGCCCTAATCAAAGCAAAGAAAGTTTCTTCAGTCGAGCTGACTCAGCTATTTCTCAGCCGGATTAAGCAATACGACCCAACACTGCTGGCGGTGATAACCGTAACCGAGGAGCTTGCTTTGGCCCAGGCTCGAAAAATGGACGAAGAGCTTGCCGAAGGTAAATACAGGGGCCCTTTGCATGGCATACCCTACGGCATTAAGGATTTGTTTGCGGTGCAAGGTTACCCCACCACCTGGGGCTCAAAGCCGTACGAGCATCAGGTGCTGGATTACAATGCTACAGTGGTAACAAAGCTTGAGGAGGCCGGGGCCGTGCTGGTTGCGAAGCTCACCTCAGGTGCTCTTGCCCGTGGCGACGTTTGGTTTGGTGGACAAACGAAAAACCCCTGGGATACCACGCAGGGAGCCAGCGGCTCCTCGGCCGGAGTGGGGTCGGCAGTGGCTGCAGGGCTGGTGCCATTTGGTATCGGTACGGAAACACTTGGCTCTATTGTAAGCCCATCGTCCCGTTGTGGCGTGACCGGGTTGCGCCCCACTTTTGGAAGGGTGAGCCGATACGGCTGCATGAGCCTGAGCTGGAGTATGGACAAGCCTGGGCCAATTACCAAAACGGCCATGGACTGTGCCATTGTGTTAGAGGCCATTATGGGACCTGACAACCTTGATCTTACTGTCGATGATGTCCAGCTGCAGCATCCGGCGGTGCTCTCGGCCAAATCGCTGCGAGTGGGCTATTTGAAGGGCATGATGGAGAGCGACAGCACAGAGTTGGGGAAAAATGCCATTGCCCTGCTCAATGGGCTAATGGAGGCAGGCTATGAAATGCAGGAGATTGAGTTGCCTGCGGAGGATTCAATCCCCTACAGCTCTTTTGATGTGATCCTTAGGGCCGAGGCCGGTGCTTTTTTCGACGAGCTGGTGCGGAGCCACGGCGTCGATAAAATGGTTGAGCAGACGGGCGGATCAAGGGCTAATTCGCTACGACAATCAAGGTTTATACCGGCAGTGGAATACCTTCAGGCCAATAGGCATCGACAGGTGTTGATGGACAAAATGGATGAAACGATGGCTGAAATAGACATACTCATTGCACCGACGTTCAGCCGCCAGCTACTGATAACGAACCTGACAGGTCATCCGGCGCTGGCATTTCCCACAGGCTTCGACTACAAATCGAGACCAACAAGCCTTACCCTGGTCGGTCATTTATTTGAAGAGGAAGAGCTGGTGGCCTTTGGGGCCCAGATTCAGGCGCTGACTGACTTTCACGTTCAGCATCCTCCGATGTTCAAATAAAAAACCCCTCTGCCGCAGACAGAAGGGTTCTCACTTTTCTATTGGAAGGGGTTTTTACTCACCCACCATTATGAACGCACCCCAGTAGTAAGGCTCAGGGTATTTTTTCTTCAGCGACTTTTGCGCATTGATAAATGAAGCATGCTTATCGCCTGTCTTAAGCCAATTTTCATAAAAGTGAGTCATGAGTTCTTGTGTGGCATCGTCATCTACTGTCCACATCGACATGATCATGCTTTTGGCTCCGGCCACTCTGAATGCCCTCTGTAGTCCGTAAACACCCTCGCCGTTTTGTACTTCGCCAAGACCCGTTTCGCAGGCAGATAGTACTACTAACTCAGTACCATCAAGGTTGAGGTTCATTGCTTCGTAGGCAGTTAGAATACCGTCGTCGTCTGTCATTTCGCCGGTTGCCAGAAAGCTATTGGCTCCTGCAAACACCAGACCCGACTTAAGAAGCGGGTTCTCAATATACTTAGTGTCGATAGCCTCTTCAGGCTTAGGATCCTCAAGGAAAAACCCGTGCGTGGCCACATGTAAAGTGCGGGGATATTTGACACTCTTAAGCGATGTCTCGATAGCATTGTCGCCCAGCACAACTTCCGATGAAGTTTTGCTCGAGGTGTAAAGGGCGTTAATTTTTTCCACCTCTACTTTTGTTCCCGGGAGAAGCGCAAGCAGGTCGTCACTGTTGATGTAGCGGTTGAGGTTTCCTCTGATTCCTCGTGGAAGGCCCCTGGAAGCTCCCCTTGTCAAACCACGGCTAGCGCTTTCTTCACCATCTGAACCTCTCGACCCCCGTGTTCCACGAGTGCCTCTGGTTCCCCGCACCCCCCGGCTATCTCCACCGCCTTCAGCGGCAGCTGCCACTACGCTGGAAGCAATGGCTTCTTCAGCTTTTATGTCTTCAAAGGCGCCTTTGTTATAGTTGGGATAGCCTATGAGCACTGCTTTGCCGTCCTTAGTTTGTAAGGCCGACTGTTTTCTTTCCTCTACGAGGTCTTTGGTATTGGTTACTACCTGAATCTCTATTTCGTCGAGCGTGTAATTGCCGGTATCTGGGTTTCGCAGGGTATAGATGCTGATTTGGTTAAAGGCCCCATCTGGTGACAAATACACCTTTTTGACGCCTTCTAATTTATTGGCGATAGGCTTCCAGAATAGTCCGTAAGAGAAGTCTTCTTCAATTTTGTACCGGATGGCGTTCCTATAGTTGGCCAGGTAGCGGTCTTCCATTTGGTTACCATTTCTTATAATCACCAGGTCAGGGTTGTCCTTTGTGTCGCTGCGAACAATCAATGCTGCGTAAAAAACATTATCTGTAAAAATGCCGCTTGAATCGGGCTTGAATTCTCTAAAGCGGATAATTTCTACAGCAGCTTCTCCAGGCTTAAGCTTGTCCCGTACATTTTGCCAGGTGTAGTCTTTCTTCACAAACGTATTGGAGAAAGCAGCCGAAGCGGTACTTAACTCCCTTTCAAGGCTATTGGCAATGTTAGATAGTGAGTCAATTTTTCGATTTCTGATGTCCAGTTCCTCATCGTTTGAAGAGTATAACTTGGCGATCTTCTCCTTTTGACTTATCCAATCCTGGTACTTGTTGATGATAACGGTATCACCACTGTTGAGGATGCTTTCACGCACTTTGTTGGTGGCATACAGAATCAAGCCTTTAGTAGCGAGCTGAATATTGTACATATCGCCAATAAGCGCAGGGTTGTCCTGGAACCTATCAATGGCAAAGGAATTAAACTCTTCGAAGGCAGTTCGTAACTTGGTATAGTAGAACGTTGCTTTTTCGTCTTCGCTAAGAATTGGGAAGTAAGCGTTGATCTGAGTGAAAAAGTTATCAAATGTTTCCTTGTAGAATGCTTCAGCACCTTTTGAGTCCTTTTGTGCCCATTTAAGGATAGCTAGCTTATTTGTCGTTTCAGCATATTTTGGATGAGTGGCACCCAGCGCTCTTTTCCTTATTCTTAAAGATTCGCTATAATACTTATCGGCTTCGCCATAGTTTTCTCGCTTGAACTGAAGATTACCCATGTTGTGTACACTATTGGCGTAGTCAGGATGATCTCCTCCCAATACGGCCTTATCGGTGGCCAAGACTTCGGTCATCGTGCTGAGAGCCTTTTCCAGCTGGCCATCGTTGATATATGCAAGTGCCAGGTTGGCCTGAGTGTAGGAGTAGTCGAAGCTATCGGCGCCCATCACATCACCAATAATTTGCATTGCCATTTCGTATGCTTCGATGGACTGAGTGTGATTTCCCATATAATTGTAGACCGACCCAAGTGCGTCGAGAGAGTAGGCATACAAAGGAGACTCTACTCCGTACAAAGTCGAATCTATTTTGAGTGCCTGTGTAAAGTAGTTGACGGCTTCCTCGTATAGGCCCATTCTGAATTTTACGGTGCCTGTATAATTATAAATAAGACTTTTTACCTGCTCGTTTTCTCCCTGAAGTCTGTTTAGAATTGAGTTAGCCTCTGTAAGCGTTTCCTCGGCTTCGGAATAGCGGCCTGCTGACTGATAGAGATAACTCAAACTGCTTAATGCAACCACATAATCAACCGAAGCACTCCCTACGCTATTTTCCAGCAACTCTAGTGCCCTTTCGAAAGTCCTTTCTGATTTCGAGTATTCTCCTGTAGCGGTGTATAAAATGGCTAGGTTGGTGACCACCGAAGGATAATTAGGATTATCACTATCAATCTCTCGCATCAGTTTTCTCAGTGTTGTTTCGCTGTCTTTGTAGCGTCCCATGCTCTTGTAAAGGTCAGCAAGGTTTTTCACTGTCCTGGCGTACTCTTCACTCTTATCTCCATAGGCCTTTTTGTCTTCGTCGACCAGTTCTAAAAACAGCTTTTCTGACTCCTGATAGTCGCCAAGCCCCATGGCATAGAAAGCCAGGTTGAACAACAAACCGCCATAATTGTATTCTGATTTATCCTGAATGGATTGTCGTAGGGCATATTCCTTTTTGTAGTAATCATAGGCCTTCATAGGGTCGCCCTCCACATCGTACGACTCGCCCAAAAACGAGTAAATGAGGGCAGTAAGGGTATCTTTTTTAGGCTCGGAGAACTTTAGAAGATCGGCTTCGAGATCAAGGATAGTGGCGTAGTCGTAACCGTCATAAGCTTTCTTTGCCTTTTCAAAAGTTTTTTTGAACGGCTTACTGTCAAACTTATACTGGGCTGATGTCGGCAGAAATGCAATTGTCAGAAAAAAAATCAGAAAGCCTTTAAAAAACAAAATGGGGGTCTTCATGAGCCGTCAGATTTAGGTTGATTGCTTTAACCGAACAAGTTACAACATAGAAATATAATAATCCCAGAAGAAAATAGGATTTCTCTAATTCGATTGGCGATCGGTTGAGTTTTTAAACTGGAGACAGACAAAAGATGACTAAAGACCTGGGCATATCCGATCATTGGAGGAGATATCGTGAATTTTTTTTATATAATCTGGTTGGCGGAGTAGTAAAATTTAGCTTTTGAGCTTATGTTTAGGAGAGAATGTGCTAATCGAACTTTTTCATCGCTTAGTTCACGTTTCACTGTTTCCTTCAGCTATTGAATAATTTTTTTAAAAGGGCTCAAATTGAGTACCTGGCCAACTTCATTCGTTCAGGTTTTTTATTTCTTCCAGGGTTTACTATGCCTTCACCGAAGTTCCATTTTCCTCCTTTCAGGATACTGTTAGTAGTATGCGCTATTTTCTTGTCGTTTTCAGAAGCCTTTTCGCAAATGACAGTTTCAACCACAACGCCATTTGTTAACGAAACAAATATTGTAGCGAGTGATGATATCATTCTGATTTTTGATGCAACTCTAGATGGTACAACACTAAATGCGACCAATATCCGGGCCATGGGAAGCAGGTCAGGTCTTCATTCTGCGGTGTACTCTGGCGGAGGCACAACAAGTCTTACGATAAATCCTGACGTTGATTTTTTTGCTGGAGAGAAAGTAACGGTGACCATAACAGATGGTGTACTTGCCCTTTCGACCCAAGCGGCAGTTCCATATACACTGTCTTTCACGATTGAGACCGGCCCATTTGAAGGCGCATTTATCAAGCAATCAACAGCTTTGGAAGGCGTTGTCGACGGTGCTGCAAGTTGGGCAGACTATGATGGTGATGGAGATTTTGATGTGGTAGTGAGTGGGTATGATTTTGAATACGGAGGAGTAATTACAAAGATCTTTAGTAACTCCTTAGGCAATTTCGAAGATATTTTTGCATCACTAACTGGAGCTTATGAGGGTAGTGTCGATTGGGGAGATTATGACAATGATGGTGACCTTGATTTGTTTTTAACCGGATTCAGCGATTTAGGAGTACCTCTAGCAATTTTATACAGAAATGATGCTGGGACTTTTACAAATGCAGGAGAAACTTTCCAAGGTGTTGCTTTCTCTGAAGCTGATTGGGGAGATTTCGATAGTGATGGAGACTTAGACCTTGTGGTACAAGGAAAATACAACAGTAATTTTCCTGCATTGACTTCAACAATTATTTACCGCAATGATGCTGGAACGTTCGTTGATCACAACGCAGTTGTAACGGGTGTATATGAGGGTGGTGTGGCTTGGGGCGACTATGATAGTGATGGAGACCTTGACCTTGTAAGTAGTGGAACTACAGACAGTGATGCCTCCACAATTACCACAATTTATCGAAATGATGCTGGCGTATTCACAGATATCGTAGCAGGACTTGAAGGAAAGTCCGTTGGTAAAGTGGCCTGGGGTGATTATGATAGTGATGGAGATCTTGACCTGCTTGTATCTGGATCAGGCGCCGATAATGCGCCCATTATTTATAGAAATGATGCTGGCGTATTTGTAGATAGTAATGCTGGACTGTTAGAAAATGGTGAAGGGGAATTCGCCTGGGGTGATTATGATGGTGACGGAGATCTTGACTTGGTTATCAATGGATCTGGCGAAACCAATGACCCTACGACAACCATCTACATCAACAATTCCGGAACTTATGTGAATTCCGGGATAAAAGTTGATAACTACATCTATGGTACCGCTGATTGGGGCGACTTCGACAACGACGGTGATTTAGACCTCCTGATGACAGGAACAGATGACTTCAATGGAGGGCGAATTGCCCTATATTTGAACACACTTGCGCCACCTGCCATTTACAATGCCACGAACGTCACCACTGAGGGCTTCACGCCTAACTTAATTGCACCGCCCGGCGCAGTAGATCTCCTCGTTGACGTATCTACCGACCCGGCATTTGGCTCATTCTTGCCTTCAGGTCAGAATATTAGTGTGGGAATATCGGGAGGAGTCGATATTAGCGTGACCCTCACCCCGGGAACACAATACTTCTACCGGGCCAAGACGGATTTTGGTGGAAGTGAAAGTTCCTACTACGTGTCGAACGGTTTTATGGTCCGCCAGGGAAATGCCTTGCCATTTACTGTGGACGACTATGTGGAGATGTTTGATAGCCCAATATTGGAACCAGCAGGGGCTTTCACTATAGAATTTTGGTTTAGTACGACTGCCACAGGTAATAAGGTATTCATCGAAAAAGGAAATTCAGATACGGAATATTCGGTTCAGCAATCATTGGGGGATCAAATAACTCTTGTAGTTAACGGTGGTTCCATGCAAACTAATGGCACGTACAACGATGGTGTCTGGCACCATGTAGCGGTTGTGTATCGTGGTGCAGGAGACGGGACCATTTATGTTGATGGGGTTGACGATACCGACACGGGGACCAATACCCTTGGAACACCGGCCTACTCGTTCGGTCGTCTAACTATTGGAGCCAGAAGGACTGCAGGCACTCTCAACCTTGAAGGAAGTATTGATGATGTACGCATCTGGGATGGCGAGCGTACGTTGAGTGAAATCAATGACAACAGATATTCGACACTTGTGGGTAATGAAGCTGGGCTTCTTGCTTACTATCGATTTGACGAGGTATCTGGGGTGGTTTTGCCAGACCTGACTGGCAATGGATTGAATGGAGAATTGAAGAACATGACTGGCACAGAATGGATAGCTTCAGGTGTGCCTGATCCGGCCGAAACCATTTACGTGAAGGCCGATGCATCCGGATTGAATAACGGAACTTCGTGGACGAATGCTTATACGGATTTGCAGGACGCCCTGGCCGCTGCTGCAGATGGTGACCAGATATGGGTGGCCAACGGTGTATACAGGCCTGATGGGATCAATGCGGGCAACACATCTCTTTCGTTCGTGATCACTCAAAACGATCTGAGTATTTTTGGTGGTTTTGATGGCATTGAAGGAAGCCTTGGTGAGAGGTACGCAGATCCGTCGCAGACGGTTTTAAGTGGTGACCTCAACGGCGACGATGACTTCAACTTTTCTTTTATTTCTGACAACTCAAATAACGTCGTTATCATCAGCAACGTGACTGGGGTTTACCTAGATGGTCTGACAATTAGCGGGGGTAATGCGGCCGGCGATGGTGGCGGAATCTACTCATCAACGGCTGAATTTAGTATTAATAATGTGTTTGTTGAGTATAATTATGCCGGAACAAGTGGCGGTGGCGCTTATATCACGGGCACGAGCATAACAATCCTTAACAGCCATTTCCAGAACAACCAGGCAACGACTGGTGGAGGAGCTTATTTGGACGCTTCGGAGCCATTCATCTACAGAAGCGTCTTTCAATATAACGACGCAGTTTCTGGCGGCGGGCTTTATATGAATGGCTCAAACCTGATTGACAACTCAGTGAGCTATTACAATAAATTTCTTAACAATGGAGCTACAGCTACAACCGGCGGAGGTATTTACCTCCAGGAGAGCTACTTTGAGGCTTTTCAAAACCTTTTTGCTGGCAACTTTGCATATGATTACGGTGGGGCGATTGTCGTCGACGACCTGTCTACCTCTATCGTGGTCAATTCTACCATTGCTGACAATGCTTCGAATGACGGGCCAGGCGCCCTGAACTTCTTTTCGGGCGCATCCATACAGATTGATAATTCGATTTTTTGGGGGAATACCTCGGTGGCACAGGCAGGTAGTTTGAAAAACTTTAATGACGGCGGAGCGTTTACGATCCAGAACTCCATAGTGGAGGATTGGGACAATACGGCTTACGCCGCTGAGACTGAGAGTAATATTTACCTCACCGATCCCCTGTTTATCAATTCGGCCAACCAGGACTATCACCTTTTGCTGGCATCACCAGCTATCGATGCCGGCGACAATTTTGTTCTTGAACAACCTTGGTATATAGACATATTCGATGAGGATCAGGATGCGGACTATCTGGAGTATGCGCCGTACGATTTAGGAAAGAACCCCAGATACTACAACTTTACAGTAGATTTGGGTGCTTTTGAACACCAGGGCAATCCTGATCCTTTGTTGTTTGCCTATGTAGATGTGAATGCGGTTGGCAACAACGATGGAAGTACCTGGACGGACGCCTTCACCGATTTGCAAAGTGCACTTGCCGCAGCGGTGGATGGTACGGAGATTTGGGTAGCGGCAGGCAATTACTATCCAAGCGGAGACGATCCGTCTATTCCTTTCGTGATCCCAACGGGAACATCCGTTTATGGGGGCTTTAACGGGACAGAAACAAATCTTTCGCAACGAGATCCGGTGACTAATGTGACTAGTCTTGATGGCGATTCTCCTAATTTTCTCAACAGTTACCTTGTCGTTTATATTGGAGGCTCTGGCAACAATGCAAGGCTTGACGGTTTTACTATTAGTGGCGGTAGCGGGGAGTTTGGAACCGATAACTATGGCGGAGGCATTAAGATCGAAGGAGGTGCTGATCCCATTTTGGCCAACCTCACCATTCAACTTAATCAGAACGATTTCGGTGCCGGCTTATATGTAGGTAATAGCACCGTTACTATTGAGAAGTCTTCATTTCTTTCCAACTCGGTGATCAACTTTGGTACTGGAGGGGCCATTTATGCCGACAATGCTATCATTAAGATTTCGAATAGCTATTTTAACAACAACACAGCGTGGGAAGCCGGCGGTATTTATCTTTCGAACGGATCTTCTCTACTGGCTGTCAGTGTCGATTTCGATACGAATAGTGCGTTTGGCCTGAATGGGGGAGCCATTGGATCCCTTGATTCAGACATTTCCCTCACAAATGGGAGATTCTACAATAACTCTGGGAATCCGGGTGCTGGGATTTATTTTAAATCGGCTTCATCTGATCACAGTGTGATCTTAACTCAAACAACATTTACCACTTCATCCAGTAGCGATGGAGTAGCAGTTGTTTCTTCCGGCGGCTTTGTTTCCAGCGCTGTCATTAGCAACAGTGTTCTTTGGGCTAATGCAGGTAGTCAGATCAATATTATCGACGACGGCTCCAATCTTGACATTTCCAACTCGGTTGTGGATTCCTGGAACATAGGAGATTATTCGGGCTTTGCAGGAACAATTACCGCTGCCAATATATCGGTAGCAGATCCCCTTTTCACCTCGTCAGGCACTGGAGACCTCTCCATCCAAAGTGGGTCTTCAGCGCAGGATTTCGGCGATATCTCGTTCCTTCCGCTTGACGACCTTGACGTCGACAACGATGCGAATACTGTTGAAGTGTTGCCTTTGGATTTGGCGGGCAATCCCCGTATTTCGAATGCTCAGGTCGACGCTGGTACATATGAAATTCAGGTGGGCCCTGGTCCTTTTGTAGTAACTTCCAATAATGGAGAAACGCCCGTGGCTGCTGTTAACAATGGCACGCCTGATGTTGTTGTGGCGGGATTAGCTGTTAATATCACTGCTGGAACCACATTGACGAGGGTCGCTTTTACGTCAAGTGTGGACCTGAGCAAGAGTTTCCAGAATTACAGACTGTACTACTCGGTAGATCAGTTTTTCTCCACTGGGGGCGACAATGTATTATTAAGCAGTAGTCCATTTTTGTCAATTACAGATATTGAATTCCAGTCTCTCAGTGAGGTGCTGACTGCCGCTGACCATTACCTTTTCCTTGTGGCAGATACTAAAATTGAGGCGAACCCCACCCAACCGGGTATTAGTTTTGCCTCTTCCGAGTTGGGTATTGATTTTTCAACAGGAACGGTTGATCCATTCACCTATAGTGGCCCAACGATAACATTTAAGGCGGGCCCCATTTTTAGTGCTACTGCTCAAAACAACACAGGCTCAGAGGTTACGGTTGGCAGCGGGTCATCAGGCATTGTGTTACTGGAAGCGCTCATTTCAGCTAATCAGTACGCCGAGCTCACCGCTCTGACTTACAACTTTTCAGAAGACCCCCAGGCTAACCTCCAGAACTTCCAATTAGTGATTTCTGCGGACAATAGTCTGGCCACTACAGGTGATAATGCAATTATTTCCCCTACTCTGGTGACAGCCAGCAATGCTTCTTTTGACCTCACTAATGAGCCCCTTTATGTGGCAGGAAAATATTTCTATTTTATTGCTGATTCACGAGCTGACGCTACCGGAACAGGTGCCCCGTTGACATTTTCGATGGACGATGCAAGCATCTCCGTGGCATTTGGTCTGGTTACAGGCATTAGCGTGATAAGTGACCCACTGGTAGTGACAACTGTGGTTACACCAACAGCACCAACTGGTCTCACATTGGGAAAAAATTCGGCAAATGAGGTCACTGGTAATTTTCCAACGTCAGGAGCTGAAGGCTATGTGGTTATTCGAAGATTGACTTCTTCGGCAGCCTATGTGCCGCAAAATGGTGCAGCCCTCACTCAGGGAGCAACGCCCGCCACCGACAACTACGTGGTGCAGGTAGGGGCAACATTTTCATTTACAGATACAGGCCTGGTTCCGTCAACCGACTACACGTACGATGTTTATGCATTTAACGGCACGGGAAGCAGCACCATTTATAGTGCAACTTCTGCCACCTCAAGTATCCTTACTTACCCCGCTACCCCGACTGATGCAGGCGCTCTTGCTATCTCAAAGGACAAGGCGAATGCTATTAGCGGCTCTTTTAATGGCTTCGGGTCAGATGGTTATGTTGTTATCAGAAAGCTGACCAGCGCTGCTTCCTATACGCCTGTAACTGGTGTGCCGCTAACGCAGGGATCGACTCCGGCGGCGGACAATACAGTGATACAGGTTGACATAGCCACCAGTTTTACCGATACTGGTTTGCTGCCAGAGACGGACTACACCTATCTGGTTTATGCTTTCAATGGAACAGGAGCTGAAACAGTTTACAGCATCAACCCAGTAATTGCAAGTGTTTTAAGCTTTGCAAGTACTCCCATAGAGCAGGCAAGTGGACTAGTCTTGACTCAGAATGGCGCTGTAGTGACGGGCTCGTTTACGGCTGCAGCTGACGCAGCCAGCTACCTTATTTTGAGAAGATTGGTCGGAATAGTTGACACGGCCCCGCTGGACGCCGCAGACTATGTGTATGGGGAGATTTACAGTGAACAATTCGTTGTTCAATCGGCAACGGCCCTCACTTTTTCTGATACCTTAAGCGAAGTTGCAGGCACAGAGATATTTTATGATATATACTCCTTCAATGGAACTACGGCGACTACGAACTACAATGTGACTAGCCCTCTTCAGGGCAGCATTGTTCTGGAAGCAATAGATTTGACGCCCACCTGGCTGGCTGCAACCAACATTACAAGCTTTGGTTTTCAGGCCAACTGGTCCGCTTCAGAGGCTGTTGATGGCTACAGGCTGGAAATAGCAACCGACGGACTCTTTACAAACTATTTGCCAGGCTACAATCCCTTTGAGACTGCCGACACCGTGGCCTCAGTGACTGGTCTTTACCATGCCACGAGCTATTTCATGAGGATAAAGGCATTCAATGCAGATGGTGAAACTGCCTATTCAGATACCCTTGAGGTCAAGACATTAAAATCTGACGAGTTGACGGAGGACTCAACAGCCCTTGTGAAAATCTATGATGAAATGGGAGGCGCCGGCTGGACAAATTCAGCAAACTGGAAAGCAGCTCAGGTGAGAGGTTGGTCGGGTGTTGTTGTTGAGAACAGCCGGGTGACGGCCCTGAACCTTCCCTCCAACAACGTGACGGGAGCTTTCCCAACGATGACCGGCACCGAGCTAAATGCTTTGGTGCAGCTGGATCTGGCCAATAACCAAATCACCACGGTGCCAGCCAATGCTAACCTGTCAGCACTGCAGACACTCAACGTGTCAAATAACCGACTGGACTTTGGTTCGCTGGAGCAGTTTGCAGGAGTAACGACGTTTAGCTACTCACCGCAAGCGGACTTGTTTACCGCAGTTGACCTGCTTCAGGAGAGAGGAGAGCCTTTATCAATTGACCGGACAAGTGCAGGGACTTCAAACCAGTATCAGTGGTATAAAAACGGGACAGTCATCGATGGGGCCACCGGGCCGGAGTACACGATAGCCTTTCCAACATTTGCTGAAGAGGGGAGCTATACAGCTCAGATTAACAACACCCAGCTGCCCAACCTTACGTTGACCACATTGCCTGTGGCACTTCGGGTAAGCTCACTGGAACGGGACAGGCTGATATTGACCGAGCTTTATAACCTACTGGGGGGTGATAGCTGGAATAATAATACAAACTGGAACACGGCTGATATAGCGACCTGGTTTGGGATCACAGTAGCGAACGACCGTGTTACGGGCATAACCCTTCCATCCAACAATCTGCTGGGTGAATTACCGGTACGTCTCGGTGACATGCGAAGGCTGACAGTTATTGATATCTCCAACAATGAGGTAAGCAGCTTACCAACTCTTACTAACATCATAGCGCTTACCACCTTAAATGTGAGCAACAACCGGCTGCAGTTTGACGACCTGGAGCCCAACATAGGCATAGCCAGTATCAACTATGCCCCTCAGAAACTGACCGGCCAGGCCCGAGACGAAAAGATAGCTGTGAACACAGCAGTAACTGTAGAGGTGCCTGTTGGCGGCACAGCCAATAGCTACCAGTGGTACCACAATGGTTCATCGATAGCAGCAGGAACCAGCAGCACCTATCAACTGGGGCCGATAAGATATGAGAACATGGGAAGCTACGAGCTGGAGATAACCAGCAGCAAAGTGGCAGGGCTGACCTTGCGAAGCGAAGTACAAAAAGTGCTGGGCACCGCCACGATTACGGGTCTGATCTCCGACCTGAACAACGCTAGCGTTGCCAATGCAAATGGTGCATTGCTGGGAGTAAAGACCGGAGCGTACGATACAACAGGTTTTTACAACAGCGCAGCCAATGGAGGCTTTGAAATCAAAGACATAGTGTTGGGAGACTATCTTTTGTATGCCGAGCAGGACCACCAAAAATACATACCAAGTTACTACCGTAGTACGATCGACTGGGTGTTTGCTGATCTGATCCAGCTAAGAGACAATATTGGCGACCTGGTGTTGACGATGGTTAACGTACCGAGGGAATTGACGCCAGCAGATGGAGACAACACGTTCAAAGGTCTTTTTGAGTCGGACTTTGGGGACACTGGCGGCAAGGTGCTTGACCGCAGCCGTGTGCAGGGAGCAGGCGTGAGTGTGAGCCGTTCCCGGTTCAGGGCGAAGGACAATGAAGATGACTATGAGCTGATCGCCTATGTTCAAACAGATGAAACGGGTCAGTTTGAGATGAACAACCTTCCTGATGGTGACTATCGTGTTAATATTCAGTATCCGGGTATTCCGATGGATCCTACTTCTTTTATCGATTTTCAGCTTGGCGGTGGCACAGGCGTTGAGCAGAACAGCATCCGTATCAATGCGTTGGCTACGCCAACCAGCATTGTGGTGACCAAGGTGGAAGAGACGGGCATCTATTTGGATTACTTCAAGGGGCTGACGGTGTACCCTAACCCGGCGGATGACTATATCACGATACGGTACGAGAAGCTTGTAAAGGGCGAGGTTGTCGCAGAGCTTATGGATTTGAACGGTCAGACGATAATGTCAAAAGCGGTGCGGCAGGGCACCAGCCAGCAGACTGTATTGGATTTGACAGATGTTAAAAACGGCCTATATATATTGCGATTTTTTGACAAGCATGGGAATGGAGTAGAGATAGTCTCATTCAGGTTGATAGTGAAGAAGTAACCTGGATTCACATGCCATTCTGATTGGCAAATTTTTTAACACAAGTAGTGGTATTTCAGTAGATTATGCGTTAAGTTCTAATCTGTTATAGCCGCTCAGCCGACAAATTGCATCTGCAATCTAACCTTCGATCGTATGAAACTTGCTTTCAGAGGTCTCATGGTACTCATCATTTTTTTTTGCTGGCAAAACCTATTTGGGCAAAGCCGCAATGAGATGGGGATTCCACTAATAACGAATTTCAGCCATAAAGAAACTGGAGGGCACGCTCAAAACTGGGCCACGATTCAGGATGAAAAAGGAATACTGTACTTTGCCAATACCAATGGGGTTTTAGAATTTGATGGCGTTCGATGGAGGATAATTGAAACTAAAACCGGCCTGTTTTTCTCTCTCGCTAAGGATGAAAGTAATAGAATTTTTGCTGGCGGCTACGACGAAATCGGCTATCTGGCACCGGATTCAATCGGACAAATGCAGTTTGTATCCCTCAAGTCTGAAGTGGGGGAGGAAAATAGGGACTTTAGAAATATACGAAGAACCTTCTCTACACCTGAAGGGACTTATTTTTGTGGGTATAGTCACATTTTCCGATGGGATGGGTCAAAAATGAAGACCTGGCAGTCGGGCGAAAACACATTCGGCATCTCATTTTTTGTAAACAATGATTTCTATGTGCAGCAGCGAAATGTGGGTCTTCTGAAGCTTGTGGCAGACTCGCTGCAGCTGGTGCCGGGGAGCGAGAAACTGATGGACAAGCGATTCTATTTTATGCTTGGGAATAAAGCTGGTGGGGGCTTGGTCATTGGGACAGCAAATGATGGACTTTACCACTTCGACGGGACAGAATTTTCGGCGTTTCCCACTGAAATTGATGCTTTTCTTAAGGAAAGCCTACTTTATCATGGCATTTGGCTTGAGGATGGAAGCATGATGCTAAGTACCATATTGGGGGGAGCCGTAGTAGTTACCGGTGGTGGGGAGTTAAAATACAGACTTCATGCTGGGAACGGGCTTCAAAATGATGCGGTTCACGCTGCATTTGTTGATGATGGTGGTGCCGTATGGTTGGCGCTCGACAACGGAATAAGTAAGGTTGACGTTGCATCTCCAATTACTCGTTTTGACCAAAAAAATGGTGTTCGTGGCATAGTGAATGCCATTATCAGGCATGACAATGAACTATATGTAGCAACGGGCCATGAAGTCTCAACAATACGGAATGATAAGGACGGTGCAATGTTGAGCGGCATTGAGGGGGCCAATAGCGCCTGGTCTTTTCTGACGGTCGACCGTTCTTTAGTAGTTGCCACCGATTTTGGCATTAAGGTATTGACTAAAAGCGGCTTCGAGCAAGTTCCTGTAGCTCCTCAGGGATATCGCCAACTTTATCAATCTCCTCAAAACCCAAACATTGTTTACGGCGGCACTACCGATGGCGTGGCAGTGTTCGAAGTGAAAGGCGGAAAATGGGAGAGTCTTGGAAAACTACCTGATGTCGGAGGGGAAATTCGCCGAATGCTGGTCGTGGATAGTATTCTTTGGATTAGCACCTTTCATCGTGGTATTTATCGACTGAAAACGGATCCGGGCTCACCGCTTGAGATTCAGGAGGCGCAGCTGTATGATACGCTGGGAGGCCTGCCCTCCATGGTTGAAAATTTCGTTTATCCATACGGAGGAGGTAAGGTTATAGTCACCCACCGTGGTATTTTTCAGTTTGATGCTGGGCTGAATAAATTTCGACCTGATTCTACTTTTGGAGATATGCTGGCCAATGGCTCTCATGCCGCCTATTTCTTTGAGGAAGGGACTGATGGTAGAGCATGGATACATATATACAATCGTGATAAGAAGGTTAGGGATACTGGCTATGCAAAAAGGGGAGAAGATGGAAAGTACGCCTGGGCGAATAACGCCTTTGCGGGATTGGAAGACGTCAACCTTTTTTACATCTATTCAGAGCCTAATGGCATTACCTGGCTGGGTGGTAACGATCTTTTGTTGCGACATGACCATAGCGTCTCTGTTAATTATGATAGACCTTTCAATACACTCATAAGGCGGGTTATCACCAAAAATGATTCCCTGATTTTTGGTGGGAACCAGAAGGAAAAAGCACTGAAAGTCCCCAAATTGGAGTTTCCGAACAATTTCATTCGGTTTCAATTTGCGGCGACCAGTTTCGACTTTGCAGAAAAAAACGAATACCAGACTATGCTGGGAGGATATGATGAAGACTGGTCGGCCTGGACAACGGAGACACAAAAAGACTTTACGAACTTATCTGAAGGGTCTTATACTTTCTATGTACGAGGGAGAAACATTTATGGTGTGCAGGGAAAGGTTGATTCCTATGCTTTTTTGATCCTTCCGCCATGGTATCGCACCTGGTGGGCATTTGTCATTTACCTGGCGTTGTTTGTGGGAACGATACAGTTCATTATTCGTCGGCGCTCCAAACAACTTAAAGAAGAAAAATTGGTGCTTGAACGCATTGTAGGACAGCGAACACAAGAAATCGAGCAAAAGAATGCACAGCTTAAGGAGCAGGCCAGGCAGCTTCAGGAAATGGACAAAGTGAAATCTAACTTCTTTGCCAATATTTCCCATGAGTTTCGAACACCGCTCACCCTAATACTTGGCCCGCTAAACGATCGGGCGGATGGCAACGATGCAGTGATGCCGGGCAGCGTGCTGAGCATGATGAAGTCCAACGCCGACCGGCTTTTGCGCTTGATCAACCAGCTTTTGGATCTGTCGAAGCTGGAGACCGGCTTGCTGAAGTTAGAAGCTGCAAAATATGATTTGGTATCATTTGTGAAAGGCCTGACCAGATCATTTGACTCGCTGGCAGATCGCCGAGGGTTGACGTTGTCTATTTACTCGGAGGTAGACTCGCTGGACATTTTTTTTGATGTCGACAAAATTGAAAAAGTCTTTTTTAATCTAATCACTAACGCAATTAAGTTCACAGAAGACGGCGGAAGCATCAGTTTGACCATAAGAGAATTACAAGAATCCGTCGAAATTGATGTGGCGGATTCAGGCATTGGAATCCCTGAAGATCAACTGAAAAATATTTTCGAGAGGTTTTATCAGGTAGATAGCTCAACGACTAGATTTCAGGAAGGTTCAGGGATCGGGCTGGCGCTGACCCGGGAACTTGTTGAGCTTCATCATGGGTCAATTAGTGTCAATAGCACCAGAGAGAAGGGTACAGTGTTTACGGTCAAATTGCTTAAAGGAAGTGCTCACTTTGGGAAAGACGAAATTGTTGCAGAAAAAGTGACCGTCGATGTTGCCACAAAGCCGGCTAAAAGCAAAGTTTTGACAGAGAATAGTGTAGTGGCTGACGATGGCCGTCTCGTCGTGTTGGTGATTGAAGACAACTCGGATGTGAGAACCTATATCAAAAGCCAACTGGAGGGACAGTTTAGAATTCTTGAAGCAGGCGATGGAGAAGAAGGGTTGGCTATGTCCAAAGAAAAGGTACCCGATTTGATCATCAGCGATATAATGATGCCGGTCATGGATGGATATACATTGACGAAGAAATTGAAGGAACATGTAGCCACTTCACATATTCCTGTTGTGCTTCTGACCGCCCGGGCCGACAGTCAAGATAAAATTGAAGGGCTTGTAACAGGAGCTGATGACTATTTAACCAAGCCATTTGACGGAAAAGAGTTGGCCGTGCGGATTGACAACCTGATTAATATCAGACAAAAGTTGAGGGAAAGAATCCGCCAGCAGGTCTTGTTGGAGCCGAGTCCAGTAGAAGCCATGTCAATGGACGAAACTTTTATCAGAAAAGCGGTGGCGCTCGTGGAGAAGCATCTGGCAGGTTCGGAATTAAGCGTAGAATGGCTGAGTGACGAGATGGCCATGAGTCGGATGCACCTCCACCGTAAGCTGAAGGCACTTACTGACCAATCGCCCAGCGAGTTCATCAGATCCATCCGGTTGAAGCGAGCTCACCAGCTCATCCGGAAGAGGAGCGCCACCGTGACAGAAATTGCCTTTGAGGTGGGCTTCAATAACCTTTCTTATTTTTCGAAATGCTTCAAAGAAGAGTATGGTTTGCTGCCCTCGGAACTTGAGGATAAATCAAGCGCTGGGAACTTCTGAGGTTTTTTGGGCTATATGTTACATCTGTGTGAGTCCGTGTTACGTGTCTGTTAGCATGTCGGTATCTGAGGGCCGAACTTGAAGCTATGAAAAAGCCAAAAGGCTGATCATCAGCTCAAGTTTTTAACTAACTCTCAGGATCATGAAAACCTTTTTTAATCAAAAAAATGGGCTTGCTTTTCTTTTGGGGATGCTCATAACTTACTTCGGAAGTGCTCAAAGCATTTTGACAGCGGATAGAAACCCGGGGGCAGTAGCCGTGCCGGGTGCTGTTTTTGTTGGTTCAACTGCTCTGCAGGACGCCATAGCGGCGGCGGTGGATGATGACATTATTCATGTAATCCGAAGCTCTAGCAGTTATGGAGCAATCACTATTGACAAGCGACTTAATATTTTTGGAATTGGGCTTTTCCCGGATACTGATGGCTCCAGCAGATCCTACGTAACCACGGTCGAGATAGCCGACCCGGCGGCAAGCGGTACCAGAATATCGGGTATGTATATTTCCTCCTCTCTGGCGCTTGGCGGTATTGCAGGGACACTATCGAATTTACTAATAGAAAATAGTGTAATCACAAGAATACAACATGCAGGAGCCATCACTGGTCTGAATAACGTCGTAGTCAGAAACAATATATTAGGCAGTGGCATTGGCAATAGCACTGAGGAGACAATCGATTTTCTTCAAGGCTATGTATCTAATATTGCAATAGTTAATAATATCATTTACGGTACCACAGCAGAAAGTTATGGGACCGCCACTTATGGATCAGTTACGACTGATCTCAGTACCATTGAAAACAATATTTTTATTCATACCGACGCAGAAGCAAATGGCTGGTTTGCTTTTAACCGGCTCACCAATTCTACTGTTAAAAACAATATCTTTTATGGCATTGGCCCAAGGGGCAAAACGGCTTTGTCAAACAACAGTTTCGAAAACAATCTTAGCTTCCATAGCAAGCCAACTCAAGGATTTCTCACTACTGGTGGCAACACAAGTGTTAATAATATTACTGGCCAAGACCCTCTTTTTGTCAATGTCTCATTTGGAACAGGAGTTCCCTCTCTCTCAACATTTGACCCAGCCCTGGATACGGGCTCACCTGCTCTTGGCTCAGGCACCAATGGCACCGATATGGGGGTGTATGGAGGCCCAATCCCTTTTAATTTGGAGGGCACCTTAATACCCACCATTCAGGTGCTCGATGTTCCTTCTATGGTGATTGAAGGCAATGACCTGAATGTGCACATCCAGGCCAAAGGAAACTAGTATAGCTCATCTCGAAAAAGATGAAAAGGCTTCTTTCCTTTTTGGGGTTGATATGCTGTGCGCAATTTGGGCTGGCACAGGCCCCGCAAATAACGGCCATGGAATACTATGTAGACGCCGACCCAGGTTTTGGCGGTGGTACCAGCGTTTTTTTCACACCTGCCGCTCAGGTAGATTTTAACTTTGCTGTGCCCACTGGCTCGCTTACGCCAGGCGTGCATACATTGTACGTTCGCACGATGGATGAAAACAACGTTTGGAGTCATTTTGAAAGAAGAGCTTTTTTTATCAGTCAATCCACAACCGAAACACGCAACAACATAGTAAGTATGGAGTATTACCTTGACTCTGATCCTGGTCAGGGTAATGGGACGCCGGTGGCGGTGACGCCGTCTGCTGATGTCGATGTTTTTGAGCTGATCCCCACGGCGTTCCTTAGCTCCGGTTTTCATAACATCTATTTCAGGGTGCAGGACGCATCCGGCCAGTGGAGTGCAGCAGAGCATCGGCCGTTTTTTATCAGTCAGTCAACGAGCGAGATCCGAAATGACATTGATGCCGTTGAGTATTTTATAGATGTTGATCCGGGTCAGGGCAACGGTGTGGCCGTAGCGGTAACACCATCTACAGATGTAGACCTGCTGGAGCAAATTCCCACTTCATCGTTAAGTGCTGGCTTTCACTCGGTCTATTTCAGAGTGCGTGATGCCTCCGGTCAGTGGAGTGCTACGGAGCATCGGCCGTTTTTTATCAGTCAGTCAACGAGCGAGATCCGAAATGACATTGATGCCGTTGAGTATTTTATAGATGTTGATCCGGGTCAGGGTAACGGTGTGGCCGTAGCGGTAACACCATCCACAGATGTAGACCTGCTGGAGCAGATTCCAACGTCATCGTTAGGTACAGGCTTTCACACGGTCTATTTCAGGGTACGTGATGCCTCCGGTCAGTGGAGCGCCACCGAACATCGACCATTTTTTATCACCACCTCGAGTGTTGAGGGTCAAAATACCATTACCTCGTTGGAATACTTTTTTGATGTGGATCCGGGATATGGAAATGGTTTGGCACTGGTCATTTCTCCCGGAACTCAGGTTGATGCGGCTATTCCTATACCCATTGAGTCACTTTCTCTCGGGATGCATACGCTTCATATCAGGGCTCTGGATGATAAGGGGCAGTGGAGTCATATTGAATCAAGCCCCTTTTTTAGGGATGGAACAAGGCTGATAACTACTGTTGAATATGCTATAGACACAGACCCCGGTGCGGGTCAGGCCACCGAGGTGGTTGTGGCTTCTCCCCAAAACCCCATTGATGAAAATGTCAGTATACCTATTGCGGTCAATTCGTTTAGTAGTGGCAGCCATAATCTCTTAACGAGGGTAAAAGATGGAAATGGAGCGTGGAGCTTAACAAATACGACTGCCTTCGAACTGCTAGGTTTTTCCCTTATGATAGACAGTGTGGCCCTTGATTCTATTTACAGAAAAACGGATGGAGCAAGTTGGGTAAATAGCACCAATTGGTTCAATGTGGATCTCAATACCTGGTACGGAATAGACACACTGGGAGGCAGGGTGCAAGCGGTGAGCTTGAGCAGCAATAATTTGGAGGGCAAATTCCCCTATGAATTGGCCTACTTATCTGAAGCAGCCAGTATTGATCTGTCAGGTAACTTTTTGGCAGACAGTGTCCCCGAACAGATAGTGAATTTGCAGGCGCTGACCAGTTTTAACATTAGCAACAACGAACTAACCCACTTGCCCGACATGAGCTCACTCGGCCTGCTCGCCTCATTTGATGTGAGCAACAATCGATTTACCTTTGAAGATTTAGAGCCAAACGTAGGCATCATCACCGTCAATGCAGGACAGAAGCCGTTCGGCCTGAGCCAAACAATTGGACTAAATGCTGGAGATAGTCAAACATTGGCATTTGCAGTCGGTGGTATTAACAACGAATATCAGTGGGAGAAGGACGGGGAGGATATTGTTGGCGCCACAACTGATACGTACGAAATAACAAACTTTGGCCCACTGAACCTCGGTGTATATAAACTGAGGGTAACCAACACTGTAGTTATGGGATTGACCCTCATAAGTGAGCCAATCACCATTAAATCGCCAGCATCGGTGCTTTCTATTACAAGAAACGATGCCAACCCAAATAACTTTTCTTCAGTTAGCTGGACTGTCGCCTTCGACCAGCCGGTGACCGGGGTTTCCGAAGCAAATTTCTCGCTTGTCGAATCCGGCGTAGCTAGTCCAATCTTAATAGCTGTATCAGATGCAGATGGGGTCAACTGGGTCGTTGCAGCAGAATTTGGCGCAGCCGGGGGCACCCTGGGCCTAGATTTCACCGACAACGCTGGAGTTTTGCCAAGCGTTATCAACATCCCTTTCAATGGGGAGGTGTATAGCATCGACAATATCCCGGCCACTGCTGACTCCGTGATTGTGCAAAGTGGGCCCCTGAATCTTGATTCACAGTTATTAGACTTCGACATACTAAATGGAGAGATAGGAGCAACGTTTGAGTATTTTATTAATAGTGAGGCGGACAGCAGTGCCCTGACAATAAGTGGCAGTAACACTATTTCCTCTGACCCAGAGCGCCTTACCGAAATAGATTTGGCCAGCTTGGCCGACGGTATTTTCAGTGTTAAAGTTGTTTTAACCGATAGTCTTGGCAATCGGGGCGATACAATTAGTACCGAAGGGCTCAAAGACATTGTTCCCCCTACAGCCACGTTGACTTACAGCCTGCCTCAGCCGTCAATAACAGGCGTCATACCTGTTGACGTCCAATTTTCTGAAGCAGTCACCAATCTAACAAGCCAGGATTTTGAGGTGCTCAATGGCGTCGTGGATACAATTGTCCGAACCAACGCCTCAAATTATCAGCTTATTTTGTTGGTCACCGCAGACATTGCATTGTTGCAGGCAAGTCTTCGGTCGGTCGGTGTGACGGACTTAGCAGGGAATCTTGCAGAAAATAGTAATGTGCTTGAAATCCGGAAAATCAAGGATGGTGTCATCGCATCTGACTCCCTGGCCCTTGTGAGCCTGTATAATTCTCTTGACGGAGCTAATTGGGTCAATAATACTAATTGGCTTGCACCTGGCCAGAAAGTTGAGAACTGGTTTGGAGTGACGGCGTCTCTTTCAAGGATAACGGGCATTGATTTGGTAGCAAACGGCCTTAGAGGGGGTCTGCCCGATGATATTCTTGTGCTTGACTCATTGAAAACCCTCGATATCAGCAATAATCAGATTTCCAGATTACCCAACCTGACTTCAATGGCACTTTCTACCACCAACGTTGCCAATAATGTTCTTGATTTTGCCTCACTGGAATTCAATATGGGACTTGCTTCTTTCACGTTTTCGCCGCAGTCTGCGCTCCTTACTTTTACGGACACCCTTCAGGAGAGGGGCGAAAGCCTGATCTTGGATCGCCAGGTCGGAGGAAGTGCAAACAATTATCAGTGGTTTAAAAATGACCTATCACTAGAAGGTGCTGCCGGGTTCAATCATACAATCGATTTCCCAACATTTGCGGACGAGGGCAATTATTATGTAGAGGTTACCAGTAGTATTGTTCCGGGTTTGACGCTCACAACTAAGCCGGTAGCACTCAGGGTGAGCTCCCTTGAGCGTGATAGGTTATTGTTGGAGGAGTTGTATAGCTTAACCAGTGGCGAAGCCTGGATCAATAATTCGGGATGGAACACGGCCGATCTATCATCTTGGTTTGGTATAACCGTTGCCAGCGACAGGGTAACCGGGATTGACTTGCCCGCAAACAACCTTTCTGGTGACTTGCCGAAGTTTCTGGGAGATATGAGGAAGCTAACAAGTATCAATTTATCGGGAAATGAAATCACCAGCCTGCCAGTTTTGACAAATATCATTCAACTCACGATGCTCAATGTCTCGAACAACAGGCTACAGTTTGACGATCTTGAGCCAAATATCAACATTCCCAGCCTGAACTATAGTCCACAAAAATTGGCCGGAGTGATGTTGGAAGAACTGATACCAGTGGGGGCTGATTACTTACTCAGCGTATCGATTGGTGGCAGTGCCAATAGTCATCAGTGGTTCAGGAATGGCGTGGAGGTGGAGGAAGGCAATGCGGCAGAGTATACTATTGCTGGGATAGATTTCGCTACGATGGGCGATTACCAACTGGAAGTTACGAATGCCAGGGTACCTGGCCTGACTATCAAAAGTAGCGTACAGCAAGTTTTAGCCACAGCCAATCTTTCGGGTAAAATAACAGACAAAAGCGAGCTCCCTGTCAATGACGCCTTTGGGGCACTACTTATAGTTAAGGCGGGCGCCTACGATACCACAGGTCACTTCAGAAGCGGGCCAAACGGGACATTTGTCATCGAAGATGTGGTGCTGGGCGATTATCTGCTTTATGCTGAGCAGGATATAGAGGTCTTTTTACCAAGCTTTTACAAAAGCACCATCGATTGGGCCTTTGCCGATCTACTTCAGCTCCGTGGCAATGTTGGTGAACTTGTGCTTACCATGGAGGGTGTTCTGCCAGTGTTAACCCCTGTAGATGGAGACAATACCTTCAGTGGATTATTTGAATCTGATTTTGGCGACGATGGGGCACGGGTGTTTGATAGAAAACGGGTAAAAGGTGCGGGAGTAAGTTTGAGTCGCTCAAGGTTTAGGGCGAAGGATAACGATGAAGGCTACGAGCTGATCGCCTATGTTCAAACAGATGAAACGGGTCAGTTTGAGATGAACAACCTGCCTGATGGAGACTATCGTGTTAATATTCAGTATCCGGGTATTCCGATGGATCCCACTTCTTTTATCGAGTTTCAGCTTGGCGGTGGCAACGGTGTTGAGCAGAACAGCATCCGTATCAATGCGTTGGCTACGCCAACCAGCATTGTGGTGACCAAGGTGGAAGAGACGGGCATCTATTTGGATTACTTCAAGGGGCTGACGGTGTACCCTAACCCGGCCAATAAATTCTTGACAATCCGTTATGAGAAATTAGTGAGGGGCGAAATAGTAGCCGACTTGATAGATTTGACGGGTCAGACAATAAGAAGCGCTAACCTTGAGCCGGGCTCTGATAGACAGGTTCTTCTTGACGTTGACGACGTGAAAGCAGGCATGTATATTTTGAGATTTTATGATACAACGGGAAATGGGGGGAGTGTTATTTCACTAAGAATAATAATAAGCAGATAGCTGGCATAAACCGGCTAATACCAACTTTACCACTTAGGAAGTTTAAGTGATATTTTTTATTGATAAATTCTTATATTGGGGTGCTGCCTATAGCCCAATTTGCGGGCCTTTTTTTAATTATTGTATTTTCTTGAGCCGAGTATTGGCTCAACCGATCTAATCGAACATGAAATTTAAAATTTTGGTGTTCTCAATAGTACTGGTAGGTGCTATTCAGAACTTGTATGCCCAAAACTCAGTTGGCATTGGCACAGAAACGCCCAATCAAAATGCTGTCCTTGAGTTAATTGCTATCAATGGAAATCAAGGCTTTCTTGCTCCCCGGCTAACCGCTGCCGAGCGAACAGCCTTCGCAGCCAATCTGACGGCTACCGACAATGGTATGTTGGTTTTCGACAGCGATGATGGGACATTGTATGTTTGGTACAACTCAACCTGGAACGTCATTGGATTGTCTCAACTTGTGGCTGGCAATGGCATTTCAATTTCCGGTCAGGAGATCACTAACTCAGGAGATATTGATGCGACAGATGATGTGACCATCACAACGGCATCTGCCGGTGATGTGTTGGGCCGCTTCGATTCTCTGGTAGTTTCGGGGCTCAAAGGACTGCCGCTCGACAGCATCGCCCCATCCACAGGATTTAGCCTCGTTTGGAATGGAAGCCTTTGGAAATTCGCCCTGGATTCGGCGTCTAATCAGACAGTTATTCCCAATGCAAACCTATTAGCTACCAATACGCAGGCAGCACTCGAAGAACTACAGGTGGAGATATTGTCTATCACCAGCGGCCCAAACAGCATTAGCAGCTCTGAGATAATAGATGGATCGATTGCTGACGCAGACATAAATGCGACGGCCGATATAGCAGGAACAAAGGTTAACCCAGACTTTGGTTCGCAGAATGTTTTAACCACAGGCACAGTAACTGCTGCTTCTTTCTCTGGAGACGGAAGTGGTTTAACCAATATACCAGCGACGCCAGGGCCAAATACGGTAGGTAGCCCAGAACTTATTGATGGATCGATTGCCGATGCGGATATCAACGCTGCCGCCGCAATTGCTGGTACTAAGGTTACTCCAAACTTTGGTGCTCAGAACATATCGACCACCGGATTAGTGACGGCAAGCTCCTTTTCTGGCGACGGGAGCGGATTAACGAACATTCCCGCCACCCCAGGCCCGAATACTGTCAGCAGCGCAGAAGTTGTAGATGGCTCAATCGCATTTTCCGATTTGAACACCGCTGTAGTGGATGGAGTTACACTGGCTTCGAACGGCTCGTCGTTTGAGGTGCGTGACAATGGTGTGACAACGGCTAAGCTGGTGAATGGTTCGGTGACAGACGCCAAGGTAAGCGACGTAGCGCCGGCAAAGATTACCCAATCGGGCGCAACCACAGGTCAGGTATTAAAATGGACTGGCAGTACCTGGGCGCCTGCGACTGATGTTACAGGTTTGGCTTCGCTTACCAGCGGCACGCTGCTGATTGGCGACGGCACCAATACTCCTCAGGAGCAGGTAATTACTGGCCATATCACTGTTGATAACACAGGAATAGCTCAAATCCAGTCGGCAGTTATTACGCACGACATGGTCAACGACCTGTCCTTTGTGGATGGTATTACATTGGCGTCGAATGGGTCAACGTTTGAAGTCCCGGCCGGCGGGATTTCCAGCCTGGAAATACTTGATGGAACAATTTCAGACATTGACATCAGCGATGTTGATGCGGGAAAGATAATAGGTCTGGGCACTGCGGCGACACTTAATGTTGGCACCGGGCCTAATCAAATAGTTCAGCTGGATGGTAGTGGTGCTTTGCCTGCTGTAGACGGGTCTAGTTTGACTGGAATTGTTCCGGTAATTGGAGCGGGCACTATTGGTGCCACGGAATTGGCGGCAAACGCAGTCACTAATGGAAAAATAGCAGATGGTAACGTCACCGGAGCGAAAATCGCCACTGACGCAATAAGCAGTGATAAAATTGTTGATGGCTCAGTCATCACAATCGATCTGGCAGATGGTAATGTGACCACTGCAAAGCTTGCAAATAATGCAGTTACTGGCGTAAAAATAGCTGATGGCTCCATTGCGGATGCCGATATTGCCGATGTTGCCGTGGGCAAAGTGACAGGCCTTGGCACAGCCGCCACGCTTGATGCAGGGGTCACTACAAACGACCTGGTTCAGCTACCATCAGACGGCACGCTTCCGGCGCTTGATGGGTCAGCGCTGGTAAATATGTCGGCAGCTCAAATCTCAGGTCTGGGCTCAGCGGCCACGCTTAATGCAGGCACGGGTGCAAACAACCTCGTTCAGCTTGATGGCACGGGTGCACTCCCGGCAGTCGATGGCAGTGCTCTGACCGGAATCACGGTCCCGGGATTTACAGGTACGCTAACTGGAGATGTTACAGGCACTCAGGGAGCTACTGTTGTGAGCCAGGTAAATGGTGTACCTGTTGCTACCGTAGTCTCTGGGGCAAATGCGGCCAATAGCGCTACCGATGTTAATATATCTGGGACAATAGTCGCAAGGGATGGCTCAGGCAACTTCGCTGCCAACAACATCACCGCAACCAGTTTTGCTGGAGATGGTGCTGCGATCACGGGGCTCGATGCCAACGCTATCAATGACATGGAGGTTAATGCAACCGATAATTTTGTTGCTGTTGGTGCCGGTACCGGGAACACCGCCGCAAAAGCCGGAAGTGCGGGGACCGATAACACATTTCTGGGAGCGAATACCGGGCAAGCAACGTCTGGCAACGGAAATACATTCGTTGGATCCAATGCTGGCTTGACCAATACAAGTGGAGCTCACAATGTTTTCATTGGGGGTGATGGTGGAACCAACACGACAGGCAATTTTAACACATTGATTGGGGATAACGCTGATGTAGGTGTAGACGGCCTCACGAACGCAACGGCAATTGGTGCTAATGCTGTGGTGAGTACAGACAATGCAATCGTATTGGGAAGTTCTGGTGTTAAGGTGGGAATAGGCACTAGCAGCCCGGTAAGCGGGTTACAAATCTTTGATGACTACCATTTATTTCATTTTGATAACGGCTCGACCGTCGATGGCGAATTTTTGAGTGAGAATCTCTATCCTGATGAGCTGGCTAATTTAATGAAATACACTAACGCTGGTCCGGCAAGTGCTATTTACCAGCACGGTGGTATTATTCAGTTTTTGGTGGGAGGTAGCCAACCAGCGGAGACCGACGCATTGACAGGGGTTGTTCAATCCGCTCTCGTGCTGGACAATGCTGGCGACGCCCAGTTTGGAGGCGCAGTCGAAGTGGGGGATGTTAAAGGTACACCAACATCGGGAATGATCCGTTACAATGGTAACTTCGAGGGGTTCGATGGTGTCTCCTGGAATTCTTTCTCAAGCTTGGCCTATCCGGTAACCGATATAGTGGCTGATGGTGGTACCCTTATTGATATTGTCAACACTGGCGGGGGAGGAGCGGCGTCCTTTTCTATTAATAACACTTCTGCCATAAGCAGCGCTGTCAGCATTTTTAACGATTCTGATGATACTGGCTCAAATGGGCTCAGTGTTTCACATACGGGGCTCGGCGGAGGGGCGGAAGTTATTATTGGCAATGGCTTAAACAATCAGTATGGTCTGCTCGTAGAGACGGTTGGAACCAATTCAGCTGGCCGGTTTCAGGTAAACAACGTATCGAATACAGCTGCGGCATTGTCGAGCGAAGTAATTGCCGGAGCAGGTGCGGGCCTTGAGGTAACGACCAGCGGAGATGGTTATGTAGCTAACTTTAGGAACCTCAATGCTTCCAACAGCGTGCCTGCCCTCATCGTAGGCAACGATGGAACAGATCAGGTAGCAATATTTCAAAACACAGGCAATGCAACGGCACCCGCCGTAACCATCAACAACAGCGGCACTGGAGCCGCATTGGAGATACAATCAGGCAATACATCTAGAATTGGCCAGGATGCCAGTTTTGGGGGATTGGTGTCGATAGGTCACTTCGCTCCAGGCGTTTCACTCGACATTGCAGGCAACGATGCTATCAGAATACCTTCCGGTACTACCGCTCAAAGGCCAACTCCAGTGGTGGGCATGATTCGCTACAATACCACCCTCGGTACTTACGAAGGATATGATGGAAGCGCCTGGCAAGATATGGCAAGCCAGGGGACTACGGGTGCGCTTACCCAGGACTTGCAGTTTGATGGCGCGACAAACAGAACTATTCAGGTGAATGCAGCTTTGAGTGGAGTAGGCAGCGATCTGATTTTGAAGTCAGGTGATGGAGCCACTAATAGCGATGTCGGTGGCGATATAGTGCTGAGTCCGGGCGTTCAACCAGGCTTTTTAACCCCGTCGGATGTGATTGTGAACGGAGCCATGAGACTCAACGGCCCAAGCGGTTCGCCAGTGGCTTTTGCAAATGGCGATTTCCAGTTTGAAACTGGTGGCAACAGAAACCTCAGAGTGGGTACTGTTCCTTCCGGCGCTGGAAACAACTTGTCGATTCAGGCTGGCGGCACTTCGGGAGGAACTGGAGGTAACCTTGGATTAAACGCTGGCACGGGAACTGTAAGTGCCGGTTATATTTCAATGTCAGGAACAAACCTTATTTATGGGGCTTCGGATCTGACTCACAAAGTAGAGTTTACTGATGGCACGGCCGCTGGATCCGTTTACAATATGCTTTCGCTGACAAACAATAACACATCAGGAACAGGAACAGGTGTTGCCTTGTCATTCAGAGGATCAACAAACGGAAGCAACCGGTTTGACCTAGGGAAAATATCAGCCGCTAAGAGCTCTCCTACCGCCGGCGGCATGAAACTTAGCGTTCTTACCAATACAGCAGGACCTACTTATGTGGATGCGATCAATATAAATGGGTTGGGCCGAGTAGGAATTGGTAACCCAACGCCGGCAGAGGCATTGGATGTGACGGGAAATATACAAGCTAGCGGAACGGTGGACGCTGCCGACTTTACGTTCTCGTCGGCTGTTACAAGATATGCAAGCTACAGTGCTAATGTGTTTGATGTTTTGACGATGTTGGGCTCTGATACAAAGTTTGCGACACCCAATGCAGTAACCGGGTATCATTACTTTAATGGAGTTTCGGGCGCATTGGGCTACGCCGTAGCATCAATGAACTTGCCCGATGGTGCTGTGATTACTGAGCTTGCTGGCTGGGTTTGGGACAACGACGCCACGTCACCCTCAAGAATAGAGCTTGTAAGACATGAAAATGGAACTAGCAACTATTTGGTAATGGCTACGGTAGAAAGTGATGTTCCCACAGCATTGGCTTCAGTTCAAAGCGTTTCTACCGTGTCTGTTTTCTCCGGTGCGATCGACAATTCTCTGTACTCATATTTTGTGAGGTATACTGGTAAAGACGACAATACCCAGAACACCAGGCTGTATAACGCAAGAATACAGTACCAAATAACCAAACCATATTAATTGAGGCAGAATGAAAAAGCTTAGCCTTTTTATGGTAAGTCTTTGGGTGCATATAGCAGCCTCGAACTGTCTTGCCCAATTTACCACCAGCCCGGGCACCACTCTCGGTATAGCCGTAGCCACCAAAGTGGGCGTGCAAGCCAATGTGATCAACCAGGGCATCATTTCAAATACCGGCACTTTGTATCTCCACAACGACTGGAGCAACGTCGGCACTTATGGAGGCGTAGGTATCGTAAACTTGTTTGGGGCAGATCAATCGTTTGCCCACAATGGTCAGGCGCTGGCCTCTTTGTTTGTAAACGGGGGAGGGTCAAAGCAAATTTCATCCGATGTTTTAATTACTGAAGGTCTTGTACTTGCGAACGGGTTGATAGATGTAAATCCAGCAGCCAATTTTGTTGTGAAAAGCACCGCCAGTATTTCCGGCGCATCGTCGTCCAGCTACGTCCGGGGAAGAATGCAAATTTCGGGGCAGGGCAATCAATACTTTCCCATTGGCATTGGTTCTACCTTCACTCCGGTTGAGTTGATAAAAGTAAAGGGCAATGCTCCGGTAGTTTCCATGGAGGTGAAGGAACCACACCCAACTGGCCAAAGTGGCCTCGGGGTTGTGGAAATCTCACAGGCAAGGTACTGGGAGAAAACTGTTATTTCTGGCGAAATGACGGAGGGGCAAATTACCTTACCTGCAATCAACGAAAGCTTCATTGGCACGATGAACAATGCTTCGATAGTGGCATCAGATGAACTTGGTGGTACTTACGAAAGCCTGGGCCAGCAGTCTACCAGCGGCACTGTCGATAATGGCACTGTTACCAGTTTCGAAGACGCACTTTTCAGCTTTTATGCACTAGCCAGCGAAATCAACAATAGCAGGGAGGCCGACTCCGTGGCTTTGGTGAAGCTTTACTCAAGAGCAAACGGCGACGACTGGATCAACAAAACAGATTGGTTAACTACCCCGATAGATACCTGGCACGGCGTCAGCGTTCAGGGAGGAAGAGTGGTAGGCATCAACCTGGCCGATAACAACCTTACAGGACGCCTCACAGCTGATGTTAGAAAGTTGTCTTTGGCGGCCAGTCTGAACTTTTCAAATAACCAAATCGGGCAGGGTGTACCGGCCTCGGCAGCGCAGCTGACGAACCTTCAAACACTCAACCTGGCCGGCAACAGGCTGGAAAATCTTCCCGACCTTTCAACACTGCCTAATATTCAGCTAATAGATGTTTCGGGTAACCTTTTGCAATTTGATGACCTTGAACCGAACATCGGTCTTTCCAATTTTAACTACGCTAACCAGGGGAGGTTCGGAACAGCGCTGGACTCCCTTCAGCCAGTACATACAGCCTTTGTCAATGATTTGCCCGTGGGGGGCTCAGCCAACGAGTACCAATGGTTTCGGAGAGGCGAGCCGGTTGCTCAAGCCAACTCATCCACCCTCACCATCGATGATTTGGTCTACGACAATATGGGAGAATATGAGCTTCGTGCCACCAGTTCGCTGGTACCTGATCTTATCCTGGCCAGTAACACACAGCGGATAAGGGCAACAGCCAGCATGCAAGGTCGAGTAACAAACGCAGATGGAGCCAATGTTGCCAACCCTACCGGTGCTGCGCTGGGCATTAGACCCGGGCGTTACGACACCCTTGGCAATTATACCGGAGGGGCTGATGGATTATTTTTTATCCCTCAGCTTGTGTTAGGAGACTATTTGCTCTATGCCAGCCAAAACAATAGTGTTTATATTCCGACTTATCATAAAAGGACGATAGACTGGGCATTTGCCGACGTGGTAAATGTAAGAGAAAACATCTCCGGGGTTGATGTAACAATGGAGTATCTTCCAAGAGAGCTGACACCTGATGATGGCGATAATGTTGTGCTGGGATTTTTGGATGAAGATTTTGGCAATGGCAAAATGCTGGACAGGAAACGGGTGAAAGGGGCAGGTGTCAGTATCAGCCGTTCAAGGTTCAGGGCAAAAGACCATGAAGACGACTATGAATTGGTGGTGTACATTCAGACCGACGAGAACGGAGAGTTTGAAATTAGCAACCTGGCTGACGGCGATTACAGGATCAATATTCAGTACCCGGGCATTCCAATAGACCCAGCGTCATTTATCGATTTCCAGCTCGGAGGCGGAGCAGGCCTGGAGCAAAACAGGATCTCACTGGAAGCACTGGTGACGGAAGAATCGCTCCTTATTACGAAGGTGAAAGAAACAGGCATCTATTTGAGCTATTTCAAAGACCTTGAAGTGTATCCTAACCCGGCTGACAAATTCGTTGCCATCAAATATGAGCAGCTGGTTAAAGGAAAAGTGGTGGCTGAGTTGATGGACCTGAACGGGAACAGCCTGAAAACTATGGCGCTGAAAAACGAAAAGAGCTACACGCAATTGTTGGACGTTGCGGATGTCAATAATGGGATATACGTCCTTCGTTTTCATGATCAACTGGTTCCTGGCAGGCCAATAATTACCTACAGAATAATTATTTCCCGGTAATTTTTGTTGACTAGCTTTACGGGGAAAAAGCAGCAAAATGTTCAATACAGAGGAATTCAACAGACTCATTAAGCACAGGAGATCAATTTACACAGGGCAATTTACCGGCGAGAAGGTGGACGAAGCTGTTATTCACCAAATGCTGGAAAATGCCAATTGGGCACCAACTCATGGGCTTACCGAGCCCTGGAGATTTACCGTTTTCACTGGTGATGGCATTCAAAAATTGGCAGCTTTTCAGGCGGAGTTATTCAGGAAAGTAACAACCGCCCAGGGCAATTTTAACGAAGGAAAATACGAGGGGCTTAAAACCAAGCCACTGTCGGCATCTCACATTATCGGCATAGGAATGAAAAGAGATGAAAGGGGAAAAATCCCCGAGATAGAGGAAATTGAGGCGGTTTCATGCGCAGTGGAGAACATGTACCTGACGGCTGCTGCCTATGGCGTTGGCTGCTATTGGGGCTCTGGAGGAATCACTTATATGGAAGAAGCAAAATCATTTTTTGGCCTTGGCGAGAATGACAAATTTCTCGGCTTTCTCTTTATTGGAGTGCCCGGTTCAAAATGGCCCGAAGGGAAACGAGGACCCGTGAAAGAGAAAACAACCTGGGTGCGCTGAACTGCTTAACAATCTTCATATTCGCAAACGTCGTCCCTTGTCTCCACCTCAAAGGTCTGATGGTTGATGCCAAAGGAAGCGGCTACTTTTCGGGCCTCCCTTTTAACAGCGGCAACAACCTGGGCTGAAGCATCATCTTCCACTACCAGGTGGCAGGAAAGTACATTGTATTGTCCGTCCATCGTCCACACATGAATATCATGAACATCGCTCACGTGATCGATGGTCATTAGCTGATCGTGGATTGCCTTCACGGATAGATCGTCTGGCACAGCCTGCAAAAATATAGTGATGGTTTCGCTCAATGTGCGGTACACGCCAAACAAAATGAAAACCGCTATGCCTATTGACAACAAAGGATCGATAAAATACCAGTCGGTAAAATGAATAACAATGGAGCCAATCAGCACTGCTACCCAGCCAAGCACATCTTCCAGGAGGTGCCACCGTACTACTTTTTCGTTGGCGGTTTTCCCGCCCCACATTTTCCACGCAGCAGCACCGTTGACCAGGATACCCAACACAGAAAAAATCAGCATGCCAAAAGTTTGCACCGGCTCTGGGTTCCAGAAACGTGGAATGGCTTCGATGATGATGATGACCGAACCGGCAAAAAGAATGAGGCCACTTATGGTGGCCGAAATAAGAGAGAAGCGCTTGTAACCGTAGCTAAAGTTTTTGTCTCTTTTTTTTCTGGAAATCCGCTCAAAAATCCAACTGAGCCCTATGGCCATAGAGTCGCCCAAATCGTGAAGGGCGTCCGATAAAATAGCCATGGAATTTGTCAGCAGCCCACCTATCAGCTCGAGAATGGCAAAGATCAGATTGATGAAAAAAACAGCCCTTAGCTTACCAGAGCTGTCGTGCTCGTGGTGGTGGTGATGCCCATGATGGTGTCCGTGCTGATGCGCCATGCTCAAATATCAGGCATATATGACTAATTCCCAACGGAACGCCCATTTCCATTGAATATCGTAGGACTGAATGCCGGCTTTGTGAAGAATATGCTCAAGGTCTGCCTTGAGAAACGACCTGAGTACCGATAGCCGGGCGTCGTATTTCACCATGGGTGAGCGGGAAAACATTCTTGTTAACCAATCGATGGAGTGGTACGCAAACCAGTGGCGGTGCAGGTCATTGTTGATAATGCCCATATTCACCTGCCCGACCCACTGTGAGTAAAAGGCAACAAGCTCGGGCTCGGGAAAATGATGTGTGAACAAGCTGGTGTGGATGATGTCAAACTTTAGTTTGGAAAATGCCTTCGAGTAAATGTCAATCTGTTCAAACCTGATTTCAGGAAAATCTTTCGTGTTCTGCCGGGCATATTCCAGCACATGAGGATTGGCATCAATGCCTATCAACTCCAGCTGTAGATTGTTTTTTCTACCCCACCCGGCCAGCAGCTTCATGATATCGCCACCTCCGCAGCCAATATCGGCAATCACTATTTTTTCCTTTCGTTTTTCGGGGTGCCGACTTAGTAGCTTTTTTAGCCCAGTCAGGCTGATATTGTTGCCGCCAAGTAATCTGTTGATGGTGTCGAGCTCTTTGAGAGTTTGCACAATAATGTCTCCTGAGGAGCTCAGGTCATCCATCCATTCTAATGCTGTTGAGCGTTGGGAGAAATCAGGCATGGCCCTCGACGTTGATTTCAAGCAGCATACTTTCAAGTGTTAGGCCAGGCCCAAATGCAAAACTCAATACCTTTTTTCCGTCATCTTTTTCCGAGAGGCTTTCCATGATCCTTTTCAGAACGAATAACACGGTCGGGGATGACATATTGCCGAACTCACGCAGTGTTTCATAAGCCGCCCAGTTTTGCTCTTTTTTTATACCGACTGCTTCTTCTATGGCTTCAAGTATCCGTTTGCCACCCGGGTGAATGGCAAAATAGTCGACTGTAGCCTCAGAACCACCGTGTTGTCGCAGAAGCTTTTGGGTGAGTTTGCTGATGCCGCCCTTAATAATGTCGGGTACATAGGAGGAAAGCTTCATCTCGAAGCCAAAGTCGCCAATTTGCCAGGCCATGTCATTTTCTCCGGTTGTGTCGACATCACAATGGAAGTTTGCCAGGGTGAGATTGACTCCGTTCTTCTTTTTTCCGGATATAAGCATGGCTGCCGCTCCATCAGCGAAAAGGGCATTGGCCAGTAGGTTGTCTTCCGTGGGCTGGTTCTGAAAGTGCAATGTGCACAGCTCCACGCAAACGACAAGTACTTGTGCCCCATTGTGCGAGCGACAGATGTTGTCGGCCACTTTCATGGCATTGAATGCAGCGTAGCAACCCATAAAGTTGATGGCTGTGCGTTGCACATCACCTGTTAAACCGAGCTGTTTTAGCAACTCAAGGTCAAGCCCCGGAGCATACATGCCCGTGCAGCTAACAGTAACAAGGTGCGTTATCTCCTCTTGCCAGTTTGCCTTCAGCCCGATGGCCTTCTCAAGATTGCTCACGGCCTCTAGGCAAAGAGGAAGTGCCTCCTGCCTGTACCGCTCCATTCTTGGGCTGATAGTGGGAAATGGCTCCAGCCGCTCATTTTTGGGGTAGAAAGTGAAGTCATCTACTGCCGCACCATAGTCGTCGAGCACCGAATGGCGGTATCGAATACCGGAGGCCCGATAGAGTGCCTCCAGTCTTGTGGCATCTTTCCCGGTTAGCCCGTGCGCTTTAATCATAAACCCCAGAATCTCGCTTTGACAAAAGCGATGAGCGGGGGTAGCAGTGCCTATTCCGAGAATATTAGATTCCATAGATGGTATAATAAGCTAAATTTAGCCTTACTTGTTTAAATACTCTTGTCTTATATGTTACAAAAGTCTTATACGCTACAAAAGTCTACCTGGCTTCATCTTCGAATCCCGTTTTCTTTTTACTTATTGCCGGTATTTGTATTTGCCTGTGCAACTGTAAAGCCAAATGGCCTTTTATTGACAGGGCTTATTTTTTTAATTCTTCACCTTTTTCTTTACCCCGCCAGCAATGGCTTTAACTCCTATTTTGATAAAGATGAAGAAAGCATTGGTGGTTTGGAGCATCCACCAAAAGTATCTGAAGAACTTTACTGGACGTCGCTGATCTTCGATGCCGTAGCCCTTATTGCTGGGTTCATGATTAATTGGGTATTTGCAATGATGCTTTTTGGCTATGGACTGGCGTCGAAAGCCTACAGCCATCCGCTTACTCGTTGGAAAAAGAAGCCATTACTTGGCTGGCTTGTGGCTGGCTTTTTTCAAGGGTATTTCACGTTTATGCTGGTAGTAGTAGGCTTGAAAGACTTTTCCCCTGAGTTATTTCTGAACGCCAAATATTTCGTGCCGGCTTTTTTATCCTCTGCCTTGCTTTGGGGTTCGTATCCTATGACCCAGGTGTATCAGCACGAGGAGGACGGAAGAAGAGGAGATGAGACGCTGAGCCGTAAGCTTGGTGTTTTGGGCACTTTTCATTTTACAGCCATCTGTTTCACTGCAGCGAGCGGCGGCTTTTTCTACTATTTTTTGACGAGCTACGGAATGACCACCGCATTGGCTTTTGCAGTGGCCATGGTGCCGGTGCTCGCCTACTTTCTCTGGTGGTATGCAAGTGTGCGAAACGATAGAAAGCAGGCAAACTTTAGGAATACCATGCGGCTGAACTTCTATTCTGCCATCTGTCTCAATCTGTTTTTTTCCTGGCTTTGGTTGTTTACCTAGAAAGGTCGGCCATGTGTTTGAGCGATGATGCGTTTGGCTAAAAATGGCAAGCCACCCACCAACCCCACTCCAATATTGGAGGTAAAATGAGTACCGAAAAGATTTTGTGACTGTCGGCCTACCCAAAGCCGGCCGGCAAATTGCTGCTTCCACTTCTGAGCATATTCTTTTTCAATGGCCGCCAGCCCAAAGCCATCATTCCGGCGCTGAGAGATAATTACTTCCGAGAGAATTTTAGCCGAATGAATGGCCATAGCCATACCGTTGCCACACAAGGGTGTGATCAGCCCAGCCGAGTCGCCCGACATCAGGATGCTGTTGCTGACTGTCTCTTTCTTCTCAAAAGAAATTTCGTTGATCACCTCAGGGGCGTCAAATAGGAAGTCGGAATTTTCGAAAAGCTCTTTGAGCCTCGGGTTTTGGTAAAGCACAGCCATTTCCATTTCTGATATACTTCCAAAGGCCTTCAGGTTTTGGGTGCGGCTCAGGTAGCAAACATTGTAGGTATCATTTTCAACCTTACTTATCCCGCAATATCCTCCCGGGAAATTGTGAAGGGCGATCAAATCCTTTGGGAAGTCAGTTTTCACGTGATACTTCACGCCAATAAAGGGGGATCTTTTTTCGATAAAGGGCCTGTTGAGCTGCTTGTCAATTTTGGATCTTTTGCCATGCGCCCCAATCACCAGCGTGCTGCTGGCCGATTGACCGTTGCCATAGCTTACGACAAAATGCTGGCCTTCTCTTGATACGTGGTCAACAGATTGACTGAGCGCAAACTCTACACCGCTCTGCAGTGCCTTCTCATAAAGGAACTGATCGAATTGAAACCGGCTGATGCCAAAGCCACCCATAGAAAGGGGCACTGAGGCCTGCTTGCCAGAGATGGCCGATAGGCTGAATTGTTTGATGGAGGCTGGTTCGAAATCATCGGGATAGAGCCCGTTGCGTCGCAAAAAAGGCATCACCTCATTCGAAATGTATTCTCCACAGACCCTATGAAAGGGGTAGCTTTTTTTCTCTATCAGGAGCACGTCAAGCCCTGTCCTGGTCAGCAAAATGCTGTTGACCAGTCCTGCAAGCCCACCTCCGATAATTATTACGTCTCTCATGAATAAGAAATATAAGTTAAAATGAGCTGGCAGCACTTTTTGTTTTCGTCTTTGTTGCAGACTGACAAAAATCAGTGGATAATAAAGGCAATATCATAACCTTTCACTGTATTGTCCACTAATTTTGGAGCATGCAGACAACCCTCCCAAAGAAACCTGTTGCAGAGAAGACCTATTGCTATCACTGTGGTGATGAGTGCCTCTTTGAGCCTATTTTGGCCCATGAAAAGCACTTTTGCTGTGAGGGCTGCAAAACGGTTTACGAGCTGCTGCAGGACAATGGGCTTTGCGACTACTACGAACTGGAGAAAACCCCTGGGTTGAGCTTGAAGCAGCCAAAGTCAAGTGAGGCTTATGAATTTCTTGACGAGGAGGTTATCAGTAAAAAACTGATCGACTTCACTGACGGCAAGACCACAAAAGTGACCTTTTACATTCCCGGTATTCACTGTAGCTCTTGTCTTTGGCTACTGGAAAACCTTCCAAGGTTGGAGAGTTCGGTGATAAGTTCAAGGGTTAACTTTGTGAAAAAGGAGCTTACTGTTGCCTTTCAGCAGGATAATGTAACCCTGAGAAAAATCGTAGAGTTACTGGCTTCTATTGGCTATGCGCCGCTCATTACACTCGAAGACGAAGCAAAAGAACAGAAGAAAACTTCCTCACCCAACCGGAAGCTCTACGCACAACTCGGTGTAGCGGGTTTTTGCTTTGGCAATATTATGTTGCTAAGCTTTCCTGAATACCTTGGCTTCGATGGCGACGAAGAATATCTCAAGCAATTTGTTGGCTATCTGAATTTCCTTTTAGCACTTCCCGTCGTGTTCTATTCTGCGCAGGACTATTTCGTTTCTGCGTTTAAGAGCCTGCGAAAGAAGTTTGTCAATATCGATGTGCCAATTTCTCTTGGTATTGCCGCCCTCTTTCTGCGGAGCTCCTATGAGGTGTTTTTAGGAGGAGAGGCGGGGTATTTCGATTCGCTTGCGGGCCTGCTGTTCTTCCTGCTCATTGGCAAGTGGTTTCAGAGCAAGAGCTACGACCACCTTTCATTTGAGCGGAATTATACCTCCTATTTCCCCCTGGCGGTGCTGAAGTGGGTTGACGGCGCAACCAGAAACATCCCCGTTTCTGATATTAAGAAAGGCGATATTTTGCTGATTAGAAACAAAGAACTTATTCCAGCTGATGGCATTCTCATCAGCCCTTCGGCCTCAGTAGACTACAGCTTTGTTACTGGCGAAAGCGATCCGGTAAACAGGACACAGAATGACTTGCTGTATGCCGGCGGCCGCCAGCAGGGCGCTTCTATTAAGGTGCTGATAGAAAAGGATGTGTCACAGAGCTACCTTACTCAGCTTTGGAACCATAGCTCCTTTGCAAAGGAAAATGAGAAACAGTACCAGCAGCTAATCAATGTAATCGCCAGGTATTTTACTATGGCTGTCATGGTGCTGGCCACCGGAGCGTTTATTTTTTGGTGGCAGCAATCGCCCACGTTGGCGGTAAATGCTTTTACAGCAGTGCTCATTGTTGCGTGCCCCTGTGCGCTGGCGCTGGCCACACCATTTACCCTGGGCAATGCTATGGTGATGATGGGCAAAGCCGGACTCTATTTAAAAAATACGCACATCATTGAGAAAATGGCGACTATCAATCGCCTGGTTTTTGACAAAACGGGCACGCTCACTTATGCAAAGGACGGGGATGTAACGTTGGGCGGTCGCTACTCGGACGACGAGCTTCAGGCCATTTTTTCGGTGACCAGTCACTCCACCCACCCGTTAAGCCGTAAACTGCACGAGCACCTTTCGCAACGCTTTGCTCAAAAGCTGCCGGTTGATAAGTTTAAAGAAATTGAGAACAAAGGTATTGAAGCAGCCGTCAACGGGAAGGTGTATCGCATAGGCTCTCCATCATTTTGCATTGAGGAGGCCAGGGTATCAACCACGGAAGGCAATGTTGTTTATTTGGCCATTGATGGAATTACCCGGGGTCTCTTTTCCATTCGCACAAAAACGAGGGGAGGGCTGAAGCAAGTTATACAAAAGCTGGCTGCCAGTTTCAAAACTACGCTGCTTTCCGGCGACAGATCCACCGAACAGTCGTTGATGAAGGAGGTTTTTCCCGACGAAACGCCCATGTATTTCAATCAGACACCGGAAATGAAGCTGGAATATGTGGCTACTTGCAAGGCGAGTGGTGAAAAAGTAATGATGCTGGGCGATGGCCTGAATGATGCCGGTGCCCTTCAGCAGGCCGATGTGGGCATGGCCATCAGCGAAGATGTGGCCAGCTTTTCGCCAGCCAGCGATGCTATTTTGGATGCCAGGAGCTTCGAGCTGCTTCCAACGTTTCTGCTGTTTGCCAGACGAGCCAGACAAATTATTTTTGTCTGCTTCGGAGTGTCATTTGCCTACAATATTGTGGGTTTAAGTTTTGCCATGACAGGCATGCTCACCCCCCTGCTGGCTGCCATTCTTATGCCTGTTAGCAGCATCAGCATAGTGGCTCTTAGTACTGTTTTAGTCCGATTGGTAGCAGGCCGCCTTAAACTCACGTAACGCATGAAAATTATTATCCTTCTTATCAGCATCAGTGTAGTTGTGGCGATCGTTTTTCTTGTCGCATTTCTTTGGGCAATGAAAAGCGGCCAGTACGAAGACACCTACGGGCCATCTGTGAGAATGCTGTTCGACGACAACATCAAAAAAGACGAGAACAAAACCGAAAAATAGCCGTAAGGTAATCGTTAACTAAAAGTTACCTTTGCGCAACCAAGAGGTTAACGATAGACACTTTAGCAGACGGATAAATGTTGTTTTCACCTGAGGGGAGCACCCCGGTTAAGAGTTTTCTGAACATTGGAGCCTTTGTTCTCAGAGTGCTGGGATTTTTCTTCATCCTCTTCTTTTTCGAGCGCTTGCTGTTCGTTGTCTTCTATTTTCCGGAGATGTCGGGCGAAGCTGGATTCCAGGAAACGCTCAGGGCCTTCTTTATGCCCTTCAGGCTTGATCTTTCTGCGGCTGCGTACTTTACTGTTATTCCCTTTTTGCTAAGCCTGGGGTTTCTCTTTGTCAGGCATCAGCGGGCGAGAACCGTGCTGACCAAAGTCATCACCGTGTTAATTCTGGTATTTGCAGCCCTAACCATTCTTATTCATGTAGGAGAAACGGTTACGTACCAGGAGTGGAAGTCGAAGCTTTCTTCACGGGTCTTTGTGCACCTTGCCCACCCTACCGAGGTGGTTCGCACAGCGACTCCAGCTTACATGGTTGAGTTTGCTGCAATGGTGCTGGCATTGGGGTTTGTTGCCTGGCTGCTGCACCGCCAACTTTTGAAGAGGGCAGCTCCCGTAGCTGCGCAAGGTTCCTGGTTCCGGCGTTTTGCCATTGGCCTTCCAGCGCTGCTTTTTTATGCCTTTCTGCTTATTGTAGCTATAAGAGGAGGCCTGGGAAGGTATCCGTTAGGGATATCCAATGGCTATTTTTCTAACTATCATATTGTCAACGATGCCTCGGTTAACACCATCTGGAACTTTGGAGACAAATGGCTGCGGTACCGCAAGGGCAATCTTGATCAGTTCTTTGGCAGATATCCGCAAGAGAAGGCGGAGGATATAACAAGAATGTTGTTGAGTGACCACGATAGCCTGACTACAAAGGTGGTTAAAAAGGACACGTTCAATATTGTGTTTATAGTGCTCGAAAGCTGGTCGGCCCAAATGGTGGAGGCGCTTGGCGGAGTGGGCGCTCCCAGTGTCTCGAAAGTGGCCGGTGAAGGCATCCTTTTTGAGCGGGTATATGCTGCGTCATGGACATCTCAAAAAGGGAACGCATCCATTTTTAGCGGCTACCCGGCCTTGCCTCGCAGCCCCATCAATCAGCAGGATGAGAAAATACGCAGCCTGCCTTCTTTGCCCCGGAGCCTCGGTGACTATAATTCGGAATACCATTATGGTGGCGACCTCGATTTTGGAAATATCGGGGGATATCTGGTGAATGCCGGGTTTAACAAGTTGTTCGACGAAGACTCACTTAGCACCTTGCAGCCCCGGGGCCGACTGGGGGCACACGATGAGGCTACCCTGCCCTATTTTTACGATCAATTGGAGCGAGCAGGCAAAGGAGATGAGCCCTTCTTCTATTCACTCTTTACGCTAAGCAGTCATTCACCTTACGACATACCCGGACTAACCGACTGGCCAACCGGCGGGGAGTGGGCGGCCTATGCTGCTACAATTGCCTATGCCGACGAGCATTTGGGCAAGTTTTTTGAAAAGGCAAGGCACTCGGCCATTTACGACAATACCCTGTTTGTGTTGATAGCAGACCATGGCCGCACCAATGAATACAATCCGTTTCCTTACAATGACAAGATGTACCACATTCCCATGATTTGGTGGGGAGGAGTGATCAAAGAGGAGTTTCGGGGAGCCAAAGTGGATAAAATAGGTTCTCAATACGACCTTGCCAAAACGCTATTAAGCCAAATGGATCGGGAGGTTTCCGGCTATCGATTCAGTAAAGATTTGCTCAACAAAGGGTCGGAGGGCTTTGCCATGTATGAACACCACAATGGTTATGGGTGGGTTGACGCCAATGGCTATTTTGCCTTCGACTTCGACAGGATCAAAGTAGTAGAAAGTGAATTTACCGACGAGTCTGCTTTTGCTGATGCATACGAAAATAGCAGAGCTTTCATCACGGCGGTGTATAGGGACTTTCTTTTCTAGATCATTCGTTCCAGGCGGAAAGTGACCTTTACCTCTTCTGCGTTTCTCAGCAGCCTCAGCGTAACTTTTTTCCCTTTTTTAAGCCGCATGAGCGTGGTAAGAAAGTTGAGGCTTGTGTTACTTATAGTAAGGCCGTTCACCGTTTTGATAATATCCCCCTCCATCACACCGGCCTTTTTTGCTGGCGAATCTTCCCTCACATTGACAACCCTGATGCGATTGAGCTCTGTGCCGTGCGCCACCACTTCCAGCCCGCTCATATCGTACTCAAACTTCTTTTGGTACTCAACGCTTTTTGAGAGATAAAGCGTTTGGCTGAAGTAGTCGTAAATGTGATTGAACCTGCTGAGGATTTCACCACCTACGGTCCCATTTCTTCGCTCAGCTTCTTCGGGAACAAGGCCGTATGAACCTTCATTTGGGTAGGAAGCGATCACGTCGTCAAAGCTGTATTTACCAATCTTCACCTTGTCGACCCTGGCGACCACACCTTCGATATCTCCACCAAGTCCTTTGCCCAGGCTCGCTTCAAGTTTTTTTTCTGGTATATGAATCAGCTGACTGGTACTTTGATCAAGCAAAATAGCGTGACTGGCGCCGCTATCTACCATCAAAGCCACGTTCATTTTGGTCCCGTTTTTTTGAGTGATTTCGGCAGCCATATACGGCTTGGTGCCTCGGACAATGAGTGGTACTTTTTCATAGTATTTTTTCGGGTTGAAAAAATTAGGCTCGTAGAATTTTACCACCTTCTTGTCATAATTGACTTCGATGATAAAACGGCTGAACAGCTCATATCCTATGATACCGAATACCTCGGTGCCAAGCTGATTGCTTAGGTTGAGGTAGTCCTGATCAAGCACCAACATGGAGATGCCTTGCCCTTCAATGCCAGGGAGCTTGAGCTGCACATTTTTTGCCACGTGAGCCAAAATGCTATCCGCCTGCCCCGGTGCGGTAAAGGTGATGGTGCGGTCGTAGGTAAGGTTGAGGAGAGAGGCAACAAGAGGCTCCGTGAGGATACAGTTTTGAACACCGCTGTCGAGGATGAACTTGACGGTAATTCTCCCATTGATAGTTACCGGGATGATAATCAGGTTATTATATCGCTCGAACGGGAATTCAATCACCTTGGCACCTGTGCTCATTCGAAAGCCCAAAAATTGGGCATGGGTCTGGGCCGAAAGAACAAGCAGTAAAGAAACACACAGGATATGAGAAAAAGCTTTTCTCTTTATCATTTTCAACCAGTTCGTCAAGTAGGGTAGTGGTTTAACGTAATGTAAACATTTCTGTTTTTCAATACACCTATTGGCCCAAGTCTTATTTACTCACGGGCAATTATGACAAATATCAGTTTTGCCGGGAAGAATAGTCATTCATCCCCCGGCGCATGGCAAATAGCTTTGTCTCTGTTTCCATTTGCTAACCCTCTATAAATATGGAATTAGAAAAATTTAGCTACGACAACAAAATAGTAAAGTACTTTGCTATTGCCACGGTTGTCTTTGGTATCGTGGGCATGCTGGTAGGTCTTACTGCAGCCATTCAGCTTTTTTACCCGATATTCAATTTTGATTTGCAGTACACCACTTTTGGTAGAATCAGACCGCTGCACACCAATGCGGTGATTTTTGCATTTGTGGGCAACGCTATGTTTGCCGGGGTGTACTACTCCTTGCAGCGGCTGTTAAAAGCCAGAATGCTGAGCGACACCTTAAGCTGGATTCACTTCTGGGGCTGGCAGCTTATTATTGTGGCTGCGGCCATCACATTGCCGCTCGGCTTCACCTCTTCCAAAGAGTACGCTGAGTTGGAGTGGCCCATCGATATTGCCATCGCACTTATCTGGGTAGTGTTTGGCATCAATATGATAGGCACCATTCTCAAGAGGCGGGAGCGACACATGTATGTGGCCATCTGGTTTTACATTGCGACATTCGTCACCGTTGCGGTGCTTCACATTTTCAACTCGTTTGCATGGCCGGTAAGCCTGTTCAAAAGCTATTCAGCCTTTGCTGGTGTGCAGGATGCGCTGGTTCAGTGGTGGTACGGCCACAACGCCGTGGCTTTTTTCCTTACCACACCCTTCCTTGGCTTGATGTACTATTACCTGCCCAAGGCGGCTAACCGACCAGTTTACTCTTACAAGCTTTCTATTATCCACTTCTGGTCGTTGATATTTATTTACATTTGGGCAGGCCCTCATCACCTGCTTTATACCTCTCTTCCCAACTGGGCTCAATCGCTGGGCACCGTATTTTCAATCATGCTTCTGGCTCCTTCGTGGGGTGGCATGCTCAACGGCCTGCTGACGCTCCGTGGCGCCTGGGACAGGGTGCGTGAAGATGCAGTGTTGAAATTTATGGTGGTAGCTGTGACTGCCTATGGCATGTCCACGTTCGAAGGGCCTATGCTTTCACTGAAAAATGTGAATGCCATTGCTCACTTCACTGACTGGATCATCGCACACGTGCACATTGGTGGCCTGGGCTGGAATGGCTTCCTTACTTTCGGCATGCTCTACTGGATGATCCCAAGGATTTACGGCACTAAGCTATTCTCAGATAAGCTCGCTAATTTCCATTTCTGGATTGGCACCCTTGGTATCATTTTCTATGCTTTGCCACTCTATTGGGCCGGTATCACCCAAAGTTTGATGTGGAAACAATTCACTGAAGATGGTTTCTTACAGTACCCTAACTTCCTGGAAACGGTCACTCAGATTGTGCCCATGTACATGTTAAGGGCTGTTGGTGGCTTGCTTTACATCATTGGAGTGCTGGTAATGGCTTACAACCTTGTGAAAACAGCCTATGCAGGTAAGTTGATTGCCAACGAGCCAGCTGAAGCGCCAGCGCTTGAAAAGAGGGAAATTGTTGGAGGACATTGGCATGCTGTGCTGGAGCGCAAGCCGATTATTTTCACCAGCCTGGCACTTGTTGCCATTTTAATCGGTGGGGTGATTGAGTTTGTACCGGCATTTCTCATCAAATCTAATGTGCCCACTATCGCCAGCGTGAAGCCTTACACACCACTGGAATTGCATGGCCGGGATATATATATCCGTGAAGGCTGTAATACTTGTCACTCTCAAATGGTGCGCCCATTCAGGGAAGAAACGGAGCGCTACGGAGAGTACTCTAAGGCCGGAGAATTTGTGTACGATCATCCATTCTTATGGGGCTCGAAACGTACCGGGCCAGATTTGCACCGGGTAGGCGCCAAGTATCCCGACTCATGGCATTTCAATCACATGCTTGACCCCACATCCATGTCGCCTGGCTCTATCATGCCCCGCTACCCCTGGTTGTTTGAGCAACAGGTAGATGCCGACTTAACTCCGGCCATGATCAGTGCATTACGCCATGTAGGCGTGCCTTACGAGGAAGGGTTTGAGGATCAGGCCAATGCCTTGATGAGTAAACAAGCCGCATTGATAGCCACAAACCTGAAAAAGGATGGCATAGAGATCGCTCCCGAGGCAGAGATCATTGCACTCATTGCCTATTTGCAACGCCTGGGCACTGACATCAAAGTGAAGGGAGTTGCCAATCAAAATGTATCGTCAACCCAAGAAGGAGGAAACTAGCCATGTATAAGGAAGTATTAAGATCAATCACGGGCATAGAGATTTGGCCATTAGTTTCACTGGCCATCTTCTTCGCCTTCTTTGTCGGGCTATTACTGTGGGTCTGGTTGGCAGACAAAGACTATATCGATGAAATGAGCCACCTCCCTATGGATAGCGATCAAAGTTCCACACCTAACCAGTTGAATCATGACACACTTAAATAGACTTTTGGCCTTACTAAAGAAAAAGCCGAAAACGTGGTTAACACTTTTTGGACTGCTGATGCCTGCGGTGGGCTTTGGCCAGGATGCAAGTGCTTCATCAGCCACCTCCGACAGCCCTGAATTGCTGCTCTACACTGCCATGGCACTTGTGGTCATTGTGGCCGTTCTCGTACTCGTAGTAGCGCTCTATACCCTTACCATTATTAAAGTAATTATCAGGAAGGAAAAAGTGAGCGAGCGAGCTGACCAGGGGCTGACCTATGAAGAAGGCCCCAGCTTCTGGACAAGGTTCAATCAAAAAATGACGGATGCAGTACCACTTGAAAAAGAGGACGCAGTATTGCTCGATCATAACTACGATGGCATCAGAGAGCTTGACAATCACTTGCCGCCATGGTGGAAGTACATGTTTTATTTGTCTATAGTTTTTGCAGTGGTTTATCTGCTTGCCTACCATGTCTTCGATACGCTTCCACTTCAGGAGGAGGAATATCAAAACGAGTTGGCGGTGGCCAGTGAAGAAGCCGAGGCCAGAAAGCTGCTCGCCGTAAATGAGCTGGATGAGAACAGCGTTGAAACAACCACTGTAGAGGCAGAATTAGCAAACGGCAAGAATATCTTTGAAAAAAGCTGCGCTGTATGCCACGCTGCTGATGGCGGCGGAGGCGTTGGCCCTAACCTCACAGACGTGTATTGGCTGCACGGCGGTTCTATCAACGACCTATTTAAAACCATCAAGTACGGTGTGCCTCAGAAGGGGATGATCGCCTGGCAGGCTACTTTGAAACCAACAGACATCAGAGATGTGGCGAGTTATATACTGACTATGCAAGGCACCACGCCGGCGAGCCCCAAAGAGCCGCAGGGAGACCCTTATGAGCCGGGAGCCGCAGGGCAGGAATCTGGAAACTAGAGCCAAGACGTGAGTATCCCAAAAAAGCGATGGAAGATTTATATGAATATGATGAGCTGTACCGTGATACGATTGCCACTGTAGACGAACAAGGCAAGAGAGTGTGGATTAATCCTAAAAAGCCCAAAGGGAAGTACCACACTTACAGGATAGCAGTAACAGTGCTTTTGTTAGGTTTATTATTTGGTGCCCCTTTCCTTTCCTGGAAGGGGCACCCAATGTTCCTGTTCAATATTTTCGAGCGCAAGTTTATTTTATTCGGCACGGTATTCTGGCCTCAGGATTTCATCATTTTCGGGATAGGCATGATCGCCTTCTTTGTTTTTGTGATCCTTTTTACCGTTGTATTCGGCCGTATTTGGTGTGGCTGGATGTGCCCTCAGACTATCTTTATGGAGATGGTTTTTCGGAAAATAGAGTACTGGATTGAGGGGGATGCCAATCAGCAGCGTAAACTGGCCAGACAAGGCTGGAATTTTGAGAAGATTTGGAAGAAGGGCCTCAAGCTTTCCATCTTTTTGGCGATTTCAGCGCTCATCGCCCATACCCTTATGGCCTATCTGATAGGGATTGACGAGGTGGTTACCATTGTATCGCAGCCGCCCACAGCACACATGGCGGGTTTCATTGGGCTTATTGCTTTTACAGGGATCTTCTTTTGGGTTTTTGCCTATTTTAGAGAGCAAGCTTGTATCGCTGTTTGTCCTTATGGCCGTTTGCAGGGTGTGCTTCTCGACAAAGAGTCAATCGTTGTGGCCTACAACTGGTTGCGGGGCGAGCCCAGAGGAAAAATAAAGAAAGAAGTACCCGGAGCGAAAGCTGAACCACCTAAGGGCGATTGCATCGACTGCAAGCTTTGTGTGCACGTGTGCCCAACCGGAATTGATATCAGAAACGGCACCCAGCTGGAGTGCGTCAACTGCACAGCTTGCATAGACGCATGCGATGACGTAATGACGAAAGTTGATCGCCCAACGGGCCTCATTGGTTACTACAGTCACAGTATGGTCAGTGAGGGGAAAAAGTTTTCCTTCAACACCAGGATAGCCGCCTACACTACAGTTCTTGTGGGAATTTTGGGGCTATTGGCCTTTCTGCTTACCACCCGAACAGACGTGGAAGCTACCATGCTGCGTGTTCCGGGGATGCTGTATCAGGAGAAAGAAAACGGAATGATCTCCAATCTTTACAATATTCAGTTTGTGAACAAAACCTATGAGGATATTCACATAGAAGTGAAGCTGAAAGACGCCAACGGAGGCACGATTGACCGGGTGGGGGGCGAAGGCCTGGTGATACCGGCAGCCAGCAACCTTGAGTCCGTTTACTTTATTGACCTGCCCAGAGAGAACGTGACCGAAACCAGTAATAAGCTGGTGATACAACTCTATAGAGATGGGGAGTTGCTTGATGAGATAAAGACAAACTTTTTAGGACCCTTTAAACAGAAAAAGCCATGAACTTCGGGAGCTGGATTACAGTAGCCTTTGTGCTATTTGCTGGCCTTATTATCAGCCTTGTGGTGGTTTGTGTGCGCCAGGATGTGTCGCTGGTTTCAACAGACTACTACCAGCAGGAAATCAAATACCAAACAAGGATCGACGATATTTCTAATGCACAGGAATCACGGAGGAAAGTTGAGGTAACCCGAATTCCGGGAGAGAACCGACTGGAGCTGTCATTCGGCGAGCAAGGAGCTGCGTTGACTGGCGAAGTCGTTATGTTTCGTCCATCTGATGCCAAGCTTGATAAGAAGTTTTTGCTGCAGCTGGACGATACAGGAAGTTTTCAAATGGACACTTCTCGGCTAAAGAGGGGACTTTGGAAAATGAAAATTTCCTGGCAGCAGGGGGGGCAGACTTTCTTTGAAGAGAAAACAATAGTGATCTGATATGCCGCTCTGGTCAGCTTTTGTGCTTGGACTATTTGGCAGCCTACACTGTGCAGGCATGTGTGGCCCGCTTGTTTTTGCCCTTCACAAAGGAGGTAGCGGCTATGGAAAAATCACCTACCACACGGGTAGAATTCTTACCTACGCTTTGCTGGGCCTTATACTGGGTGGCCTTGGCTTTGCCGCTCAACTCGCAGGTTTGCAAAAGTGGTTTTCTCTCCTGTTAGGCGTTGGGCTGCTTGCGTCAGTGATATTTCCCCTGATTTCTTCCCGATTTCACAGTCACTACCTTAGTACAAAAACCAGCGGATGGCTATCAGGCGGCGTGAGAAAATGGATCGGTAGAGCTGTGGCCTCCCATAGCCCGTTTCGCCAACTTTGGCTCGGCGGATTGAACGGCCTTCTGCCCTGTGGCATGGTCTACATTGCCATAGCCGGTTCACTCTCCATGGCCGACTATTTTCAGAGCAGCCTTTACATGATCTTCTTTGGCCTGGGCACCTGGCCCATGTTGTTGGCCATTTCCTATGGCAGCACATTTGTCAATCATCTCAGCTGGCTGAACATAAGAAAGCTGGCTCCCGTTTTTATAGCCTGTCTGGGCCTGTTGCTCATTTGGCGTGGGCTCAATCTTCGCATTGAATATATCCCGGGGGCATCTGGCAGCAGTCCTTTTGCTGGCATTACAATCTGTACGACTCCCTGATACTTCTACAAGCATATCTGCAGATTTACTATCTTTGAGTAAAAGGCAAGAAATGGACTCTTTCGAACTCAAATTTCCGGATAAAGTACTTGACTCCTTTACTGAGGAGGAGTTTTATCTGTTTTGCCAGCAAAACAGAGACTTGAAGTTTGAGCGAACTTTTGATAAAAGAATTATCATTATGACACCAAGCGGGGGCTTTATTGGTAATAAGGGAATGCGCATTGGTGCGAGGCTTGATGCGTGGAATGAGCAAACCAACCTTGGATACACGTTTGATTCGTCTACCGGATTCACGCTGCCAAACGCAGCCATTCGATCCCCCGATGCATCATGGGTTGCAAAAGCCAGATGGGAGGCACTTTCACTTGCAGAGCAAGAAAGGTTTCCGCCAATTTGCCCCGATTTCATCATTGAACTGATGTCTCCTTCTGATCGGCTTTCCGAGCTACACAAGAAAATGGAAGAGTATCAAAGCAATGGTTGTCGTCTTGGCTGGTTGATCGACTCCGCAAAGAGGGCGACATACATTTATCGCTCTGAAGGAATGATTGAAACTCCATTCAACAAGGTTCTTGATGGTGAAATGGTGCTGCCAGGCTTCAGCCTGAATCTGACAAAGATATTTTAAGAGCCTCACTGGTCTTTCAATGAGGCCACCGGATTCCCCGTAGCCGCTACCAGGCTGTGGTAACCGACTGTAAGCAGCGTGACAATCAGGATGAGGCCAGCCGAAGAAATAAAAGTGATTGGGCTGGGGCTGATCCTGAATTCAAACTCCTGAAGCCAATTGCTCATGGCATAATAGGCGATAGGGAAGGCGATCAAAATAGAAACGCCAACCAGCTTCAAAAAGTCCTTCGAAATCAATAGCATGATGCTCGAAACCGAGGCACCGATCACTTTTCTCAGGCCGATTTCCTTTTTCCTTTGCTCTGCCGTGTACGACGCAAGGCCAAACAAGCCCATGCAGGCAATGACAATGGTAAAAATGGAGAACGTGGCAAAAACCTGACCTTTCGACTCATCTGCCTGGTATTTCTCGTAGAAATCCTGCTCAAGAAAGGAATACTGCAGTGGCCTGTTGGTAATAATATCTTTCCATGTTTTGTCGATAAAGCTTAGCACATCGCCAGTGTTGGCCGTGTTGATCCTCACCAGCAAAATACCGTTTTGGATGCTGTTGTGAATAATCATGGGCATGATAGGCTCCTGAAGAGCTCTCTGGTGAAAGTTCTTAATAACGCCTACCACTTTTACTTCCCGGGTTTGCAGGCCGTCACCAGTCATTACCTTGAACCGCTTGCCTATAGGCTCCGTCCAGCCCATTTCCCGGGCCAGCTCCTGGTTCACTATCACAGCGTTGGAAGTATCGCTCTTTGTACCTTCGGAAAAATTGCGCCCCTCTACCACTTCTATTTCAAGCGTTGGGAGGTAGCCAGCATCCACCTGACAGCTCATAAACCCCTTTTCCGTAAAACCTCCCTGCTCCATTTCCACAAATATGCCGTTCAGGTTGAAATCACCTCCAGGAGTAGCCCATCCAGACCCTACACTGTAAATGTCCGGGTTAGTCAAAAGCGCCTGTTTTAGCACATCGAGTTTTTTGCGTGCTTCTTGCCCTTCCAGCGGAATACGGATGACCTGATCCTTGTTGAAGCCCAGGTTCTTTTCTTTCATAAAGTTGAGCTGGTCGTATACCACCCAGGTGCATATCACCATAATGATCGAAATGGAAAACTGGAAGACCACCAGAGCTTTCCTGAGTGCCGGATTACCCGATTTGGAGGAGGCCCTGCCCTTTAGTACCTGCGCAGACTGGAACCTTGAAAGGTAGAAAGCCGGGTAGCTTCCCGACACCAAACCTAAAAACACCAAAACCCCGCTCAAAGCAAGCAAAATAATGGGATCCTTGTAGAAATCTCGGGTGATTGCTTTGTCAGCAAGATCATTAAAATAGGGAAGAAGGAAGAATGCTAGAACCACGCTTAACACGACAGAAAGAAGTGTCACCACTATGGCTTCTACAGTGAACTGGATCATGAGTTGCTTGCGATAAGAACCAAGCACTTTTCTGATGCCCACTTCTTTGGCCCGCATGGTGCCCCGTGCAGTGGCCAGGTTCATATAGTTAATGGAGGCAATAAGCAGTATGAAAATAGCTACGATAGAGAAAACATAGATATAGGTGATGTCTCCTCCAGGCTCGATTTGCCCCTCGTTTTTTGAATAAAGGTGAATACTGAGGAGCGGTTCAAGGTAAAAATCGGCCTTTGCATTGAACTGTCGAAACAGCTCTCCGGTATATTTTTCCATAAACGCTGGAGACCTTGCTTCGACTATTTTTGGATCTGTGCCGGTAGCTAATTGAAGGTATACCCAGTCGTTGATATTGCCCCACGCTGATGGGCCTTGTGCGGGCAGGCTGCTATAAGAGATGAGTGCCTTGGGTCGAAAGTGAGAATTGACTGGGGCATCTTTCATTACGCCCGTTACGATTCTTTGCCATTCTTCCGAGCCGGTTTTAATCACTTTGCCCAGGGGTTCGTCCTCACCGAAGTATTTCTTTGCTATACTTTCCGTTAATACGATAGAATTTGGGGCAACGAGCGCCTTTCTTGGATCACCTGTTACCAGCTGAAAGCTAAAAACGCTGAAGAAAGAGGAATCGGCGAAATAGAACTTCTCCTCATAAAACTGCTGGTCTTCTTTGGTCACCAGTTCTCTTCCGGGGTAGTTGATACGGACAAAATTTTCAACCTCGGGAAAATCTGTCTTCATGGTAGGCCCAATCGGTGACATGGCCTGGCAGATGTCCACCTTGGTATCCTGAATGGAGGCGTGCATGCCTACACGGTATATTTGATCAGCGTTTTTGTGGAAGGCATCAAAGCTTAGTTCATCCTTTATGTAGAGCAAAAGAAACAGACTGGAAAGCACGCCGGCTGTTAAACCAAAAATATTGATGAAGCTATAAAAGCCCTGGCGACGCAAATTTCTTATGGCTACAACTACATAACTTCTTAGCATAAAGAGAAAATTTATATAAAACCAGCAACAAGTTACGTACCTGTTTGCATATCTTTCTGGTTAACAGCGCTTTATAAAAATACTCAATTAGGAGTATTGTTTAATTGTACGCTTATGAGTCAATTAGCTGTTCGACTGTGTACACAATTTGCCCCATCAGTCAAACTTTCGATGGCTTTGTGGTAAATAGTTTTTATTGTTACAATATCTTAAATTGTATTAGCGCTAGCCTGAGTATTATGCCAACCAAACCAAACACTCCCAAGACGAAGTATGCCTTTCTGGCAGTAGCAACTGTAGTTTTTTTCTTTTTGCTGATTTCCAAACCGTCGCATGTCAAGGCTCAGGCAACCTATGAGCCAGACTCACTGGTGATAAGAGAGCTATATGCCACGCTGGGTGGGGCAACCTGGACATCGGCTACCAATTGGGAAACATCGGCGAGCATAGGGACATGGCAAGGTGTCACCACGGCCTTTGACGGAGTCACGGGTTTCAACAGAGTAACCTCTATCTCCTTGCCTTCAAATAATTTGATAGGAACTCTTCCCTTTTCAATTGGAACCCTTGCAAACCTTTCAAACCTTGACCTTAGTTCTAACTCAATAAATGGCAACATTCCTGTCGAAATAGGCAACCTTACTTCATTGGCCTCATTAAACCTCGGAGGTAACCAACTGACGGGTGCGCTACCTACAGAAATTGGCAACCTCACAGCTTTGGTCGATTTCCAGCTTTGGAATAACCAGTTGTCAGGGCCACTGCCAACGTCGATTGGTAACTTAACCAATTTGACCTATTTAGATCTGGCTCCCAACCAGTTTTCGGGAACGATCCCAACTGAAATAGGGAACTTGGTGAATTTGGGCACTTTATGGCTGAATAATAACCAGTTTTCAGGAGATGTGCCGGCGTCATTGGTTAACCTTACTTCACTCACCGCCCTCTATCTGCAAGGCAATTCACTCACGAACTTACCTGATTTGTCCGGTATAGTATCACTGGCTACTTTGGATGTTAGCGACAACAATTTTCAATTCCTTGAACTTGAGCCTCATACTTCGATAGCAAGTTTCACTTATGCGCCACAAAAGGCATTTGGCGCACTTAACCCGACAGAGTTATTGTTGAGAACCACTGAGCCGCTAACACTCTCTTTTCCTGCCGTTGCAGGCACTGGCGTAACTTATCAATGGCAAAAAAATGCTGTGGACGTTGGTGGTCAAGTAGCCACTGCTCTTAACATCCCCTCCTTCACAGTGCTTGACACCGGTACGTACACTTTGCTGGCTAACCACCCCACTTTGACTTTATTGACTTTGGTATCTCAACCCAGAGAGGCGATGTTGGCCAATGAATCTTTGTTTCAGATTGATAACACCAATTCCATTTTTGGTGAAACCGTATCAGGAGTTGTTTACGGCCAGGCGTGGGCGGATTTTGATCAGGATGGGGATGAGGACTTATTTATAGGAACTCTTGACATCGGCGGCCCGGGGTCTGTAAACAAACTATACCAGAACAATGGAGACGGCACGTTCACCTCCATGTCGGCGGGCGCTATAACGACGGATTTGGCAGATGTGAGAAGCGCCACCTGGGGCGATATCGACAATGATGGATACCCTGACCTGTTTGTACCTGACCTAGGCTACAGGATAGGGGCTCCGGTGCCAGCCACTTCGGTTATATATGTAAACAATGCTGACAATACATTCACGTCGGTGCCCCTGCCTGTAGTCACCGATCTTGACAACATTGAAAGTGGGGCCTTTGGAGACTACGACAACGATGGTTTTATTGACCTTGCAGTGTTTGGTAGCTCTAATGTGTCAAGTCCTGTGACACTTTTTAAAAACAATGGGGATTTAACCTTTTCGGAGGTGCCGGGTGCATTCAATTTGCTATTAGGATCTTTGGGAACAATTTCCTGGATCGATATTGATAGCGACGGTTTTCTTGATTTGTTTCTTTCGGAAACAGCTGGCAGATATTATTTCCGGAACAATGGAGACGGAACTTTCACACAAAATACGACAAACCCACTAGTAACAGAAGCAATAACCAGCACCAGAGGTCATTCATGGGGCGACATCAACAATGATGGATTTGTTGATTTAGTGCAGTTAAGCCAGAATCCAGGATCCCAAACTACTTTTTTTATCAATGATGGTGCCGGGAACTTCGCATCTTCAGACGACCTGACGAGAACCGGAACAGAAATTATTGGGCGAACTTCCGCCCTTGAAGACATTGACAATGATGGCGACCTTGATCTAATGGTGATACAGTCAAGCAATGAACAACAGGTATATCTGAATGACGGCCTTGGTAATTTTACCCTGGTCACGCCATTGCAACAAAGCTTTTACACTGCATATACATTTGGTAGCCTTTCTGTTTCCGACTTCAACAATGATGGTTTTACTGATCTTGTGAATTTTTCAAGCACAAATGACGATGCATTCGTGCATATTGAAGACATACCAAGGGCGTATACAAATGTTACTAATGCAAATAACTGGACGAAGGTAAAGCTGAATGGCGTGGCATCCAACCGACAAGGAATCGGAGCGAAAATAACACTAGTTTCTGGGGCAGGGTCTCGTATCAGTACGGTGAAATCTGGATCTGGATTTGCTGTATCAAACTCGATGATCACCAAATTTGGTCTCGGAGCACAAACAGCAATTACCTCTGTCACTGTGGACTGGCCTTCAGGCAATACCGACGTAATTCTAAATCCGGGGATTAATCAAGTTTTGACCGTGACCGAAAATAGCACTGTACCAAAGGGGCTATTGGCCGGTACCAAGTCGGAAAATAGCATTGAACTGAAATGGACACCTTACCAATTTGCCAATGGGGGCTCTCTCTATTTGGAACGTGCTACCAGTGATGCAGGCCCTTTTCTGACAGTTGGTATACTTAGTGACACGATATCTAGTTATTCAGATGTTGGGCTGTTTGCCAACACTGTATATTATTATCGGCTCAAGCATGAAAACGGACTTACCGTATCTGCATATTCGCCGTCCGTTGTTACAGCCACTTTCACCACCGGCCTGCCCGACACCTGGAATATCCAACAGGAGTTCACAACCCCGGGTCGGCTAACCCTTCTTGATATGGCGGTGGACAGCCTGGGCAATACCTATCTGGCGGGAAATTTTGCAGGTACTTTGTTTTTGAATGGAGACAGTATTTACTCCAACGGCGCCAACGATGCCATTGTCATTAAAGTGAATAGTACCAAAACCATTGATTGGATAAAAACATTTGGAAGCCCTGCCGTGGATCTTGCCATTGACGTGGCCATAGGCCCTGGAGGGAGTATTTATGTGGGGGGTTACCATCGTGGGGCATTTACGGTGGACAGCCAGTCGGCACCGGCGCCGGTTGGTGGCGCACAGGATGGCTACGTTGCCCGCCTTTCGCCGGATGGAACGGTTACGTGGATCACAACCCTGGGCGCTCCCGGAGATGCTACCGTAAACAAAATTGCTACTGATGCCGCCGGGAACGCCTACCTGGCAGGTTACTATAACGGCGACTTCACATTTGGCGCCACTACTTTTAGCGGAGGAGGAGGAGGAGCGGCTCTGTTTAAAGTGGGCCCCGACGGCAGTAAAATTTTTGCACGTTTTGGTACACTTGTGGGCAATACCCGATTTGTCAACACTTTTAACTCGGTGGCAGTTAGCGGTAGTAATGTTTATGTTACCGGTGAAGTAGACGGCCAGTGGTCTTTTGAGGGCACGCCCATCACTCCCAATGCACTTAGAGATGCGGTGCTGATTAACTATGGGACCGACGGCTCTCTCAAATGGGTAAAAACCATGGCTGGGCCGGGAGAAGAGTTCGGCAACGAGGTGGTTGTTGATGCTGCCGGTAATGTTTTTTGGGCGGGAGACTTTGATGGAGGCGCAGCGACTGTCGACGCCGTAAGTGTTACTAATTCCGGAACGGGATACGATATTTACCTTACTAAGGTCAATGGCTCGGATGGAACGGTGCTGTGGGGTAAAAGTGCTGGCACGGCCAATGAAAACGACACACCATATAGCTTGACTACAGACGGAAACAGCGCATTCATAGCAGGCACCATGGGGTACGGTGCTACCAATTTTGACGCTTCCACTCTCGGCAATGGAAAGCTTTTCATAGCTTCCTACGGAACCGATGGTGCTGTGCGGTGGGTAGATAAATCAGAAGGCTCGTTCGGTCTCCCCTGGGGGCTGGAATATTCGCCTGTTGATCAGGGGATCCTAATGACAGGCTCTTTCGAATATACTCAGCGCTTTGGTGTCACTGACTTAACAGACAAGGGCAATAGAAATGGGTTTTTGGTTTTTCATAACGACTCTGGTTTGCCGATTCCGGCAGCGCCTGGTGCCTTTCAGGCATTTGCCACCTTCAATGGGCCGGTGAGTGCGAAGTGGGCCGCCGTGCCAGGTATAGCAAGTTATAGTTTGGAAAGAGCAGATGATTTCCTTGGTCCATATAGCCAGATAGCATCCTTGCCTGATTCGGTGCTAACCTATTCCGATGCATCAGTAGCCTCGGGACAGACCTATTACTACCGGTTGAGATCTCTGCAAGGTGTATATTCCGACTATACCTATACTGAAGAAGTATTTACGTTTTCGAATTCTTTGGCCGATTCCTGGGACAATACGAAGTTTTTTAAGGGACGGGGCAGGGAAAACTTTCTTGATATAGTCACCGACGCATCGGGTTATTCCTATTTGGTTGGTTATGCCACAGACACTACCACATTTGGAGCTCTGCAAGTCACCAGCAAAGGAGCACATGACCTTTTGGCTGTCAAACTTGATTCGCTAGGCAGCCCAGTTTGGGCAAAAAGTTTCGGCAGCACTGGAACCGATATTTTAGAGGGAGTTCAGATTGATGGACAGGGAAGTGTGTATGTGACGGGTTATTATAATGGTGCGATGGCCATTGGGGCAGATTCGCTCCCTGCTCTGGGCCATACGGACATGATAACCATTAAGCTCAATGCGGCAAACGGCGACGTTATTTGGGCCAAGCCGGCCGGCGGAAGTGGCGATTCCGGGGGACTGTCAGTCGCCGTCGATTCGGTTGGAAATGTTTTTGTGGCGGGCTATTTCAACGGTAGTCTTACTCACGGGGCCACAACCTTAAACGGAGGAGGTCATGCGCTATTGAAATATGACGCCAACGGGGCACCACTGCTGGCTTTGCAAGGGGCTTTGGTCTCCGCTCAAACATCCTTTGTTAACCAGTTCCAAAGAGTAAAAGTCAATAATGCCGGAGTATATGTTCTGGGGAAATACAACAACGACTGGACTTTTGGCGGACTTCCTGCCACGGGCATTGGTGGAACAGACCTTTTTGTAGCTCACTACGACCTCGCAGGAAACATACAATGGCTTCGATCTATAGGTGGTACAGGCGACGATGAGGCCAGGGACATTGCCCTTGATGCAAATGGAGATGTGTTGGTGTTGGCCTTCCCCAAAAGCAGCTCGATTTCGATAGACACGATAACTGTAAGCCAAAATGGGCAATTAAACTTGATTGCGAAGTTGAGCGGCAGCACAGGTGCGGGCATATGGGGGAAAACTTTTGGAACGCCACAAGGAAGTGACTACCCGTATAAAATAGCCTCAGACCCCACAGGCTTTTTTGTGGCAGGTGCAATGGATATTGAACCGACACAGTTTGGAGGCCCGGTTGTCAATGGAGGCCTTTTATACCTTGCTTCTTTTGATACCAATGGCACTATTAAATGGGCAGATGCCGGTGAGGGAGAGCTATATTCCTGGGCAATGAATTACTCAGCCTATCATAATGCGGCTGTTGTGGCAGGCGGGGTGCATTTTAATGCACAAATTGGGTCAGCAAAATTTGAAGGAGTTGAAGAAAGGGATCTATTCTTCAGCATGCACGGTCAGTCAGCTACGCCACTGGCTCCTGCTATCAGCAGGGCTGTTGCCGCAAACACCACGTCTGCCTATATCGAGTGGACGCCAGTAGTTGATGCCTCTTCGTACCTCGTGCAGGCCAAGCTTTTAAGCGCAACTGCTTTTTCAAATGTCAAGGTGGTACCCTCCGACACATCACAGGTGCTCGTAAAAAACCTTTTGCCTGACAGTGTTTACAATGTGAGGGTAATTGCCTACGGACAAAGTGTGAGCCAGTCGGCCGTGTCAGCTGCCGTGAATGTTACAATGTCCTGTGGGGCACTTCCTTTATCGGATGGAGATTATCTGGTGAAGTATGGTGCAAGAAAAAGAGACGGGGTAATCATACCAAGTGAGGAGTCATATGCGGCCATTTATTCAACAGGGCCCGGCACCTACATCGTTAATGGATTAACGGGCGGCTACTACAAGAAGTATTTCGGCTCGGCGGCGGTTATTGACACACTTAGCAGAGTATGCAACGTGGCATCAAAATCCTCCCTTACAGACCCTACCGGAATTTTGGCGTCTGTGTCCTCCGTTGTTTATGCGCCCGATACATTGTGGATGGAGTACAAAACCGCAAGTGGTGATTGGCTTAATTTGCGCTTTTTCAAGACGGCCAGCCAAATGGACTCAACGGATCGGGCGGCTATAGTTAAGTTGTATGACACTACCGGTGGCGATACCTGGACGAACAAAACCAATTGGAAGTCGGCTTTGCCGGTTGGTTTCTGGCATGGCATAAAGACCTCTAATGGCAGAGTAGTAGAAATCGATCTTCCCGGAAACAATTTGATAGGGGAGCTGCCCGCCGAGCTATTTGCCATGGATTCTCTACGCATATTGAACCTGGGAGCCAACCAATTGACCGGATCCATTCCTTCAAGCATTACGGGGATGAAAAGGCTCGAAATGCTGTACCTGAATGACAACCGAATAGGCGGCGAGATTCCGGATGACATCGGTCTGCTTCAGTCACTCAGCGCACTTGATTTGGGGCGAAATCAGCTAATAGGTGGTCTGCCAGCATCAATTGGCAACCTCACCAAACTGGAATCTATTTTTGGAGTGATGGGCAACCAAATGGAAGGAATAATACCACCTACGATTGGGAACCTCAATAAACTGAAGGTTCTTGCGCTTGATGCTAATCAGTTTGATGGATCGATACCAGCAGAAATTGGTAATATGGCCGCCCTGGAGGCGCTGTATCTGCATCAGAACAAGCTCACTGGTGCATTGACCGACTCGATTGCCAAGCTTAAAAGCTTGAAGTCGCTCTACCTCTTCGACAATCAGCTTGAAGGTTCGGTGCCAGCAGGAGTTGCTACCATGGACAGCTTGCAGATTCTTATTTTGCAGCAGAACCAATTCACGTTCGTGCCAAACCTCACTGGGCTGGCCAGTCTCGACACGCTAAATATCTCAAATAACAAGGTTGGCTTTGGATCCATAGAGCCAAACCTGGCTGTGAATGGCTTTGTGTACAGCCCGCAAGGAAGGTTTGGGCTCCCACTCGATACGTTGCATAGCGCAGGTGATCCGTTCCTGTTTGAGTTAGAAATGGGAGGTTCCACGAACAGCTACCAGTGGTTCAAAGATGATGCGGAGGTTGCTGGTGCGGTAGAACAAGACTATTTTATAGCAAGTACGACAGAGAACGATGAAGGCACCTACTTTGCCCGGGTAGCCAATGCATCGGTGCCAGACCTTGTGCTGGACACAGATGAGTACGTGTTGAAGATTTCCTCCCGTAAAAGAGACAGTTTAGCCCTGGTGGCTATCTACGAGGGAACCGACGGCCCTAACTGGATAAATAAGACCAATTGGCTCGAGGGAGAGTTGTCTACCTGGGCCGGGGTAACGCTCAAGAATGGAAGAGTGAGCCAGCTTAATTTGCCAAACAATCGCATGGTTGGCCCTATGCCAGCTGCGATCAGAGACATTGGCGAGCTAGCCGTAATTAATCTTTCTAACTCTGCTCCTTCGTTCGACCCGGCAATAGACAACCAGATCAGGTTTCTTCCTGACCTTAAGCGATTAGACAGCTTAACCTCTGTGGATTTAACAAGAAATAGACTCGGCTTTGTCAGCATCGAAACAAACCTGGCTGCCCTTGGTGACAAGTTCTTATTCAGTCCGCAGCGCAGGTTTGGTGAAACCCGATACGACAGTGTCCCTGTCGGGCAGGCTCACAAGGTTGCGATTGAGGTCAGCGGTCTTACCAACAGCTATCAGTGGTACTTTAACGACCAGCCTATTGAAGGTGCAACAAAGCGATTCCACATTATCGACAATGTTAACTACGATAAAATGGGGTCATATTTTGTCGAGGTGAAGAGCCCGAAAGTGCCTGATTTTAGCATTCGAAACAGAAATCAGAACGTGCTGGCCACAACAACGATCTCTGGTTCGATAAATTCAGCTTTCGATCAAAGCCCATTGACCAGCGGCGTCGCTATTGTATACAAAATCAAAGACGGCCCCTACGACTCCATTGCAGCAGCACAAGTGTCGCCTGAAGGGGCGTTTATAGCTGAAAAAATTGTGCTTGGTGATTACATCATTATTGCCAAGCCGGATTTAGAGTTGTTCCCCGACGCTCTGCAAACCTATTATTCAAGCACTATAGACTGGATACAAGCGGATACATTAAGAGTAAGGAATACGGTTACTGGCTTAGCCATTTCTCTGTTAGGCACCCCTCCACCCCTAAATGGTGATGGTGTGATTGGCGGGTCACTTGAATCGGATTTACCTGACAATACGATTCCGGATGAGGAAGCTCGAATTCTTGACAGAAAGCGTGTTGCCGGGGCTGGGGTAAGCTTGAGCCGCCAGCGATTCAGGGCAAAGGGCAATGAGTTCGACTATGATTTTGTAGCGTATACTGTGACAGATGAAGAAGGGAATTTTAGTTTTGGCACACTGACTGACGATACATATTTGATCAATATTCAGTACCCGGGTGTTCCAATGGATCAGAGTTCTGATATTCTGCTAACACTAGGCACACAGACGGATTTCAACGAGATTTCGGTGGCTGCACTTGTGACCCCCGAAGGAATTGTAGTTGACAAAGTATCCGTAAAAGGGATTGCAGCTCCATTCCTTCGTGACCTCAACGTGTATCCTAACCCAGGCGATGACATCATCAATCTCGACTATTTCGTAAGAAGAAAGGTTGAAAGCCTTAACATGAGGGTGACGGATATGACCGGTAGAGAGCTGATGTTACATGCCCTTCCATATAGCCAAGGGCCTCAAAGAACAGCAATGGATATATCTGGACTTACACCGGGAATGTATATTCTGGTTATTTCTGATGAAGCTGGAAGCTTCACTGAGACATGGAGGATTCAGAAAAAATAGAAAAGTGATCGACTTTACCTGTTTGCATGCTGAAAAGGCAAAGGTTTCTATGAGACATAATTAACAAGCAAGGCCACGCTGTGTGGCCTTGCTCGTTATGCCACATGATGCAAAGTCCGGACGGGCATGGTATAGTCCATTAGCAATTGATGCAAATGGGCCGGATTAAATGGCTTCATCATCACGTCATTCATTCCAGCTGCATATACCCTGCCTTCAACTTCTTTTCTTGTGGAGGCAGTTAGGGCAATTATCGGTGTATCACAATTGAAATTACTTGTTCCCCTGATTTCGTGGCTAGCGTGGTAGCCATCAATAACCGGCATTTCAAGATCCATAAGAATAATGTCAAACTTCTCCCGGTTAGCTAGCTCAATGGCTTCCTTGCCGTCGCTTGCCTGCTTGAAAGTGACGTTCCATTTTTTCAGAAAACGATCTAGGACCAATTGATTGATTTGGTTGTCGTCAACCGTAAGAACACGGATTTCTTCCAAAGATTCAAGTAGGTGGGTCATATGCTGGTCGTTTTTAATTGATTGATTTGTCGTTTTTAGTGGGATATCGAAGTAGAAGGTAGAACCTTGATTGTTCTTACTCTCAACCCATATTTTGCCGCCCTGCTGCTCTACAATCATCTTGCAGATGGCCAGGCCAAGGCCCGTTCCACCATACTTTCGTGACGTGGAGGCATCTGCCTGGCTGAACTTTTCAAAGATGATTTGAAGCTTGTCTTTGCTCAGCCCAATGCCATTGTCGGTCACTGAGAACCTGATCCAAAGTTTGTTGTTGTCTTGACGAAGCAGTTTTGTGGCTACTTTAATCTTTCCTTTTTCAGTAAACTTGGTGGCATTGCCAATGAGGTTATTGAGCACCTGAACAATTCTGTGCAGGTCACCTTCAAGCAGCGTCGGAAGCTTCGTATCGCCCTCGAACTCGATAGTGTTTCCCCGTTCCTGCACTTTGAATTTCATTGAATGCACCGCCTTGGCCACTTCTTCATTGAACTTGAAGGGGATGTTTTCGAACTGGATGTTCTCCGTTGATATTTTTGAAAAATCAAGGATGTCATTAATCAGCGTGAGTAAGTTTTCTGCAGAGTAGTGGAGCGTTTGAAGAAGCTCCACCTGGTCTTTGCGAGGATCCTCATCCATAAGGATCTTGCTCATGCCAATTACAGCATTGAGCGGTGTCCGTATTTCGTGCGTCATAGTCGACAGAAACTGCTCTTTGGCCATTGACCCCTCTTCAGCATTTTTCTTTGCTTCCAGGAGTTTGGTTTCAGCAGCTTTTCTCTCGCTCACATTATTTTCGATTGATATGAATTTTATCAGCTCACCATTTTCGCTGAATACAGGGTTTATCTGTATTTCTACCCAATACGCTTCGCCTCGCTTGTTGTATTTGATGATTTCTCCTCTGAAGCTTGCGCCAGAGTCGAGCGCCTCGTTCATGGCTTTTCTAACCTGCGCATCGGATTCCGGACCCTGGAGAACTTCTGCTGGCCTTTTTCCTTTCATTTCCTCCAGGCTGTATCCTGTCATTGTAATGAATGCTTCGTTGACCCATTCCACTAGCCCATTCTTGTCGCTTATAATGGTGCCGGAGCTCGAATATTGAGCCACCATAGCAAGCTCTTTAAGTGCTTCTTCGTTTCTCTTCCTTTCGGTAATATCGATTAGGCTGCCGATGACTTTATGTAAACGGCCGTTTTCTAATTTGGGCTCAGCGACTATTCTGGCCCATTTGGTGGCATGCCCGGCAACGGTGAGTTGGGCCTCAATATCGAAACTGATATTTTTGTGGTACACGTCGCTATAGGCTTTAGCAATTTTTTCGGCTGACTCTTTCGTGAACAATTTCAGTATTTCAGGCATGCCGGGAATTTCGCCGCTTTTGAACCCTAGCAGCTCGGCCAAACTGTCTGTATATGTACTTCTTCCCGACACTACGTCGGTCTCCCAGCCACCAATGTGTGCCAGCTGTGTCGTTTGCTTAAGTACTTCGTTCAGCCACTTTTGCTCGGTCACGTCTCTAAGAATGGCCTGGGTTTGAATATGCGCTCCTTTTTCGTCAGATATCTTCTGTATAGCCGCTTCCAGCCAAACGTAGTTGCCAGTTTTGGTTCTTACCGAGAAGTCGATGTTGGTACCTTCAGTAGCCAATCCTTTGGCACTGGGGTCTATAAACAGCTTGATGTTTGTACCTATTACCTCAGAGGGTTGGTAACCTAATATGGCCTCTACTGCAGGCGAAACGTAGGTGATATCTCCCCGCATTGAACAAAGCAGGATAATATCTTTTGAATGTGTAGCTAACAGTTTGTAGATGTTTTCTTGCTCCGTGATATTGTTCTTGATCAGCTTAAGGCTGCTGGTCGAAAGGCTGGAAAAAGGGTTTTTTTCCTTTGAAGATGACCTAAGCAAGGCATCCAACACGGTTTGTACCTGACGAACTTTTAAAATTGTTGACCCAAGTCCGAAGGCAATGGCAAATATTCCCAGAGTTGTGAGCACAATCCTGACGGGCAGGTGGGCAAGAGTGATGTCGCTGACAACGGCTTGAAGGGCGGTGGTCGTTAGCAGTAAAAAGGGAACAGAGAACCAAAGAATCAGGGAGTTTCTCTGTTTATTACCAAATAAGAGGGAAGAAATCCCGATGAGCAGGACGAAGAAAAGAATTTGAACAATCAGGATATCTTCGAATGCGTAGCCGATAAGTATTGCAAAGAGATTGGCATTGAATAGCGAAGTGTATCTTTTCCATATTCTTCCCTTCAGATTAGTGTAAAACGTAAGAGAAAGGTGGATCAGGCTGATCAGAAAGAAAGTAAAAGCTGGGTCGTTGTTGCCTGAAAGAAACAGTGTCAGGGCTACAAAGGTGTTAATGGCGCCAAAAAAGTAATTGATAATATTGGTGGTTACAAAGGCCTTTGAATCCTTCGCAGCCATCGGGCCTTTTTTCTCGTAACCGTTTAAAATTTCAACTAGCATAACCAGAGAGAGTAAAGTATAATCCAAAAGTAACGGGTAGCAGTCTCTCAATTTTCGGAAGCTGCCACCTCCCCTTACATGTATGTTTTTTTCTACAATTCAATCGAAAAGCAACCCTTCTATGCGGTCAAATGGTCACTATCAGCGCCTATAATTGGATTAATTCAATATTTTATATGATCTAAGTAATAGGATGAAATGTTTGGTTTTTGCTACTTTTGACATATAACTATGAGAAAACTTCTTTTTGCGCATGAAAATCTTTCCGGGCCTGTTGTGGCGGGGTTTGTATTGACCTTGATTTTCCTTGTCCAGACTGCGCTTTTCGCACAAAATCAGGTAGTTGAAAAACATTTTGGTATGATCGGGGAGGCAAGTCTTCAGCAGCTTCGCACGGCTTGCATCAAGGGTCGCTACGTCCCGCTCACCATGGAGCCGGTCACCTTTGTGGCCTATCTTAAGTTTCCGGATAAGATAAAGATTGAGTGGACACAGGGTAGAGTCAAGTGGACGGACACCTATGCCAATGGAAGGGCTGTCAGCAGGCAGGGTGGTGTTACTACGGAGTTGGAGGGAAAGGAATCATTCGACCTGTTTTGGATGCTAAGGTCAACGTCGCCTTTGCGGGAGGCAGGAAATGGCCAATTCAGTTTGTCCGCCGAAAAATGGAATAACAGGGAATTTTACAAGCTCGTAACTGACACCGAAGAATCACAATTGGAGTTTTTAGTTGATAAAGGAACCTACGAAATAGTGCTCGAAAGAATTATCAGTGTGTCAAAGTCGTCAAAAAAAGACGTGCAGGAAATCAAATACCTCAGATACATGGACCTCGGGGGCGTGAAAGTACCAGCGGTGTTTGTGATGGACACGGAAGATGGCAGTGCCGATCTGATCTACGACGAGGTGCTTTTGGGCTACCCCCTCAACGATAGCTTTTTTAACTGACAGCGGTCAAATGAAAGTAGCCATTATTCAACACGCCCCCGAGTATCTTGACAAGAAGCGGAGTTTGGAAAAAGCGCTTGTGCTTATAAGGGAGGCGGCCAGCGGTGGAAATGTGTTGGCCGTTTTTGGCGAAAGCTGGCTAAGCGGCTACCCAGCCTGGCTCGACTATTGCCCGGGTGCTGCACTGTGGAACCACGAGCCAACAAAAGAGGTCTTCGCAAAAACCCATGAAAATGCGATAGTGATCGACGGGCCTGAAATGACTGTTTTACAACAGGCTGCGTCCGACCTCGGTATAGCTATATGTATCGGAATCAATGAGAAAACCGGCAGCGGAAGCGCCAATGGAACGTTGTATAATTCAATGGCTATTATTAGCCCGGCGGGTGAGCTGGTTGTGCACCACCGAAAGCTGATGCCGACTTTCACGGAAAAATTGATCTATGGCGTCGGTGATGGAAACGGATTGCGGTCAGCTGAAGTGGCCGGTGCAAGAGTAGGCGGGCTCATTTGCTGGGAGCATTGGATGCCACTTACCAGACAAGCCATGCACGAAACAGGCGAGCAGGTTCACATTGCGTTGTGGCCCACGGTACACGAAATGCACCAGGTAGCCAGCCGTCAATACGCTTTTGAGGGCCGGTGTTTTGTGCTGGCCGTTGGGCAGATACTGAGAGCAAAAGACATTCCCGCAGCCTTTGAGCTTCCCGAAGAATTAAAAGCCAACCCCGAAAGCTTGCTCCTGAAAGGTGGGAGTTGTGTGGTGGGGCCTGATGGATTTTACATCCGGGAGCCTATTTTCGATTTGGAAACTACGATTGAGGTAGAGTTGCCCTTGCGTGAGACTATAAAGGAAAAAATGACCCTTGATGTAACGGGTCATTACAAACGAGAAGATGTTTTCGACTTCAAGGTAAACAAGAAAAGGAACCAATAGATACTATTGGTTCTCCTTCTGCTCCATTTTGTGTGAGATAAAAAGCCCGGCTCCTCCAAAGATAAAAATCATGGAAAAATAGGCTACCTCTTCGTCTCTGAAGAAGCCTTCAATAAGCCCCCCAAATAAAATTCCGCAGCCTACACCAATAAACAACAGCCCAAATTTAAGCGCAATGCTATTGGTTGACTTCCCTCTGAAAATATTGGGGTCGGCGCCTTTTTCAATGGCGGCTAGTCGCTCGTCGTTTAGAAACTTCCTCCAAAAGATAATGGTGATAGCAATGGAGGTAAACAACGCTAATGGGATTAATACTTCCGGTCCGTGCATATTATTTTAAGTTTTGATTTGCCCCTATGACGCCCCACTCTTTGCAGCGGTTACAAATGAAAACTTATTATTTTTTTCGGTAACTTCTGTAATCAAAGATGCGTCATAGGGGCGGTGTCAGAAACTAGTTATACAGAAGAGGAGCTAATCACCTTTATCAAAAAGGGCGAGTCTGCCTACTTTCGCCATTTGGTAGACAGGCACAAAAGCTATGTTTACACGCTTGCCCTCAGGGTGGTGTGCTCACATGAAGATGCTCAGGAGGTGGCACAGGACTCTTTTATCAAGGCCTACAACAATATTTCATCGTTCAAAGGAGACGCTAAATTCAGCACATGGCTTTATAGAATTGTTTTTAACACTGCTATAAGTAAAAAGAGAAAAAAGAGACTACCTGAAACAGATATTGAGAAGGCTTCTGGCGTTTTGGATGCGGACGGCATGAACTCCAGTGAACTGTTGTCGCAAAAGGAGAGGAGGGCCTGGATCAATAAGGCGATTGAACGGCTGCCTGAGGATGATGCGTTTTTGATTACACTATATTACTTTCAGGAACTGACGCTGGAGGAGATAGAAAAAGTTACTGGGTTTGCCCCCAACAATGTTAAAGTAAAAATTTTCAGGGCACGAAAAAAGCTGGCCGAATGGTTGGGCAAGTGCTTGCAGGAGGAAATAACCTCATTGACCTAAAAAGAAAAGGCAATGGAAAACATGGAAAAAAGATTATTCGACTATTTAGAAAATAAACTTCCAGCCGCTGAGAGGAAAGAGCTGGAAAAGCAAATAAGCAAGGACAACGTTTTGCAAAAGCAGTTGATAAGCATGCAAAATGCCGACAAGCTCATGGCCAGGCATAACATGATGGAGCTCGATGATGTATTTTTCACCGATGGCATCATGAATAGGATAGAGGCCGGAAAGGCCAGGGCCAGTAAAAGCAATCGCCTTCTTTGGATGGCACTGGGGATTTTTGCAGCTATGTTCGCTGCTGTACTGAGCATACTGCCTTTATTTCAGGAAACGGTACAGAGCCCATCTGTAAAGCCCGATTACCTTCCTGAACTCCCAGCGTTCGACTTTGCTCCTATGCTCGAAGCAATCGACAATCCAGCGCTGATTCAGCTCGTGGTGATTGCCACGGCCATTGCTGTGTTGCTGGTGGCTGATAAATTTTTAAGTGGGAAATTCAAACCTAACCTGCCGTCTCTCTTTTAGCTTCGAGCTGCCGGTTGCGGAGGGGCAGGTCAGAAAATATTACCGAAGAGCATTCATTAGCTCCCACAGCCCACGCACTCAAACTCAGAGTTGCTCGGGCGAACTCCTTCAAGTGTCATTTTGAGGTTGTGGATTTTGTCCCTGATCTCCATGTCCTGAAACATGTCGCCGGTAAGCTTGCCTTCCAGTGTTGCGATTTCGCCTTCAACGGCGGTTTTTTCCTGATCAGTCATTACTAGTGGTTTTTAGGTTAATAGATTCTGGATATCTTCTTTTGAAAGATTTTTTACAAAACTCTCTTCGGTGCTAATTAATTCCGTAGCCAGCTTCATTTTCGACTGCTGAAGCGCCAATATTTTCTCCTCCACAGTGTTCTTCGTGATGAATTTGTAGGTAAAAACCTTGTTTTCCTGCCCAATTCTGTGCGCTCTGTCCACAGCCTGTGCCTCCACGGCCGGGTTCCACCAGGGGTCGAGGAGGAACACATAATCGGCCTTTGTTAGGTTGAGGCCCAGCCCGCCAGCTTTTAGGGAAATCAGAAACACCTGAATAGATGGATCATTTTGAAACTTCTCGACTTGCGCTTGTCGATCCTTCGTTGATCCATCGAGATAACAATAGGTAATTCTGTTTTCCTTCAGGTAATTTTCCAGCAAAGCCAAATGTTTCACGAATTGACTAAAAACCAAAATTTTATGGTCTTTGCCTACCGCTGTTGCCAGCATGTGGGTCACGTCCTCCATCTTTCCTGAGTCGCCACCATAGTCGGGATCAACGAGCTTGGGGTGGTTGGCTATCTGCCGGAGCTTTGTCAGGCCCTGTAGCAAAATCATGTGCGACTTGTTGACGCCATCCGTTTCTATCTGATCCATGATTTTGTTTCTGAACAGTGACTTGGCTGTTTCATACTCCTCTTCCTGCATGGCAGTCATGGTGCAATACTGAACGTTTTCAACTTTCTCAGGCAGCTCAGTAGCCACCTGGTTTTTCTTCCTCCGCAGAATAAACGGTTTTATAATGGCGTAAAGCTTCTGAACCTTCTTTTCGTCGTTCTTTTTTTCAATAGGGTTAAGGAACTCATTTTTGAAAAATGCCTGATTTCCCAAAAGTCCGGGGTTGATAAAGCTCATTTGCGACCACAAGTCCAGCGTAGTGTTTTCGACTGGTGTTCCCGTCAGAATAAGTTTGTGCTTCGATCGAAGTTTCTTCACCGACTTGGCAATGTTGGAAGAAGGGTTCTTAATGGCTTGAGACTCATCAAGTATAATGTAGTTGAAGTAAAACTTTTCCAGCAAGTCGATGTCAAGCCGCACGATGCCGTAGCTGGTGAGCACCAGGTCGTAGTCAGCAAATTTGGTTACATCTTTCTCTCTTTGTGTGCCTGTGTAGTTCAGCACTTTGAGGCCGGGAGTAAACTTTATTGCTTCTTTTTCCCAGTTGTAGATAAGCGATGTGGGCATGACAAGCAAGCTGGTGCCGGTGTTGCCGTTTTGTTCTTCTTTCACGGCTTGAAGCATTGCGAGCGTCTGCACGGTTTTGCCCAGGCCCATGTCGTCTGCCAGGCAGCCGCCAAAGTTGTAGCTGTTGAGGAACCTTAGCCAATTGAACCCAGCTTTCTGGTAGGGTCTTAACGTGCCCTTAAAATGCAATGGGGCCGGGAAGTCCTCGATCTCCTCAAAGCCCCGCAACTTCTCCAGTTTTCTGCTGAGTGTAACGGTAGCCAGGTCGCTATTGCTCAACTCCTTAACCAGCGCCAGGTGATGTTTTTTGAGTGAAACGGCACTTCCGTCAGCTTTGCCATCTTCGGCAAAATTGAAAAGCTCTGAATATTCCGTAAACCAGGCTTCGGGGATAACGGCGATTTCCCCATTGGGGAGCCTGATTTCCCTTTGCTTCCGAATGATATGCTTTCTGATGGTTTGAAACGGTATTTCAAACTCCCCGAACCGGACCGTGGCAAAAATGTCGAACCAGTCAATGTTTTCTCTTACCTCAATCGAGATTTGTGAAGTACCGATAAAGTACCGCTTGTCTCCCTTTTGGTTTTGCTGGAGCTTGACTCCAAGCTCTGCCAGCTTTGGGGCGGTAAAGGACATCCAACTGAACGCTTCCCCTTTGTTCAGGGTGGCCTTTGCATGCTTCAACTCCAGCCCCGACTCTTTCAATAGGGCGATAATTTCCCGTTCTCTTGTCAGGTCACGGTTGACCCTGTGAAATGTGTAATCGTCTCCGTTTTGCTCTACCGACACACTCACTTCTGTCAGATTTTCAGCTTTGAATTTGTACGGGCCGTATTGAAAGACGAGCTCAAAAAGCATTTTTTCATCGTTGGGATCACCTGCCACAGCCACATTGCCCTCGTCGGAAAAGAGTGATAACTCTTTTGTTGACGCAAGTTCAGAAAAAGTGATGACAGCCTTTGGAGGGAAGCTAACAGTGTTGATGGTAAAGCCTTTGGCATATACGTCAAAAGCTGCAACGAGAGGAGCGACGAATTTCCTGTAGTAAGTATCCTCCACCGACTTGGGGATCACAATAAACTTTTTGTTTAAGAACGGGAGCAGTTTGTGACCATCTACTTCTTTTTTGAAGGTGAACAGCATATTGTCCATCACCATCCAGGCAGGCTTTTTACTTACGATGTAGGCCCCCTTGTTGTTGAATTCAAGCTTTTCGCCGTTCAATTTTAATGTTGGGAAATAGTGGGTGTTGTCCTCATTCCGCCTAAAGTGGAAGAGAACAGTTGCCGGTTCGTCCTGCCATTCCAGCTTTTTCCAGGCAGGGTCACCATCTCGCCCCATTTCGTACACCTCCTTGTTCACCATCAAGGGCAGTAGTTTTCCTCTCCTTCTTTCCAGGTACTGCTCAATTTCCTGCTGTAGTAGCTTGTTTCCTTTTTCGGTGTCGTAGGTTTTCAAAAAGAATTCAGCCGGCTTGATCTTTTTTTTATGAAAGTGACTCACCACCGCATCCTGCTGCATCGAGTCCATCGTCTTTATGAGTTCGTAATCGACTTCGTCCAGCCCGGAAGCAAACTCCTGTGCGTTCTTGAAGGAAATATTTTGAGAAGCCAAAGAAAGCCTGCCTTTTTCATCTACTTGTACCACGAACGATTCCGCCAAATAGCCGAGGTACTCGTGCTGGAACAGAGAATAAATTAATTTGAATGGTTTTGCTGGTGAAACGTTCATTAATAGATTCAAAAAATTTTCAAACCTGAAAACTAACCATTATCGGTCAAATAAGCATCAAAATTCTGTAATCTGTTTGACTCTAAAATCAACGAAGTTTCCCCAATCAGTTGAAAACTAAAACATTGATAGCCTTATTCGTGAAGCACCCGAGAGCGATTCATTTTATATACGGCAAAAATGAACCGCTGATGGGTTCACAAGTCAGCGATAAACTTTGATTTGCTGGCCAGGTAGGCGGGTCTGTAGGAGGCAAGCAAGGTGACCAGGATAGAAAGCACTGCAGTAACGGCAACGTCCAGGGGATCGATGAGCACAGGATAGGCGTCTACAATAGAGCTTTGCATACCCAAAGAAACAACTCCAAACTGCTGCTGAAGATAGCTTAAAGTAAGGCCCAGCACGAGGCCGATAGAGGCACCGATAAGTCCGATCAGTGCACCTTCCGACACGAAGATTCTCCTGATAAGCTTATCTGTGGCACCAAGCGCATAGAGGATCGCCACATCTCTTTTCTTTTCAAGGGCAAGCATGGAAAGCGAGAAGAAGATATTAAATGAGGCGATGGCCACAATAAACGAGAAGGTGAGAAAAACGAAAAGTTTCTCCCACTTCAGTATTTTAAACAGATCGGAGTGTTGCTCTTCTGAAGTTTGGATTTTGAATTGGCCACCAAGTAGTTTTTGTAAAGCCGGCTTCACACCTTCTGGCGTGAAACCCTCCTGCAGTTGCAGCTCCAGGCTTGTTCTCTTGTTGCCAAACTCGGTTAGGGTAACAGCGAAATCTAGCGGAACGAAGATGTATGTCTCGTCGTACTGCTTCTCAATCGCAAAAAAGCCACCTGGCATAATGCTTTGCTTATTGAAATAGCTGGATGGGCTTAACGAACCCGGGTTTACATTTTTTGGATAATGAAGCTGTAATGCCAGGAAATCGTTGTTGGCTGAAATAGAAAGAGCGTACTGAATACCACGACCAATGATAGCCCTTGGAGCGTTGTCTTTTTTAAGCAGGAGCTCGCCCTGAACAAGGTGCTCATCAAAGCGGTGGTTACTAATGAAATTGTCGCTAACACCCTTTATTTTGGCCACCATGTCGGTGTCGTTGTAGGAAATGAGCACAAAGTCTTCGATTACTTCCGACACTATCGACACACCCGGAACGGCCGCTATTGAATCAATCAGGCTTTTGTTGGCTACAAAACTTTTCCCCTTTGAAGCCTCTACTTTTATCTGCGAGTCGAATGTGCCGTACAGGTTTCTGAGAATATCCTCCAGCCCATTGAAAAATGACAGACCGATGATCAATGCCATGGTGCCAACGGCCACCCCCACCATAGAAATAATGGAGATGATATTGATGAAATTCTTCTTTTTCTTGGTGACGAAATACTTCCTGGCGATGAATAGAGGTAGATTCAAAGTAGTAGTTCGTTAATCTTCTGTATCGTCAGTTTCGTCCGCCGGTGGAATCTCAAGGCTGTTGATCAAACTATCCATCTTGTGAGCATGATCCTCAGTGTCATCAATAAAGAAAGCAATTTCAGGAATTATTCTTACCTGTTTGCCGATCCTTTGGCCAAGCAGCTTACGAACCTGGCTCTTGCGTTCGTTGATCTGTGCCAGCATTTCGTTTCTGTCCTCTGCCATGAATATACTGAGGTACACTTTGGCAAAGCCGAGGTCTGGGCTCATTTTCACCAGCGTAATGGTGATAAAGGCCTTTCCAAACATGTGTTTTGTGTCACGCTGGAAAATTTCCCCTAATTCTTTCTGTATTAAGCGGGCGTATTTTTGTTGTCTGGTGCTCTCCATAAGATGGCAAATATCCGCATTATTTTGCACAATCGGCGTTATAACACGTATTTTCGTGGCAAGACAATAACCTTGAGAAAATCCGTTGCTATCTTTTTTTAGAATAAACGACCCTTACCGCCTCATTTTTGTGCTGCTACTTTTGGTGCTGGTAAGGCTGCCATTTTACATTTGGGGAATTCCACTCACGTTGCCGGAGCTGCACTGGAGGCTTATTGGGGAGGCAATGGCTCAGGGTGGCCACCTTTATCTCGATATTTGGGACGACATCGGGCCGCTGTCAGGCGTCATGTATCAGGCGATCTTCTACCTGTTTGGCGACTCCCGCTGGCCTTACTACGTCATCTCTGCTTTGCTGGTAATTATTCAGGCTGGGCTATTCAATCAGGTGCTGCTCCGGAACAAGGCCTACAAGGAAAACACCTACGTGCCTGCATTGTTCTACATGATGTACATGAACCTTTCGTTCGATTTCATCACGCTACCGCCAATTCTGTTCAGTATTACGTTCATCTTGTTAGCGATCAACAATATTTTCCGGCGCATAGACAACAATACCCGGGATGAGCTTTTTCTGTACACAGGGCTTTACTTGGGCATTGCAGTATTATTCTATCTGCCACTACTTCCCTTCCTTTTTACCACAGCTTTATCGCTGGCCCTCTTTACGGGATCCATACCACGGCGGTACATCCTGCTCTTTTTTGGTTTTTCGGTATTGATTTCTGTTAGCTATGCCTACTACTATTGGTTCGACGCCGTGGATGAGTTCCACACGCAGTTTATGAAAGGACTTTGGAGAACGAGAAAGCATTATTTGATGTCCTCGTTTCAGCTTTTGGTCATCGGCGGATCCTCACTGTTGATCCTTGTGGTCTCTCTATTTCGGATTTACACCAAAGCGAGATTTGCCAACTATCAGGTAAAATTTCAACAGGTCATGTTCATCAATATTATTGCCGGGTTCATCACGCTGGCTATTTCAAACCAAATCGTTCCGCAGCTGCTCCTGATTTTTGTGCCCCCACTAGCCTTTTTTACTGCTCACTATATATTGGAAATGAGGCGGAGAATTTGGGCTGAAATATTTACTACTTTGGTTTTTGTTTTGGTGCTCGGCTGGAGCTATGCAATGTTTAAGCTGCCTGCCAGGCTCAGTGAGACAATTACTTACGATGCATATTTCGCTCAAAAGGAGTTGTTGCCAGCCAGCTACTCAGGCAAGAAAATATGGGTAATTGGCGATAAGGAAAGCTACTACGAAAGCGCCGTATTGGGCAGTAAATACCTGAACTGGAACCTGAGTGAGGAGGAGGTAACACAACTCGATTTTTACAGCAATGTTGAAAACGTATTCAACAATATCGATCAAATCCAGCCCGAGGTAATCGTAGACCTCGAAGGCCTGATGCCTAAGTTAATAAATCGGGCACCTGCTATAGGCGAAAGATATGAGAGCGTGGAGGGGACGAACCTCTACATAAGAAGGGAGTAGTCAACAGCTTATTTTGCCCACCCTTCGTTCGTGTCTGCCTCCCTCGAATTTAACTGAAAGAAAAGCCTTAACCATTTTTTCAGCTTCTTCATAGTCAACGAATCGCTCTGGCATGCACAATACGTTGGCATTGTTGTGCTGTCTGGCGAGCGCAGCTAGTTCTTCTTTCCAGCAAAGGGCTGCTCGTATTTGCTGGTGTTTATTGGCTGTCATGGCCACACCGTTGCCACTGCCGCAAATAAGGATACCAAAATCAGATTCATGACTTTCGACGGATGTGGCTACAGGATGAGCGAAATCCGCATAGTCTATTGAATCAGCACTGTGGGTGCCAAAGTCCTTTACTATGTGACCTTCACGTCGCAAAAAGGCAAGTATCTTTTCTTTGTAACCGAAGCCAGCATGATCAGCTCCCAGGGCAATTTTTAAGCTCATGATTTCGGGTTTCGTTTCAGCGCTTCTTTTGCTTCTTCTCTCGCTTCTCTGCGTTTGATTCTCTTCGAAATATAGATACTCACTTCATAAAGCCCGACGATCGGCAGCGAAACAAGCATTTGGCTAAAAGGGTCTGGTGGAGTAATCACAGCGCCAACAATGAAAATAACAACAATAGCATGTCTTCTGTAGGTGATCAGGAATTCCGGTGTTACAATTCCGGCCTTTGTTAGGAAATACATCACAATCGGAAGCTGGAAAATCAGCCCGCTTGAAAGTACCAACGTCACTACCGTGGAAACATAAGAGATAATATCAAACTCGTTGAGAATGGATGGATCCAGCTGATAGTTGGCAAGGAAGTACACTGACACTGGCGTCACTATAAAGTAGCCAAATAGCACGCCAATCATGAAAAGGAAGCTCACAAAAAAGGTGGCCCCACGGGTCAAATTTCTTTCATGTGAGTAAAGTCCAGGCGCTACAAAACGCCAAATTTCCCAAAAGGCATAAGGGAAGGCACAAATAAGCCCCACTACCAGTGAGGAGGTGATGTGCATGGTAAACTGCCCGGTAAGCTGTCGGCTTTGGATAATGAAAGGAAGCTCATTGATGCACAGGGCATCAATCTTAACAATCTCGGAGAGCTTGCAAAGCATTCTGTACGACCAAAAGTCAGTTTTGGACGGGCCAAGAATCAGCACGCCAAATATGAAGCCCTTGGAAACAAAGGCTGCCACGGAAAAAACCAATACTGATGCTACTGAACGCACCAGATGCCACCTGAGCTCTTCCAGGTGGTCGATAAACGACATTTCTTTCTCTTCACTCTCCGCCACGGCCGGTATAGTTTAATTATTTGTAAAGTGGGAAGTTGCTCATCCAGCTATTTACCTCCTTCTTGATAGCGGAAAGTTTGGACTCATTTTCATGGTTCATCAATGCGTCGTCCACCAGTTCGGCGATTTTCAGCATGTCATTTTCTTTGAGTCCTCTTGTGGTCATGGCCGCAGTTCCGAGCCTCATGCCCGAGGTTACAAACGGAGACTTGTCGTCGAAGGGAACCATATTTTTGTTGATGGTAATATCTGCTTTAATAAGGCCATTTTCAGCCTGCTTGCCGCTTAAGTTTTTAGGGCGCAGGTCGATCAGCATCATGTGGTTGTCGGTGCCATCCGAAATCACTTTGTAACCTTTGTCGACAAATGCCTGAGACATTATCTTCGCATTTTTTTGTACCTGCAGCACATAGCTCATGTAGTCGTCCGACAAAGCTTCCTGAAAGGCAATCGCTTTGGCTGCTATCACATGCTCCAGTGGGCCGCCTTGCGTGCCAGGGAAAACACCGCCGTCCAGCAGCGAAGTCATCATTCTCAAGTCGCCTTTAGGCGTTTTCAGCCCAAACGGATTTTCGAAATCCTCCCTCATCATAATCATGCCACCCCTTGGGCCCCGCAGTGTTTTGTGAGTGGTGGTAGTTACTATGTGGCAATAGTCAAGCGGATCGTTGAGCAAACCCCGGGCAATGAGCCCCGCAGGATGTGATACATCTGCCAGCAATAGGGCACCTACTTGATCGGCGATGGCCCTGAGCCTTTCGTAGTCCCAGTCTCTGCTGTAAGCTGAAGCACCACAAATCATCAACTTAGGTTTTTCTTTTTTTGCTGTAGCTTCCACCACGTCATAGTTGATGACGCCGGTTTCCTTTTCAACGCCATAAAAATTGGCCCGGTACAGCTTGCCTGAAAAGTTGACGGGGGATCCGTGAGTTAAATGCCCACCATGTGAGAGGTCAAACCCAAGGATAGCGTCACCGGCATTAAGCACTGCCAGCATCACAGCGGCATTTGCCTGAGCCCCTGAGTGGGGTTGCACGTTGGCCCAGGTGGCGCCAAACAATTCCTTTGCACGCTCAATCGCAAGAGTTTCTATTTCATCAACGACTTCACACCCACCATAGTATCTTTTACCAGGGAGGCCCTCGGCATATTTGTTGGTTAACACGGTACCCATCGCCTCGATTACCTGCGGAGAAGCAAAGTTCTCAGAGGCTATCAACTCAATGCCGTCTTCTTGTCTTTTCTTCTCTTTTTGGATGAGGTCAAAAATCAATGTATCTCTCTGCATTTCAGGAATTGTTTGCGGCCAAAGTTAGCGCAAGCAGTAGAATTTACCAATTGAAATACCAGACGTATTACAATGCCTTTTTTAGCATGCGACAACCAAAAGAAATATGCCTTGACGAAGCCCGCCGTTTCGGCCAACTGACACAGCTGCTATATGTTGTTTTACCCAAAAAAAACGTACATTTTTGTTCCCATTTCAAAATAAAGGCAACATCCGCACAGCGCATACCTGTTGGATCAGGAATTAATTATAAGGCAAAGGACATGGCACTAGAAGAATACCGGAAGCAGATAGATGACCTCGACAACAGGATTTTGGACTTATTAGCTCAGAGGATGGAAGTGGTGAAGCAGGTCGGCGATTTAAAAAGAAAGACCAAGGCCACGATTTACCGCCCCGAAAGAGAAAAGGCGATCATCGACAGGCTTGACAAAATGAACAAAGGCTTGCTCAACAGGGCGGCCATTGAGGCCATCTTTCTTGAGATTTTCGCAGTAGCGAGGAATCTGGAGCTGCCCGAACGAGTGGCTTACCTGGGGCCGGAAGGAAGTTTTACCCACCAGGCAGCAGAAAGCCGGTATGGGGCAATGAGCACTTACACTTCACTTAACTCCATTGAAGCGGTGTTTGAAACCGTTAAGAGCGATAGGGCGAGGTTTGGCGTAGTGCCTATTGAGAATAACCAGGAGGGTGTGGTGCAGGAAACCATTGACCTGCTTGGCCGCTACGACCTTAACATCATTGCCGAGCTGCCTTTGGCCATCCACTTCGCTTTTGCCACTGAAGAAGAAAACCTGAAAAGCATTAAGAAAATTTATTCTAAAGACATTGCTTTCAGGCAGTGTAGTGCTTTCATCGAGGACCACTTCGACAAAGGAGTGGAACTGGTGCCGGTCAACTCTACGAGCACGGCTGTAAAAATAGCCAAGGAAGAAAAAGGTGCGGCGGCCATTTGCGCTCACATTGCAGCCAAGGAATATGACCTTCCGATACTGTTTGAGAACATTGAAGATTCCGGAGAGAACTCTACCCGGTTCATCATTCTTTGCAAGGGCCATTTTAACGAGCCAAGCAACAACGACAAGACATCCATTTTGGCACGCCTGGAAGATAAGCCTGGAGCTTTGGTTACGTTCCTGCAAGAATTTCACAAGGCCAAGATCAATCTTTGCAAAGTTGAGAGCCGGCCAGCTAAAGAGGGCTCTAATTTTAAGTATATTTTTTATATCGACTTCGATGGCCATTTCAATGATAGACGGGTCCAAAAGGTGGTGAAGAACTACTGGCACAACATTAAGTGGTTGGGCAGTTATGTGAAGCTGGTTTAGTCAAAAAAATAGTGCCGTTGGAAAGAACGAAACGTACTTTTGGATCGTTTTAAACTCATCTGGGAAATATTTGAGGCCTCAAATTCCAAAGCGTGACAAACAGCCACGCTTGCCTGGAAAAGAACACAAAAAAACCATCGAAATGAAAAAGTTATCAATGCTGGCCGCAGTGGCTATAGCTTTTGGAATTGTGGTTGAGGCCAGTGCCCAACAAATTGAAATAGGCAAGAACACCAAAATTGAGAGGAGCGAAGTGCCCATTCGAATCCTCAAAAGCCTGGAGAATGAATTTCCGGAAACGAGTAATTTCCAGGATCAAACCTGGTACCTGCACTACATGGAAGGCAAGGGCAGCGTGACGGCAAAAGTGTATAAGGTAGTTATCGAAAACAGTGAGCTGGATTTCACAGCGTACTACAAACCCGATGGGGGGTTTGAAAAGGCTAATGAAATAAAGAAGCACGCCCAACTGCCCGAGGCAGTAGAAGCTACGATACACTCGCAGTATAGCAATTGGAAGGTGGTTGATCGAAATGAAATCATCTCGGTAGGCAGGTTCAACCGTGATAGGTTTGAGATACAGCTGGAAAAAGGCAACCTGGAGCGCCTGATTGTGGTATCGCCCGATGGCAAGGTGATCCGGGACAGGCATTCATGATAAGGCGAAGAAATCAGATCAATAAAGGGGGCGATGGCTCCCTTTTTTTATGCCGTAACGTTCATCATTTCCAGCAGGTCGTCAATATACTCCCGGGAATTGGAAAGCCGTGGCACTTTGTTTTGGCCGCCAAGCCTCCCTCTTTTTTTCATCCACTGATAGAAAGTGCCTTCTTCCACCACGTAGAGCACAGGCGCTTCGAGGGCAAGGCTTTTATACCGTTTGGCGTCGTAATCTGAATTGATTTTTCGAAGGGTGCTGTCCAAAACCTCTATAAACCTGGTTCTGTCGCTTGGAGGCTTAATAAACTCCATCACCCATTCGTGAGCTCCCTTTTGTCCACCCTCAAGGTAACGTGGGGCGGCCGTAAAATTGCTGATCACCGCCGAGGTTTCCCTGCATGCTTCAGTAATCGCCGTTTCTGCATTCTCAATAATCAGCTCTTCACCAAAGGCGTTAATGAAGTGTTTTGTGCGGCCACTGATTTTCACCCGGAAAGGGCTGATAGAGGTGAACTTAACCGTGTCACCAATTCTGTATCTCCAGAGCCCAGCGTTGGTGGTGATAATCATCGCATAATTAACCCCAATTTCTACCTGTTCCAACGTTAGTGCCTTGGGATGATCGTTGCCAATTTCTTCAAAAGGGACAAATTCATAAAAAATGCCGTAGTCGAGCATCAGCAGCATCTCGTCGGAGTTCCTTTGGTCTTGTATGCCAAAAAAGCCTTCGGACGCATTGTAGGTTTCCATGTAGCGCATGCCATCGGAGGGGATGAGCGCCTTAAAGAGGTCTTTGTATGGCGGGAAAGCTACTGCGCCGTGGAAGAAGACTTCCAGGTTTGGCCACACTTCCAGGATATTGGTTTTGCCTGTTAGTTCCAATATTCGCTGTAGTAAGACGACCGTCCATGTGGGCACGCCACTGATGCTGGTCACGTTTTCCTCCAGAGTGGTGGTGGCCATCATCTCAATTTTTTCTTCCCACTCGTCCATCAGCGCAATTTCCATGCTTGGTGTGCGCACAAACTGAACCCATAGAGGAAGGTTCTTGATGATGACAGCGGAAACGTCGCCATAATAGGAGTTGGCGTTTTTATCAAACTGATTGATCTGCTGACTGCCGCCAATGGTGAGGCCCTTGCCTGTAAAAAGCTTGGATTCGGGGTAGTTGTTAACGTAGATGGAAATGAGATCTTTGCCACCCTTAAAATGGCAGTCTTCAAGTGCCTCGGGAGAAACGGGGATGAATTTGCTGCGTGCATTGGTAGTGCCCGACGACTTGGCAAACCACTTTACCTCGCTTGGCCAGAGCACATTTTGCTCCCCCTTCATTAATCGGTCAATGTAGGGTGCCAGTTCTTCGTAAGACACGATCGGCACCCGCTTTTGAAAGTCCTCATGATTTCGAAAATCCACAAAGCCGTATTTGTTTCCGTATTCTGTGTCCTTGCCTCGCTGAATCAGCCTCTGGAAAAGCTCCTCCTGCACCTCAAAGGGATACTTCATGAAAAGCTCAATCTGGTGGATTCGCTTTTTCATGACCCAGGTCATTATAGAATTGAGAATTTCCATTGGTGTTGTTGACTAAACTTTTCTTTTCAACTCGAAGTGCTTGCCCAGGTACACCCTTCTTACCTGTTCGTCAGCAGCCAGCTCTTCTGCAGTCCCTGATTTTAGCAGTTTTCCTTCAAACATCAAATAGGCCCTGTCAGTTATCGATAGCGTTTCATTCACATTGTGGTCCGTGATGAGGATTCCAATGTCCTTTTTCTTGAGCTGTGCCACAATAGTTTGGATCTCTTCCACAGCGATTGGGTCTACCCCTGCAAAAGGCTCATCTAATAATACAAAATTGGGATCAACTGCCAAAGCCCTGGCAATCTCCGTCCTTCTTCTCTCTCCTCCGGAAAGCACCATGCCGAGGTTTTTGCGCACATGCCCGAGGCTAAATTCCTCCAGCAGGCTCTCAAGCTTTTCTTTTTGCTCAGCCTTCGGAATATTTCTCATTTCGAGAACAGCCATGATATTTTCTTCCACACTTAATTTTCTGAATACGGAGGCTTCTTGTGCTAAATAACCAATGCCAAGCTTCGCCCTCCGGTACATCGGCAGGTCGGTGATGTTCTGATCATCCAGAAAAATTTCCCCATCGTTGGGCTTTATCAGGCCTACGATCATGTAAAAGGAAGTCGTTTTTCCGGCACCATTGGGACCAAGCAAGCCGACAATTTCTCCTTGCGAAACCTCGACCGACACATTGTTGACAACGCTTCTTCCTTTATACTTTTTTATCAGGTTGTGTGCACTTAGTTTCATTGATCCTTTCAGGTATTAATCAAGCTTCAAATCTTTGATGTGTAATTGCATGGTTTTGTTTCCCATAAAGTCATTCTCTTCAATAGTATAGGCCACATTGAAAGGTGTGCCATTTGCAATAGCATCATAGTACTCGCCAAACCCAAAAGCAATAGCCTCAAGGGAAGCCTTGGAGCCTTCCTGGCTCAAAAACATTTTCAGGTGTATGTCTTTCAGCTGCTTTACCGATTTGGCAACTACGTTGGTGGAGACAAACACCGGTTGCATGTTACCTGGCCCAAAAGGAGCCATTTGCCTTAATATATTGAAAAACTTGTGGTTGATACCCTCTATTGGAATCGCCAGGTCGATGTCAATGATTGGCTCCAGCATTTCTGGCGTAATTCTTCTGGCCACCACCTCTTCGAACCGTTCCTTAAAGGCCTCAACCTTATCCAAATTCATCGTTAGCCCGGCGGCGTATTTATGACCACCGTACTGATCGAGTAAGTCGGCACACTCTGCTATGGCTTCGTACACATCGAAGCCCACCACTGACCGGGCGCTGCCCGTTGCTTTGCTATTTGATTCGGTCAGGATAATGGTTGGCCGGTAAAACTTTTCTATGCAACGGGACGCTACAATGCCTATAACGCCCTTGTGCCAGTTTTCTCTATAAAGCACAGTCGAAAAAGATTTTTTGAGCTGATCTTCTTCTTCAATTATTGCGAGGGCTTCTTTTGTAATATTTTCGTCAAAGCCTTTTCTAAGGTCATTTTTGATGTCAAGTTGGGCTGCCAGTTCTTCGGCTTCTTCCTCCGTTCTTGCCAGCAATAGCTCTACTGCGGCGCCAGCATGATCGATCCGGCCGGCGGCATTGATGCGTGGCCCGATGCCAAAAACTACCCGTGTCACTGTAACGTCTCCCCGAATACCTGAAAGATTTTTCAAAGCTTTCAGCCCCGGCAAAGGCGATTTATTGAGCTTCTGAAGGCCGAAGTAGGCTAGCACTCTATTTTCACCAACAACGGGCACGATGTCGGAAGCGATGCTGACAGCCACCAGGTCGAGGTAAAGATAAAGCTCCTGAATGTCGACAGTGTTCTGAATGGCAAAGGCCTGCATAAGCTTGAAACCCACTCCACAGCCGCTGAGCCCATCAAACGGGTAATTGCAATCGAGACGCTTTGGGTCAAGCACGGCAAATGCCTTGGGCAGCTCAGGACCCGGAAGGTGGTGGTCACAAATGATGAAATCGACCCCCAGGGAATTGGCCAACTCTACTTTTGAAACTGCTTTTATGCCACAGTCAAGCGCAATGACAAGCGTAAAACCCTGCTCGGCTGCCCAGCGGACGCCAGTTTCTGAAATGCCGTAGCCCTCATCGTAACGGTCGGGGATGTAGTAGTCAATATTGGAATGATACTTACGGAGAAAGCCGTAAGCCAGTGCCACAGAAGTGGTGCCATCCACATCGTAGTCACCATAGATAAGTATTTTCTCTTTTTTGAAAATCGCTTCACTCAACCTGTTCACGGCCTTTTCCATGTCCTTCATCAGGAAAGGATCGTGTAGCTGCCCCAAGTGTGGCCTGAAAAAAGCACGGGTTTCTTCGAAAGTGCTATAGCCTCTTTGAACCAGCAATGCTGCCAGGGTATCGCTTACCTTAATGCCTGAAGCCAGTGAATGCACTGTTTCGGGATCAGGTAGGTCTTTGTATACCCATCTTTTGCTCATTTATTGCTGCGATTGAAGTACTTGGGAAATATGAAAAACAGGTTATTTCCAAAAATACAAATTCAATCGATTGATGAGCGATAGTCTGTAAAGAAATGAGGAGAATATGATGGCACGTCCCGAAGGAAACGTCGGGTGGCACTACGCTATTTGAAAAAATATCAAAAGTCCAGCTCGAACTCTCTCTTTTTGAAGTAAGTATCGAACCAATATTCATAGTTGGAATAGTCGATACAGTCCTCAAGCTCAACGCCATCGTTGATCAGGCGCATGATACTTTTACCTGGCAGCCACGACAACAAAGCGTTGGCCTGGCGCATTGGCAACTGAGAAAGTTGAATGAACTTTTTACCGTTAAGGTAGATGGGTTTTAACTTGAACATGACCCTTTGAATTTATTATGCAAGCATACTATTTTATTTTTCCTAGGACGTTAAAATCATGTTAAAGGTTGGTTAATTTTAACGTGTACTCTCCTGAAAGACAAGAAATTATAGGTAAGCCCCTAAAGCCTGCAAAAATAAACTATTGTGAGGGAGCGTTTGCCTCCAACTCGGCGATCCACTGACGGATAAGCGCCACTCCTTCTTTGTGAGGCAAAGACCTGCCAAGTTCTGGCATCATTATGCCAGGATTAGTAGACTCCATTCTGAAAACCAGGATAGACTCTTCCGGTTTGCCAGGCACTATACCGTAAAGGCGCCCGCCTGATCCCTTGCCTGCTGCAACGGGTTTTTTCATAATGCCATACTTGCTTCTGTTGCTGACGTCAAAGGTGAGGAATAGCCCCGACGTGTTGGCCGAACCTTCCGGGTGATGGCAGGAACCACAGTTGGCGTCGAGATAGGCCCTGGCGGCCAAACTGACATTGGTATGTGCGGAACTCCAATCAGGAAACTTTCCGATTGTGGAGGGCTTTTCTTTGAGGTCAAGGATGCCCTTGCTTTGCCAGTAGCTCAATTGATTTTGGGTTCCACCTTCCGAGTAGGTGTAGTCTCTATTCAGCTGCGAGAGTTTTGGGCCCAGGGGAATCACAGCGTTGGATCGGCCGTGGCAAGTTTTGCACTGATTAACATCTGGCACAGAGTAGCTTACTTTTTGCAACACGCCATCTTGCTCCAGTTCAACATCGATATTGCCGCCAGCTACTTCAAGAAACGCCTCCGTTTGCTCATCGTTCCAAATATAGGTCAGGGCCTTCCAGTCTTTGTCTGTCTTTTCTATCACTCTTGTTTCTATCAGCTTTCGTCCAGCCTCGTTTTTAGCAGGGTAGTGGAAGGTTTTAATAAGCCTTGTGCCAACAGGAAAATCAAGTGAGCCATCTTCCAAAACGTTGATTACTTTCTCAGGAGGCACCGCCACAAACCTGCTTTTGTCGGCATAGTCAGAGAACAATGGCATGTTGAGGTCGTAGGGGATAATACCCTTGCCTGGCACCAAATCCGATAGTTTTCCTTCGAAGAACCCGAACTCCGACAGCTTGTCGGGGCCAAGTGAAAGAGGTTGCCTGTTTTGCCGGATATTGTGGTTGTTGGTTCTTAAGGTAACAGGAGCAGTTTTTTGGCTGGCTTCTTTTTTCTGGCCCGGGTCACATGCCGTAAAAAAAGCTAACAAGAAAAGGACTGGAACAAAAAACCTCATAGCGAAGCAACTGCTTTTTCTAAAACGACGGGTGGAAGCACATTTCCTGAACAGGTGTGTGCGTCAATATCCCGGTTGCTGTCTTCAAAATCATTGGCTGCATCCATATTGGCAAACGATGCGTCACCATTGGCTTGCACGCAAATGACCTTGTCAGAGGGTGCGGCGGTAATTCCATCCCAAAGGATGTCAGGAATTGAGAGCCCGAATTGCCATACGAGCAGATAGCCAATATCACTTTTGAGTGAGGGCAAAGTAAAGCTATTGGTGATGCTGTTATCGTGGATAAAGACACCAGAGGGGATAGGGTTGTAGTTTTTGTCGGCTTTATAAGCAGCTTCATTCTGCGACATCTGTGCATCGCCGTCATTCGAATCGTCCATGGCTGCTGCTGCCATCACAAAGTCATAGCTGATAACAGACACTCCTGCCGTTCTGTTTTCAGATACCTTGTTGTTAAAAATTTCTACTGATGTCATCGCCAGCACCATCACGCCTGTGCCGGGAGGCACCGAGGCCACTATGTTCCCCTTAGGAGCGAAGTTTCGGAAGTTATTGCTGGTTACTTTATTGTCGAATACTCTCACATTTCCACCTAACTGGGAAAGACCCGGGAGGTCGAAAACAAGGATCCCTCCGGTATTGTCGTAAGCTTCATTGTTGAAAACGTCTGCGCTGGTGGTATTCTCTATTTCGATGCCAGCCACATTATTGTAGGCTGTGGAGTTGCTCACAATGACGTTGTGGGACTGCCCCACATAAATGCCGGCATCCGATGCTCCAATGGCCACGCAGTGGTCAATTAATACATTTTTGCACATCACAGGGTAGATTGCATAAGCGCCGTTGGTTTCTTCGGGCTCACCTGTCCACTCCGATTTCACGTTGATCAGCTCCAGCCCGTTGATGTCTTGTATCTTGATATTGTCGCCGACGGCATCTCTGATCGTCAAGTCTTTGAGCACTATCTGGTTTCCGTTTTGGATCCTCAACCCCTCAGCTCCCTCTGTTTGTTCGTGAAAGGAGAGAATGGTTTTGTCCATTCCAGCGCCCATAATGGTGATGCTGTCTTTTCCTTCCAAAGTAAGGCTCCTTTTAAATACATAATGGCCGGGTAGTATAACGATAGTATCCCCAGCTTCGGCCATAATGAGCCTGGTCTGCAGATCCTGAGAAATATCCTTGTACTCGGTATCTTCAAAGGGGATAGTCCTGGTAACAGGGTCGCCACAGGAGGCGACTACCAAAGCTATGAGGGCCAAATAAAAAAAGTGCTTCATGAGTAAGTGTTGTTCAAAATGTTTCTGGGCGCAGGGTAAAAATAAGAAACATCAGCAAAATTGACACGGCTGTAGCTATGAATGAAGCCCCACTTTTTTCTTTTTGCTTACCTTCCTATCTTTCCAAATGCCTATGAAACTTGATTTCGGTGAGATATGGCCTTTTATGAAAATAATTGGGGAGGAGGCTTCAGAATGGTCTTTCAATCTGGTAGCGGGAAATTTTGTGAGTGAAAAGGTTTCCCTAGCGCTTATTCATCAGCTTGAGAATGACCCTTATTATGATGCAGAGATGCTCCCGAATTTATTTACGTTCAGAGAAATATTTTGGCAGCCCAATGTGTACCCCACCTTGAATGCCTGCCTGACTGGACTAAAACTGGTGGCTAACTACAGCAATGAGCTGACCGAAGAGTATGCGAACTCCACTCAGGAAACGCAGCAATTGTATGTTCATTTGGTGAAACACATCGGCGAACTCGCCAGGCAGGCGAATGAGCAATTGGCGGGCAGCGAGCAGGCGAATGACCAGATTCCTTCGGTTTTGGGAGAGTTTAGGAAGCAGTCTTTTCCCGTTATCATGCTGTTTATTCACCACCCGATGAATAGGGTCGACTACAAGGAAGACGCCTTAAGAAGGATCAATTTTATGGTGAAAACGCTGATAGAGCAATATCAGCTCAGGTTCAACGACTTGCTGCTGCCTCATTGGGAGCTGGACAGGCTTTCTGGCTCGAAAAAAACCGACAGCAAACAGACTGGCGATCAGTCACCCGAACCGTCTTCTGAAGCAAGCACTGAATCGCCCACCTGAATCACCCCCTCCTGTATTACCTTTGCTGTGATGCCCCCATGGCCTCTCATGGCATTGTAACCACCAAAGCCCAATGCCTTCTCCATTTTTGAGCATGGATGGCACAAGCCGGTCATCTCCAGAACAGCAGTGCCTATGGCAAAGGTTTTATCCTTTAGCGCCAGCAGGTTGATGCCCTGCACTACAATATTTCTCCTTAACAACCCCGGATCAACACTTTCTTTGTTCATCATGGAAGCCACAGTTGCCAGATGCTCAGCCTGAATAAGCGTCACCTGCCTGGGGCTGTTGGCCGGCCCTTTGAACCGATCACCCTCCAGCCCCTTTCCGGGTGTTGCTTTCACATTTTTAACTGATAAAACGGCTTCATTCCTTGCCGGACGAACGCCAATCCATGCTACAGTGCCCTTTTGGCTAAAGTGCCTCATAAGCTCTGCCATTGGTGTATTTTGATTTAGCTCTTTCACGGGCGATGGGTAAGGTGAACCGAAGTGCTTCAAACTATTCCAGCTAAATTCAATGAAAGACTTTGAATGATAGTGGAATACAGCTTCTGATAGGTAAATTTATGCAATAGAGTTCTATTTTTGTAGTGAGGAAAACATTGAAAAACTTGTTGAATAAGATGAAGAGAGTGATTCTGGTTGTAGTTCTATCAATGGCGTTATCCTGTTTTACCAACGCACAAACGGCCCCGCCCATCCCCCCATTCCAGCATGTGAGTGTCGAAACAATTGACTACTCGGGCATCAAGGATATGTTTCAGGTGAGTTTGTACGCCAGAAGATGGCTTACCATAGAGCAGTTTCACTTGATTGGAGACACCCGGGAGAATTGGGATGCTGAGATCAGGCAGGACTCTTGCAGTGTAATGACATTCAAACTTGAGACACACGAAAGGATAAGTGGAAAATACCATACATCGCTGTACCTGGTAGACTGCAAAAGTGACACTGTTTATCAGAGCGATGGCAAGGCCATGGGTTCCTCACCGGCACAAGGCTTCCAGTATGCGGCGGAAGCTGCTCTGAAAGACTTTAAGAAGGATTGGGAAAAAGGTCAGGAGCCAGCCAAAAAGTCGAAGAAAGGGAAGAATTAGATGTCCGTTATTCATTTTGCTCATTCCAATGGGTTTACAGCGCTCACTTACCGCTATTTCCTTGAGCAACTAGCGCCGAACGATGTGCAATATTTGGAAAAGTTCGGGCACGACAAGAGGTTCGAACCCAGGTTTTCCTGGGCACCGTTGACTAATCAGCTCATTGAATCAATTGAAAAGCAACGGAAGCCAGTCATTGGCCTCGGTCACTCACTTGGGGCCGTGGTTACACTGAACGCCTACTATAAGCGACCAGACTTATTCAAAGGGTTGATCATGATGGATCCACCATTTTTCGGCAAAAAAATGCGCCTCCTCTTATTAGGCGCAAGGATAGTTGGCGTTTCCGGCAAACTTGTGCCACCGGCTGTAAAAGCAAAAAAGAGAAAGTCGGAATGGGAGAGTAAGGCGGCGGTAGCCGAAAGCTTCAGAAATAAGCCACTGTTCAAAGATTTTCACCCCGAGGCTTTTAAAGACTATATTGAGTACGGTCTTGTAGAGACGGAGCAGGGCAGGGCGAAACTGGATTTTTCAACGAAAGAAGAGTACAGGATTTTTAAGCACACACCATTTTCATTAGGAAGCGGGAAGATTGATGTACCAAGTTTTTATCTCTACTCCAGCCGTTTTGAAATAGGTTCTGCAGCTTCCATTGAGGAGCACAAAAAGAGGTTCAAGCAAACTGAGTTCATCGCTGTGGATGCTGGTCATATGTTTCCCATGGAGCAGCCAGAAAAAACGGCGCAGCTGGTAAAAGACCTTATTAAACGGGCAATGTAATCGTGAACCGACTGCCGCTGCCAGGCGTGCTCACCACTTCGATGCTGCCACCATGCCGCTCAATAATACCGAAGGTGATGGACAAGCCCAGCCCTGTGCCTTTTCCATAGCCTTTGGTGGTGAAGAAGGGTTCAAATATCTTGTTCTGAATGTCGTCCGACATCCCGCAGCCGTCGTCTTCTACATAAATCTTTACCTTATCGCCAAAACCTTCTGTTCTGATGGTTACGATGCCTTTTTCTGCCACTGCGTCCAGTGCATTTGAGATAAGGTTCATAAACACCTGATTGATTTGGCCGGGAAAACACTCAACTGGCCTCATCGAATCTCCGTATTCCTTCTTTATCCGAACCCTCTTTTCTTTGATCTTTGGAGAAAGTAGAACCAATGAATTGTCGATGCCTATATGAAGGTTAGTCAGCTGCTTATCGCCCTTATCGTTCATGGAGAAGGTTCGCAGCCCATGGACTATCTGCGACGTTCTAACAGCCCCCTCACGAATAGCCTCCACCACCTGGAACATGCCCTCTTTGGTTTCATTGAAATACAGCTGCTCTTTAAGGGCGGTTATTTCCTGCAAAAAGGCAGGCGAAATATTTGGCTCGTCTGACTCCTCCAGCTCGGCGTATTTGTTTAGCACCGTAATAAGATCTTGCAGGGAATTCTTAAGGCCATCCACACCTGCGTAGACAAAGTTGACGGGGTTGTTGATCTCATGAGCAATGCCGGCAGTAAGCTCACCCAGGGAAGCCATTTTTTCAGCTTGAATAAGCTTCGCCTGTGCAGCCTTCAAATCCATCAGCGCTTTTTCAAGGTTGTGGGTCTTTTCAGCAATTTGTTGGTAAGCCGAGGCATTCTCAAGGGCAATGGCCACATGTAATGCCAGGCTTCTCAGTATATTGATCTGATAGGTTTGGTATTGCTCGGCTTCCAGGTGCTGCACTGTTAATACACCTATGCGCTTATTCTTCACCACAAGCGGGAGATAAATCACCGATCTGTAAACTGAATGATTGGTAGAAAATCCTACAAAATCTGGCTGCAAGGTCGTGTCGAAGAAAATTTCTTCTCTTGAATTTTCAAGACAGGCAATGGCTGGATGATCGGCCTTTTTATGCGATACATTTATCTTTTCTATTGAGGCAGAGCCTTTGCTTATCACCTGAAACTTCAGCTTGTGGCTGTCTTCTTCAAAGAGACCCACCCCGGCAATTGAGTAGTCCATCAGGCCATGTATATACCTGAACACAATTTGGACGATATCGCTTACCGAAAGGTGAGAGTTGATTTCTTTAGCCACCTCACTTAGGCGCTTAATGTCGTTGTAAGATTCTTCCAGCTTGTCCTTCTGGTTTTCAATTTCCTCTTTTTGGTAGTTGATCTCTTCGTTCTGCCCTTGCAGCAGTTTTTTGGCTCGTGCATTGATGCGGTAGCTCCTCAGAATAAGGAATAAAATGACCAGCACAAGGGAAGTGACGCCAATGAAGAAATTTCTCAGGCTTTTAATCTTGGTCAGCTCAAGATCCTGAATGGCCTGCTCCTGAAGGAGGATTTCGATCTCTTTCTGGTTCTCTTTTTCTTCCAGCTCCTTTTTCTTTAGAGCAAGATCCTGGATGAACTTGTTTTTTTGCAACAACTCTATGTCGTTGTCTTTGTTTTGTGCCTCTAGTCTGGCCTGCTCCAGCTTAAGTTTCTGTTCTTCCTGGATTTTCTCTGCCAACTGTTTTCCCAGAATAATCCGCTGGATTTCATTGTCACGTTGCAGCAGCTCAATGTCCCTTTGCTTTTCCTGAGATTCGAGCTGAAGCTCTTTCAACGCCAGGTCTTTGATTTCCTTTTCTACCATCAGCAGCCTGATCTCATTCTCTTTTTTGTCGAGCGTAAGCAGCTGATTGAGCTGAGACTTGGCATGTAGTTGTCGGTCAGTGGAAATTGAATCGGACAACCAGGCAAATTTTTTGAAGAAACTCAGAGACTGTTTGTAATCGCCAAGATGTTCGTGAATGTCGGAAAGGCGCTTGTAGGTGACAATAAGGTCTTCGGACTTTTGCGGGAGCTTCTCCCCAATTTGAATGGCAGTTTCGGCAAATGTTCTTGCTTTTTCCCACTGATCCATTTTCATATAGGTGGCCACTACCTCGTTGTATAGCGGAAGTGTCTTTGAAGGAGTCTTTCGTGCTTCGTTCGATTTGATGGCTTCGAAGAAGTAGTTCAGCGCCCTGGAATTGTCGCCCATGTCATGGTAAATGCTCCCGATATTTGCGAGCAGCACCATGTCTCCCACATAGAAAGGATCATTGTTATGATGCTTTAGGTCAAGTTCGAGCGACTCTTTGAAGTATTCCAGCGCCAGCATTTTTTCATCGAGGTACTGATAGAGGTAGCCGATATTATTGAGAGAGGCGATGATGCCGGGAGTATCTTTTAAAGCCTGGTAAATCGACAATACCTGCAGGTCGTAAGCCAGGGCGAGTGTGTGTTTCTTTTCGTCAATATGCAGAAGGGCAAGCCTTCGCAGTAGGGTCAGCTCAGCTTGTTTGTCGTCGTCTTTAATGAGTTGAAGCATGAGCTGATAATTCTCAATGGCTTTCTGATTGTTTCCGGCCAGCTCAAACGCCGTGGCAGCCTTTCCCAGGCTGTATTTCATCCCCAGCGTGTCGCTGATCCCTTTTTTCTCTTCGTAGGCCTTCATGAAATATACCCAGGCTTTCTGTGGCACTTTCCATTCGTCGTATAGCTCGCCGATAAGGTCATTGCTCTGCGATGCTTCCATATGTTTACCCAGGAGTTCAAACTCACGCAGGGCAACGAGATAGTGATTAAGTGAGGAAGCGAATTGTTCTTTCTGCTTGTAGCTGTCGCCGATCACAATATTGCTTCTTGCAATGAGGCACCGGATGGCCCTCGATTCCGCCATGGCGAGTGCGTTGTTGCCATAAAAAATCGCTGAGTCCAGTCTCTTTTCCGAAAGGGCTATTTCCGCTTTTAGCAAGAAAGAAGTAGCCTTCAGGCTATCTTCTGTGTAGGGATAGGGGGTTTCCTGAGAGAAAGCTGTTTCCCACACTAAAGGTGCTAACAAGAGCAGTATGTAAGCTTTTCTAAGCAATTTCCTTTTGGGTTACAACCTCATAGAGAGGAAGGTATACTTTTACTTTAGTCCCCTTGTTCACGCTGCTGTCGATAATAAGCTGCCCGTGCATTTTTTCTATGAACTCCTTGCCCAGCCTGAGTCCCAGGCCAGCCCCTTTTTCATTCATCGTGCCCCTTCTTGGCTCACTCCAGGTATTTCCCTGTAGCTTTTCTATCAGCTCTTGCGGGATTCCCACGCCAGCATCGACAATCGAAATGACAACGGCGTCTTTCTCTCTCTTGAATGACAAGTGAATTTCTCCCTTTTCGTGGGAGTATTTGATAGCGTTGCTGATCAGGTTTCGCAGCACCAGACTTACCATATTTTCGTCCACCATTGACCACAAAGGACTTCCGTCAGTTTCCATGACGATACGGATGTCTTTCTGTGAAGCCAGAAAATCAAATAGGTCCACCTGACCTTTGGCCACCTTCACGAGGTCCGTCTTTTTATTACTGATTTTAATATCGCCAGTTTGCGACAATGACCAGTGAAGCAGATTGTCGAGCAGTTGAGTAACGTGTTGGAGGTATTCCTTTGCTTTTTCACCCAGATCATGCACTTTTTGCTCATCAAGCTGGTGCTTAAAGCTGAGCATAATTTCAAGCAGGATGTTGAGCGAAGCGATGGGCAGCTTCAGGTCATGAGAAATGATCGAGAAGAATTTGTCCTTGACTTCATTGAGAGTGGAGAGCTCTTTGTTTTTTGTAGCCAGCTCCTGGGTGCGCTCAATCACTTTTTGTTCGAGGTTGGCCTTGGCCTTGCCCAGGTCGTCAATCAGGGCTTTGTTTTGAGTGCTGAGTTCGTATTTCTGTATAGCGTTGTTAAGGGTGAGCAGCAGGTGATTGGAATCCCATGGTTTGAGGATGAACTGATAAATGCCGACCTCATTGACAGCTTTGAGTATCACGTCAATATCGCTGTAGGCTGTGAGTATCATCTTGATGGAATCGGGCGATATCTGGTTCGCTTTCGACAGAAAATCGATACCAGTCATGCCCGGCATTCTTTGGTCAGAAATGATCACCTGAACCACCTCAGTCTTCAAAATATCCAGGGCCTCCTCCGCTGAATTGGACGTGATTACCTTAAAATTCCTGAAAAAGGCGTTGCGAAATACGATGAGGTTGTTTGACTCATCGTCTACATATAAAATAGAATACTTTTTTTCTTGCAAGGTGGTTTGATTAGGTAGTTGCTAAGTCTTAAACATTCAGACGGAAAAGAACCCCCATATTGTTACAAAACTTTAGCTTTACTACCTTCTTTTTAGTGAATAGTTAACTTGTACAGCAACATTTTTCATTCTATTCATACTTTTTTTGGGCAATGGTGATAATAATGGGCAAACTAACTTTTATGTTTGCCCGGGAAGAATAGACCAGGTATGAACAGACAAGGTTTTCTGCTACAGAATCTTTTGAAGGGCTTGGCTTGGTTTGCCCTTTTGGTAGTAGTTTACCTCGTGGTGAAGCGATATGTGGATGTTGACTACCTGGATTGGTTGTCTCCCATTTACGAAAAACCCCTCTACGTATTTTCCATTTTCACAGTCTCCGAGGTTGTAGTGGGCATTATTCCCCCCGAGGTATTTATGATCTGGTCGCTCAGAGAAGGAGTGGCAGCCATTTACATCTCCAACGTTTTGATTTTGGCGGCGTTGTCCTACGCTGCGGGGGTGATTGGATACTTTATTGGTTCGTATCTCAATCAGACCCAGTTCTACAAAGCGCTCGAGAAAAACTTTTTTGGCAAGTACACCACCTACCTTGACGAATATGGCGGCTTTTTGATCATTGTCGCTGCGCTCACGCCACTCCCTTTTTCAGGTATTTGTATGCTGGTGGGAGCGGTGAAGTATTCCTTCAAAAAGATGCTGCTGTTTTCGCTCACCCGCTTTATACGCTTTAGTGCGTATGCTTATGTTATATGGGCCGCCCACAACTTTTGATTTGGCTCTAGTTCATAGAATTTATTTTGTTGATAATGGCCACGTAATCTTCAACATCCTTAGGCTTGATCTTGTTGGCCTTGGCATACGCTTTTAATTCATTTTCTTTTCCCGGCAAAAGTGAAAACACATTTGAGTTCTTGCCTTTGGTTAGCTCGATAGCTTTGCCATCTACAATGGAGAGGTAAACAGGCTTTTTCAGAATTTGATCGTTTTTGTTGCCCACATTGAGGGCTACGTTGTAGTCTGCTTTCTTAATTGTGATCTTTTCATAAGAATAAAGCGGCACAGCGCCGTCAAGGATCACCTCCAGAAAAATATTCGTTGGCATATCGTCACCACTACCCTTGAGCTGATTCACATTGACATACCTTTTGTACTTATTGGTAGAAGTTTTCAGGTCAAAATATTTTACCTTATTTCCGTCAAGCCCTCTTACGCCGTCGTCATAGTTGATTTCAATAAGGTTACTCCTGAGGTCGTATCTGATCACCATATCATCATACACTTTGGGAGACACGGTCAATTCGAAGCTTCCTTCTTTGAACTCTGAATCGAGATAGAAATCGCCTTCAAGCGACGCAGGGGGCAGGGGTATTCCGAAAGTTGCCGTGTTGGGGTTAACTGCCGCAAGTCGGTCAACGGCATTTTGCTTTTGCAGGTATTCGTTGCCCGCTGTGGAGGCGGTATTTCCAACATTTGAGCCCTGAGCGAAGGATGAAGAAACTGCTGTGGATAGTACGAGTGATAGCGTTATTTGAGCTACGTGTTTTCTCATGATTGCATTTTGTTTAACTAAATTAATTAAAAGAATTCGACAACCATCCTTAAAAAATCCTGTTAGTCTATAAATTTGAAATATGAATAACAAGAAAGGGAAAAAGGGAGTGTTGCTGGTCAATTTAGGAACACCAGATCAGCCAGATACCCCTAATGTAAGGAAATACCTGAGAGAATTTTTAATGGACGGCAGGGTAATTGATATTCCTTTTGCTCAGAGATGGATGCTTGTTAACCTTATCATAGCTCCTTTTCGTGCGCCCAAGTCAGCGGCGGAATATCAAAAGTTATGGGATGAGAGAGGCTCTCCGCTCAAGTATTATGGCGAGGATGTGAGAGACTTGCTTCAGAAAGAACTGAACGGCGATTACGTGGTGGCACTGGCCATGCGATATCAAAATCCGAGTATTGCATCGGGGCTGGACGAGTTAAAAAAAGCGCATGTTAGCGAAATAATTGTGGTGCCTCTTTTTCCACAATATGCCTCCGCCAGCACCGGCTCAGTGGCTGATAAAGTAATGGAGCTTGTTCGGAAATGGCAGATTATACCCAACATTCGTTTCATCAACCAGTTTGCGGACGACCCGATGTTCATAGAAGTGATTGCTCAACGGGCAAAGAAGTGGATGGAGCAGCATGACTACGATCACTACTTATTCAGCTACCACGGGTTGCCCGAAAGACAGATTCTCAAAGGGTCGGTTGGTTCACAGTGCCAGCTGGGCAAGTGCTGCAACAACTACCACGATAAGAACCGGTATTGCTACCGTGCTCAGTGTTTTCTTACCTCTCGGTTAATCGCTGAAAGCCTGGGTATTCCTGAGGACAAATATACCGTTGCGTTTCAAAGCCGGCTGGGGAAAACTCCCTGGATACAGCCCTATACAGACGAGAAGCTGGTAGAGTTTGCTGAAAAGGGCTACAAAAAAGTACTCGCCTTTTCTCCGGCTTTTGTGTCGGACTGCCTCGAAACGACTGTTGAAGTAGGAGAAACCTATCAGGAACAATTTTTAGAGGCTGGCGGAGAACGCTGGGACTTGGTGGAAAGCCTCAATGATCACCCGCTCTGGATAGAATGCCTTAAAAACCTGGTGTTGGAAAAAGCTTCTTAGATCAGGCTCTGACAGCCACAAGCTCAGTCAGTTTTTGAACGGTGAAGTCTATGTCTTGTTGGGTGGTGAAGCGGGAGAAAGAAAAACGGATATTTCCCCGCATGGGATCTACTCCCAAAGCACCCAACACATGTGAGCCAACGTTCGAACCGCTGGAGCAAGCGCTGCCACCAGAAGCAGAAACTCCTTCTATATCAAGGCTGAAGAGCAACATGTCGTTGTCTTCGTTGGGAGGAAGGCTGACACTGAGCACAGTGTAAAGGCTGTTATTAAGATTGGCCGAGTCGCCGTTAAAGGTAATGCCCTCAATGTTGGCGGATAACTGGCGGATCATGCTTTCTTTCAAGCTTTCCATGTGCTTCCGGTGCTCGTCCATGTGCTCATAAGCAAGCTCCAGCGCTTTGGCCAGGCCAATGATGCCCGGAACGTTTTCAGTGCCTCCCCGCATATTTCTCTCTTGTGCTCCGCCATGGATGAAGGGATGAATCTTGCAGTTATGGTTGATGTGCAGGAAGCCAACGCCTTTTGGCCCGTGAAATTTGTGGGCCGCACCCACCATCATGTTCAGGTTGAGCGCCTGCAGGTCGTGGCGGTAGTGCCCTACTGCCTGCACGGTATCAGTATGGAAAACGGCTTGGTACTCCTTAGCCAGTTGGCCTATTTTCTCAATATCATTCAGGTTGCCAATTTCATTGTTGGCATGCATCAGGCTGACCAAAGCCTTGCCGGGATGGTCTTTCAGAAACGCCTCCAGGTGATCCAGGCTTACATGACCTTTTTCGTCAAGCTCCACATAGGTTAGGTCAATCTTGCCCTGCTCGTGAAGATACTCAAGTGTGTGAAGCACAGCGTGGTGCTCGATTTTTGACGTGATGGCATGCGTGAGGCCATAGGCTTCAATTGACTTCGTCAGCGCAGTATTGTCAGCCTCGGTGCCGCCGGAAGTAAAAAAGATTTCTGAAGGGGAGGTATTCAATAGCTCAGCCACTTTTTTCCTTGACCTTTCAATCGCCGACCGCACCAGTCTCCCATGCCCGTGTATGGAACTTGGGTTGCCGAAGTGCTCGGTCAGGTAGGGTAGCATCGCCTCCAGCACTTCTTTATCGAGTGGTGTGGTGGCAGCGTTGTCAAGGTATACTCGCATGGCTTCAGATTTTTTCTGAAATAATCTCTTTGATGTCCATCATGATTTTATGGGCCAGGTGCTCGGCTGTCGCCTGACTTTCTGACTCAGAATAAATCCGGATGATGGGCTCGGTGTTCGATTTACGAAGATGCACCCATTCTTTGTCAAATTCAATTTTGACACCATCCACAGTATTGATCGGCTGACGCTGATATTTGTCCTTTATCTCGTGCAATACAAGATCAACATCCATTTCAGGGGAAAGCTCAATCTTGTTTTTCGAAATATGGTAGTTAGGATATTTTGACCGAAGCATCGACACGCTTTTCCCAAACTTGGCCAGGTGGGTAAGAAAAAGGGCGATGCCTACGAGCGCATCCCGACCATAGTGAAGCTCAGGAAGGATCACTCCGCCATTGCCTTCACCACCGATCACAGCGCCGATTGCTTTCATTTTTTCGACTACATTCACTTCGCCGACCGCAGCCGCTTCATATTTCTGCCCATATTTTTCAGTGACGTCTCTAAGTGCCCTGGTCGAAGAAAGGTTGGACACGGTTGGCCCGGGCTTTTGCGACAGCACATAGTCGGCGATGGCCACCAGGGTGTATTCTTCACCAAAAGTATTGCCGTCCTCGCAAATGAGTGCCAGGCGATCCACGTCAGGATCGACCACAATACCCAGATCGAACTGGCCATTTTCTATTTCACCACAAATGTGGGTAAGGTTCTCAGGCAATGGTTCGGGGTTGTGAGGGAAATGGCCATTGGGTTCACCGTAGAAAACTTCGACCCGGTCTACTCCCAGTTTCTTCAGCAGCATGGGTACTGCTATGCCTCCTGTTGAATTCACTGCATCCACAGCAACAGAGAAGTTGCGTAGCCTGATGGCTTCAACATCTACCATCGGCAGCGCAAGAATTTTTTCAATGTGTTTTTCTATGGTGCCTTCTCTGAAGGTGTAGCTGCCGAGTTTTTTAACGTCAACGAAGTCGAAGGCCTCTTCATCCGCTATAGATAAGATGTTTTCGCCGTCACTTCCCGACAGAAACTCTCCCTTGTTGTTAAGCAGCTTAAGCGCATTCCATTGTATCGGGTTGTGGCTGGCAGTGATAATAATTCCCCCACCGGCTTTTTCTTCCACTACCATCATTTCTACAGTGGGAGTAGTTGAAAGACCGAGGTCAATTACATCGATGCCAAGCGACTGTAGTGTAGACGCCACGAGGCTGGAGACGATTTCGCCGGAAATCCGTGCATCTCGTCCGATCACCACCATTGGATGAGCCTTTTGTGTCAATAGCCACTGGCCATAGGCTGCGGCAAACTTAACAGTATCCAGAGGAGTCAAGCCGTCACCAACTTTGCCACCTATTGTTCCTCTGATTCCAGATATTGATTTAATTAAAGTCACTTTTCCAGGTTTAATTACTTGCGGGCGCAAATTTACTGAAAAAATACCGTGATAAAATGGTAGAATTCAAAGATAGTGCCTTTCGCAAGGTGGATACCACCGTTAATCGATTGAAAGCATTAAAATTTCGACAAAACTTTGTTGACTTCTGAGTCTGGATTCCCCCCTGCAGGGTCAGCGCAAGCATCTCCGGGCTGTAGATTCTTGCCGCAATAGCCACATGTTACACCTTCCTTATTTAGGAACGGGCTCTGTGAAGCACATGTGCCCTTGAACTCTCCATTTTTTAAAAATATCAGCCGTACCGACATCAAAATGAAGAACAGTGCTATAAATCCAATCCCCAATAAAACTGTTACCATGGCATTCTATATCTTTATGCAAAGAAAAAAGAGCGGCTTTACAATACCTAATCAGCCGCCTGTTTGTTGAACAAGTCGCTGCAAAGGAAAATTCATTTGATGGAAAAAATACCCGCCCCAGATTTACGAAGAGAAGAAAAATTGAAAGCCTTTGACAGGTTGCTTACCATTATGGATGAGCTGCGTGAAAACTGCCCGTGGGACAAAAAGCAGACCTTTGAAACGCTCCGCCACCTGACAATAGAGGAAACCTATGAATTGTCAGATGCCATTCTGGAGGGAGATAAGGATGAGATCAAAGAAGAGGTGGGTGATTTGATGCTTCACCTGGTTTTTTACTCAAGGATTGGGTCGGAAACTGGCAGCTTTGATGTGGCCGATGTCATTGATGCATTGTGTGAAAAGCTAATCAACCGGCACCCACATATTTATGGCGATGTGAAGGCCGAAAACGAAGAAGTAGTCAAGCAAAACTGGGAGAAGATCAAGCTAAAAGAAAAGGGCAATAAGTCTGTGCTAGGTGGCGTGCCAAAAACCCTGCCTGCGCTGGTAAAAGCGATCAGGATCCAGGATAAAGCCAGAGGTGTTGGTTTTGACTGGGAAGAGAAGCAGCAGGTGTGGGAAAAGGTTGAAGAAGAAATGCAGGAATTCAAGGAAGAATTCAATGTGAGCGGCGAAAAGGAAATTGACAGGGAGAAGGCACAAGGTGAATTTGGTGATTTGCTTTTTTCACTGGTCAATTATGCACGATTTATTGATATCGATCCTGAGGAGGCCCTGGAGCGAACCAATAAGAAATTCATTAAGCGATTCCAATACCTCGAGCAGGAGTCGGCTAAAGAAGGAAAGAGTCTTGGGGAAATGACGCTGGCAGAAATGGACGAATACTGGAACCGGGCGAAGAAATTGTGATTCGGGTAAAAATGGTTAATTTGATATAGCTTATCACACTAACCTACTTACTATGAAAACACTGAAAATCAATCACTGGGCCATTTTGGTCATTGTTGTGCTTGGTCAGGTTATTCCTGCCCTGTGGTATGGGATGTTTGCAGAAACCTGGATGCGGCTTAATAACCTTACCGAAGCTGATGTGATGTCGGGAGGATCCACGCCCTACATTTCGAGTGTAGTTACTGCCGTTGTTTTTGCCTATGTGTTGGCATGGCTTTTCAAAAGAATGAATGTCGGGTCGGCTGCCGATGGCGCAAAAACAGCCTTTATTATGGCTGTTTCGTTTTCGCTGCTCATGCACATGACAGTAAATTTCTTTTCGATGAGACCTTACGGCTTAGCCTGGGTCGACGGGGGAGCGGATCTTGTGGTTTGGACGCTAGCCGGCACTATTCTGGGCGGCTGGAGAAAGTACGAAAACTAGCTTTCAGCAATGTTGTTGCAGCCTGATATGCCCTATACCGAATTTCGTCCGAACCTCAGGCTGCAGCAGTTTGTAGAGTGCTATTGGTGTGTCAAAAGTGCCACTCAGCTCAGTAGCTTCAGGCCCGTGTTTCCCGACGCCTGTTCCGACGTTATTTTCAACTTCTCTGCCCCACTTCTCTACGAGGAGCATGGCAAAATTTCCTGTAACAAGTTTCAGTCCTTTTATGTCGGCATCCAAACCGCACCTATTTTCACAAAAGCAGGCGGTGCAACAGATTTATTGGGTGTGAGGTTTAAAAACCAGGGAGCGTGGAGGTTTCTGAGGCGTCCGCTGGCGGAATTTAGCAACAAGACCGCCTCACTTAAGGAACTGGACGAGGGTGATTTGCACAACCTGACTGAGCAAATGGCTTTTTTGCCAGTTTCAGAAAGGATCAACCTGATTGAGCTTCGATTGCTTGAACGATTGGGAAATGAGAGCCAGTATGATTTGGTGGATCAGTTCTTCAACAGGCCATCAGAGTCGATCCATGCATTTTGCAAAGCAAATCACCTGAGTGAGCGAACTTTGGAAAGAAAGTCCCGGGAAAGGGTTGGCGTGTCTCCAAAAATGTACCAGCGCATCGTTCGCTTCAGAAGGGCCTCCGGGAAGCTTTCAGGCTTCGATGGGTCGTTGATGGAATTTGCCTGGGATATGGGCTACTACGATCATGCTCACCTTGCCAAAGATTTCCGGGAATTTGGACACTTTTTGCCATCCAGCCTTATGCATTAATTCGTCAATTGTCGGGTTTTTACAAAAGCTGATGAGCTGGCTAGCCCTAACTTGTGGCCACAAACAAACCATTAGAAGATGCAAAAATTTCAACAGCTTTCACCAAACATGATGGTCGCAAGTGTGGAGGAGTCCATGGCCTACTATTCGACAATTTTTGGCTTTACCGAAGGGCCGAGCGTGCCTGCCCCGAGCGGTGGTCTTCAATGGGGAATGGTGATGCATGGAGCGGTGCAGCTCATGTTTCAGACCGCTGCAAGTATTGGCGAAGATCTTCCAGGCTTCAATACTGAAAAAACTGGCGGCAGTCTCTCGTTATTCATCGAAGTGGACGATGCCGCTGCGCTGTTTCGGGAGGTAGAGGCAAAAGTGGAGGTCTTTATGCCACTAAAAGACACCTTCTATGGGAAGCGAGAATTTGGTATCCGTGATCTCAACGGATACCTGTTGGTGTTTGCAAGCGACATCAAGTAACTGCTAGCTCATCTTGATGGGCAGTTCTTTGCTTCTCTTTCCTGTAGCCGCAAACACGGCATTGGCCAGAGCAGGCGCAAAAGGTGGGACGGGCGGTTCTCCCACACCTGTCGGTTTTTCGTCACTTTCTACCAGGTGAACAAATATCTCTTTGGCGGCATCCTGCATGCGGGCCACTTCAAATTGGTCGAAGTTTTTAGCGACCGTTTGTCCATCTTTGAAAGCAATACCCCCTTTCAGGGCAAGGCTGGAGGCGAATGTTCCACCTCCTTCAAACTGGTTTTTCACGGAGTTTTGGTTCACAACAATGCCACAGTCAACGGCGAAGTGAACTTCCGGAATGGTGAGCTTGCCAGCTTCGCCAACCGTCACATGCACCACGCAGGCCACATAGGTAAGGAAGCTGCGATGGGCACAAATGCCCATGCCGTGCCCTTTAGGCAGTTCTTTGCCCCACCCCGACTTTTCGGCAGCGAGCTTAACCACGTTTTTCAGGCGTGCTGTTTTCATCGGAAACTTCTCAACAGGCTCGCCATAGTTGCCAAAGCCTTCCATCAGCTTGTCAAAGGGGATTTCCCTGTCCGACCCGATCAAATCCAGCAGGTTTTCTACCGGATCCATTTGTCTGGCTGTTGCAATTTCATCCACCATGCTGCCGATGGCAAAGGCGTGCTGGATGTTGCTCACTGACCGAAGCCAGCCAATACGGGTCATGGCCTTCGCCTCGTGCGACTGACAAGAGATGTTGGGGATATCAAAAGGCATGTCGACCATGCCGAGCTGGAGCTCATCAAAACTTGGCCCCGTTGCATCTGGTGAGAAAGTACCACCGATGGGAGGGAAAACACTGTGGTGCTCCCAGCCCGTCACTTTGTTGTTGTTGTCTAGCGCCACTTTGATCCGCTGCACACTGCAGGCGTGAAAGAAGTCGTGCTGAATATCATCTTCTCTTGTCCAAATGACTTTGACGGGAAAGCCACTCATTTGAGAGGCAAGTGCAGCTTCCACGATAAAGTCAGGCTTTGATTTCCGTCCGAAGCCGCCGCCAAGTAAGGTGACATTTACTGTGACATTGGCTTTGTCTATTTTCAACGCCTCAGCCAGGGCATCGTTGGCCCCCTGAGGGTTTTGGGTGGGAGCCCACACTTCGCACTTTCCATCTTTAAAATGCGCTACGGCACAAGGCGGCTCCATGGGTGCATGAGAAAGATGGGGTATCAGGTAGGTGGAGTCAATGGTTTTCGCTGCATTTTTAAAGGATGTCTCTACCGACCCTTCCTCTCTGTGCACCTGACCTTTGCTTTTCACCCTTCCCAGCATATCTTTGAAATAGTCGGCTGTGCTGTATTTGGCATTGGGGCCAAAGTCCCATTCTACTTCCAGCGCATCTCGCCCTTTGATGGCTGCCCAGGTGCTGTCCGCCACCACGAGCAGACCACCCAACGGGGCGTTTATACCGCCGGGGAAAGCTGTGAAAGGCATTTCATACACCTTTTGTACACCAGCTACCTGCAAGGCTTTGTCTGCATTGAAGGTTTTTACCTTTCCTCCCGCCACCGGGCAACGGAGGACCGTGACGTATTTCATGCCAGCCACCTTTTTATCCAGGCCAAACCCGCCCTTGCCACTAATAATGTCTTCAATGTCAACGATGGGCGTGGACTTGCCAATGAATTTCCACTCTGACTTTTTCTTCAGGGTGATTTTGTCTTCGGCAGGCATTTCCAGTTTTGACGCCGCTTCAGTTAACTCTCCAAACCCAAGCTTTTTACCACTGCCCTCATGCGCCACTTCGCCGTTTTTTGCCTTGCACTCGCCAACAGGAACACCCCACTCGTTGGCCGCAGCTTGCTCCAGCATCATTCGGGCTGTGGCACCTGCTTTTCGCATAGGCTCAAAAAACATGCGCACCGAAAACGACCCATCTGTATTTTGATTTCCGTACCGGGCTTCGTCTCCTATGGCCTGCACCACCTTCACTTTGCTCCAGTCGGCTTCCAGCTCGTCGGCCACAATGAGCGGCAATCCCGTACGAATACCGGTTCCCATCTCCGACCTGTGGGCCACTATGGTCACCGTGCCGTCGCTGTTCACCGTCAGGTAAACATTGGGGGAGAAAGGAATGCCGCTATCTTTCTTTTTCGAAGGAGAGCACCCTATCTGCATACCGATGATAATGCCTGTGGCGCTGATGCCGCTAATTTTCAGAAAAGAACGGCGATCAACTTTTTTGAGAATGGATGGTTCCAGGGAGTTGTGCAGAGGCTTCATAAACAAAGTTTTGTGGAATAATAAAGCTAATTAAAATATGCTGAAAAGTTGACGGGGTTGCGGATATTTCCAGGGATTCCCTTTTGGCCGACTTCGCCCAATCGATGGCACCCTTCTAAATGTGCCTAACACAGGAGCATTAAAAAAAGGAAATTTAATAGAACTTTTTAAATGACGAAGAGAGATTTAGTTTCTTCAATTTTCACCATCCCTACTTTAAATATTTATGCGCTATAGCGCTTACATTTCACCGCCATATTTGTTATATTTAATCTAGTCTCCGACTGTCTAAACTTGGATTTATATCGAGTTTTACTAACATTGCAGAGTTCTACCTACTTGAAAATGAAAGTGCTTTCGTCCAGCTATGCCAATGACAACGAACTCCTGGAAGCTTTCCAGAGGGGAGAAAAAGACGCATTCATCGTCATATACGAACGGTTTTGGAATAGGATTTTTTTGATAGCCTACAAAAGCACAAGAAACAAGGAGGTGTCTGAAGACCTTGTTCAAAACCTATTTCTGAAGCTTTGGGACAAAAGAGATTTGCTGCATATAAAGCAGATTGAAGCATATTTGCATTCTTCCATCAGAAACAGCGTCATCGACTACATACACAGCCAGGTAGTAAGAAATAAATACCTCGATTACCTTAAAGTTTCGCCTCCTACAGGCGAGAATAATACTGACCGCATGATGGCAGTAAGTGATCTTTCTAAGCTGATAGAAGAGGGACTTACTCAGCTGCCGGAAAAGTCAAGGAGTATTTTTAGAATGAATCGGCTTGATCATTCACCAGTGGAAGAAATTGCGCAAAAGCTGAAGATTTCGGAAAAGGCAGTTCAGTACCACCTGACGAAATCTCTGAAGGTCATGCGGCTCTATTTGAGAAGCATTATTTTTAGTCTTCTGCTTATTTTTTTGGGCTAGGTTTTTCGACAGAACTCACTCCATTATTGCGACCTCATCCGACGAAAACAATAAATCTGATATTTTTCACATTCCTTTTAGGAAAAACAGCGAGTTGCCCGTCTAGTTGGTAGGCGTGGACATATTTAAACAATTAGTATATCCTTTTTGATGCCGGGCGTGCGCCATGAAAATGAAACAAAAAGAACTTGAACAATTGCTAAAACGCTATTTGAAGGACAGTAGCTCTGAGTTTGAAAAGCTTGAAGTAGAAAGATGGTTTGAAGATATAAGCAATAACGACATTGATTTGAGCGAATCTGAAAAAATTGAAATAAAGGACAGAATGCTTGCGAGAATTCTGGAGGCCAGGGAACAGGGGGGAGCGAGCCTGCCGTTCGGGGTCGGCAGTTGATTTTCAGAGTGGCTGCTTCACTTCTGTTGATGATCGTATCTTTTGTAGCATACCAGCAGCTGTCTCAGAGCGAACCTGAAACTATTGCCGTCACCACGGCGATGCTTTCTGACGAGGTTGTGATTGAGAATAACTCAAAGGGTCCCAGGGAGGTTTGGCTTCCAGATGGTACCCAGGTGATACTAAAAGGAGAAAGCAAGATCAGCTACGCCAGGCATTTTTCCGGCAAGAAGAGGGAGGTAAACCTGATAGGCGAGGCTTTTTTTGATGTGATCAGAAACCCCGACAGGCCGTTCTTTGTGTACAGCGGCAATGTCGTCACCAGGGTGCTGGGCACAAGCTTCAGCATGGTAGCACCTGAAAACGCTTCTACAATCGAAGTAAATGTGGTGTCGGGGAGAGTTTCGGTTTACGAATCGGAAGAAGGTGAAACTGATGAGACTGAGCAGAAGAAGGTGAAGAAAGGTGTTATTCTCACCAGAAATCAAAAGGCAACCTTCTTCGTCAAAGAAACGCACCTGGTTACCTCGCTGGTTGAGCAACCCAGGCCTGTAAAGGTGCCAACAAGGGAAAATAAGTTATTGGTATTTGAAGACAATACCCTGAGCGAGATTGCCTCCAAACTTGAAGAGAATTACTCGATAGAGTTTGTGATGGAAAATGCATCAATCAGCAACTGTACTTTCACCGGAGACCTGTCCGACATGTCTCTTTTCGATTTATTGTCTGTGATTGGGAAGTCGGTTGGGGTTGAGTATGAAGTGATGGGCACTAAAATCCTGCTAAACGGACAAGGTTGCCAGAAACAAATTGTGAACTAAAAAAAGAGGAATGATATGAAACAAAAATCTACTTAGAAAATGACCCTTGGTACCACGAGTACCTTTGGAGGCAGCCCTTTTTATGAAACCGTAAGGTTAAAAAAGGCCTGATCGAAAAATTCACTACCCTACAAACTTACATACTTATGAAACTACTAAACCTACTTCATGCAAGGAGAAAGTACTTTTCTCAGGGCATGAAGATATTTGTTACCCAAATGGTTGTTGTTGCTTTGTCAACATCCATTTCGTCGGCCAATGAGCTCATTGGCCAGGCACTTCTGGACAAGGAGGTATCGCTCAAAGCTGAGGATGTTGAACTTAAAAGTGCCATTTCAGAAATTGAAAGAATCGCCAACGTGAAATTCGCTTACAGCCCCAAGCGAATCAAAGACAGGCAAAAGGTGTCCGTGGATGTGGAGAACAAGAAGTTGAGCGAAGTGCTTGACGGAATGCTCCAGCCGCTCGACATTTCCTATGAAGTTATTTCAGACAGAATCTCTCTCTACAAGCCTGAAACAAACAGAGGCCCCGAAAAAGCATCTGCTGAAAACGAAATTTTGGCTCCTGAATTCACGGTATCGGGATCTGTCAGGGATGAAAATGGACAATCGCTTCCCGGTGTGAACGTTGTCGAGAAAGGCACCACCAACGGTACCATTACGGACGCTGACGGTGGATACAGGTTGAGTGTTACAGACGAAAATTCAGTGCTCGTCTTCTCATTCATTGGCTTCGCTACACAAGAAGTAATTGTCGGTGGCAGGTCATCTGTCGAAGTAACCCTGGCTACCGACACTAAAACACTTGGCGAAGTGGTGGTTGTGGGTTACGGTGAGCAAAAGAAGGTCACTGTTACCGGATCTGTGGTGTCGGCTAAAGGCGTTGACCTGGTGAAGTCGCCTGCCGTTGATCTTTCGAATTCACTTTCTGGCCGTTTGCCTGGTTTGGTGGTAATTCAAACAAGCGGCGAGCCTGGTAACGATGGTGCTCAAATCAATATCAGAGGGATCAACACTTTAGGAAACAGCTCCCCACTAATAGTAATTGACGGGATTCCTGACAGGGATGGCGGACTTGGTCGTCTGTCACCTCAGGATGTCGAATCCATCACTGTGTTGAAGGATGCTGCTGCCGCAATTTACGGCGCAAGAGCTGCCAATGGTGCCATTATTGTGACAACCAAAAGAGGCACAACTGGAAAACCAACAGTCTCTTATGACTTTAACCAGGGCTGGGCTCAGCCTACGGTAATTCCCGACATGTCGAATGCCCCGGAATACGCCGAAATCATGAACCAACTTCCCATCTACAAGTCGATTCCGCCAAGTGAGTGGGAGGCTGCTTGGCAGGGAATTCAGCAGAGTGGGACTTTTACCTCCCCTTCAACTGGAACGTCACTAAGTGCTCAATTCAGCCCTTCTGATGTGCAAAAGTACAAGGACGGTTCTGACCCCTGGGGTCACCCCGACACCGACTGGTTCGGCGATGCGTTTAGAACGTGGACTCCTCAGAACAGACACAACCTACAGGTGAGCGGTGGTACTGAGAATGTGAAGTATCTGTCGTCTATTGGTGTAGTGAATCAGGATGCCTATTATAAAAACTCCGCTACCAACTATCAGCAGTACAACCTCAGGCTGAACCTTGATGCGAAGATCAATAAGTATATCAGCACGCAAACAGGCATCATGTTCAGAGAGGAAGTGAGAAACTTCCCTACAGAGTCAGCCGGATCAATTTTTAGAATGTTGATGAGGGGTCGCCCGACCGAGCCTGAAGTATGGCCCAACGGCCTTCCGGGTCCGGACATTGAAAATGGCCAAAACCCTTATGTGGTCACTACGAATGCGACCGGCTATGAGAAGAACCCAACCGATTATATACAGACCAACTCAAGGGTTGATATCACTAACCCATGGATAGAGGGGCTGACCTTCACGTTGCAGGGGTCTGTCGATAAGCAAATAGACCGAGTCAAAAGGTGGCAAACGCCATGGTACCTGTATACCTGGGATGGAACAGGAACAGGGCCAAATGCATCAAACCTCAATAGGTCGTTGAGATCAACATTTTCCGATCCCAGACTATCTCAGTTTGAGGAGGCCATATTGAATACGAACATAACCGGAATGTTGAGTTACGAGAAGACATTCGCCGACGACCATACCATCAACCTGATGGCTGGTATGACCAAGGAAACCTTTAAAGGAGAGTTCTTTTCAGCGTATAGAAGAAACTATATTTCTCCGGCCATTGACCAGTTGTTTGCAGGCGGGTCAGAGGCTCAGAACACCAACGGCGGTGGCTACGAAAGAGCTCGTTTGGGCAACTACGGAAGAGCTGCTTACAACTACAAAGAAAAGTATCTGGCGGAGTTTATCTGGAGATATGACGGCTCGTACATTTTCCCTGAGTCTGACAGGTTTGGTTTTTTCCCCGGCGTATTGGCGGGCTGGAATATTTCGAATGAAGACTTCTTCCAGAACAATATCAGCTTCATCAACTTCCTGAAGATTCGTGGTTCGTACGGTCAAATGGGTAACGACCAGGTTTATTTCAATAACCAGCTTCAGGAGTATGCTTACCTGGCCACTTATGGATTTGGCGAATACCCCATCAATAGTCAGGTAGTAAAAACACTTGTGGAAAGGCAGCTTTCGAACCCTAGCTTTACCTGGGAGAGAGCCAACAACCTGAACATCGGACTTGATGGAACCATGTTGAATGGAGCGCTGACCTTTGCATTCGAGTATTTCTATAATAAAAGAGATCAGATTTTGATTCAAAAAACCGGATCAACCCCAGCCTCTTCTGGCATTAGCTCACTACTGCCCCCGGTAAATGCCGGAAAAATAGATAACAAAGGGTTTGAGTACACAGTTGGGTACAACAATGTGGCAGGTGGCTTGACTTATGCGTTTGGTATCAATGGTGGTTACTCACGAAACAAGGTGGTATTCATGGACGAAATCCCAGGGGCACCTGCTTATCAGCTTCAGGAGGGAAAGCCATATGGTGCGTATTTAGTTTATGAGTCTGATGGAGTTTTTCGGGATTTGAGCGATATCAATGACAACACCCTTGATTACAGTGCAGTTACACCTCAATTGATACCTGGTGATATGAAGTTTAAGGATATCAATGGAGACGGCAAAATTGACGGTGATGACCAGACAAGACTGGATAAAACCAATACGCCAACTTTCAACTTTGGGGCAACCATGAATTTCCAGTACAGGAATTTTGACTTGTCTCTGTTGTTTCAGGGAGCCATGGGAGCGATGCTAAGGTTATCTACAGAATCAGGAGATATTGGTAATTACCTGAAGTATAGCTATGACAACCGCTGGTCAATCGACAACCCAAGCAGCACCGATCCGAGATTGGCAAGCAGGGGTGACACGTACTTTACCGGCGGAAATTATGGTAATAATACTTACTTCCTGCTCAACAAGAATTACCTGAGATTGAAGAATATCGAACTCGGGTATAACTTCCCATCTAGCATAGGTGAACGAATTGGCATCAGTAATTTCCGATTGTATGTGAACGGTCTTAACCTGATCACATTTGGGTATTTGAGTAAAAACGGAATATTTGACCCGGAATCAACCAATCAGGCTGGTACCTACTATCCACAGGCAAGGGTAATCAACACCGGACTTCGTTTAACCTTTTAAATGACAATGATGATGAAAAGAATAACGATAACAATATGGGTGTTTGCTGTGGGCATGATGCTTCCCATGGCTTGCAACACGGACTTCTTGAATACAGAGCCACTGGATAAAATTTCCAGCGACTTGACATGGAGCGACGGGCCATTGGCTGAGGCGTTTGTTTACAATGTATATGCCTCCCTGGGGTATGGCGGTTTCGAAGAACAGATGCTGGCAGCCTATACCGATGAAGCTATGTTTACACATGCAGGAAGAAACATCAACCCCTTCACCGAAGGTGCGGAAAGTCCCGCTAACCTGGCATGGATGAGTCCAACGTATGAGTGGAATAATATGTACCTGGCCATCAGGAAGGCCAATGTGGCCATTGAGAATCTCCCAATTGCAACTTTTGACAATGAAGATTTAAAAGACAGACTTCTGGGAGAGTCGTATTTTCTGAGGGCCTATTACTACCATCAGCTGCTGAGGTTCTATGGCGGGGTTCCTATTATTGACAGACCTTATGGTCTTGATGAAGACTATACCATCGTAAGAAGCTCATTTGCAGAATGTGTAGATTTTATTATTTCTGATTTGGATCAGGCCGCTACATTGCTTGACGGAAAACCTATCACGCCTGGTCGCACATCCAAGATCGCAGCTATGGCCCTTAAGGCACGAGTGTTGATCTATGCTGCCAGCGATTTGCATGATATTCCAACAGCCTCTGCTTCGGTATCGGGGCTTACCGATCTTCATGGGTATACAAGCGGAGATCAAACTGCCAGATGGACAGCGGCGAGAGCCGCCGCCAAGGCTGTGATGGATGCAGGCAGTGGTTATAAGCTGGATCTTACAGTGCCGGTTTCTCCGGAAGAGGGAAAGGCTAATTACGTAGCCCTGTCTTATGGGGGAGGAAGTGCTGTGGCAGATGCGTCTGCAGCCGTAGAGTTGATTTTCCAGAGAACGCAGACTCCATTATACACCGTAGAGAATAACTGGCCGCTGGGTGGCATCCATTTTGGCATTAACAATGGGCCTAACGGCTATCACAACTGGGCTGGTAACACACCAATTCAGCAGTTGGTAGACGACTATGAGATGATGGACGGCTCTAAGTTTGACTGGAATAATGCAACCCATGCGAGCGCTCCCTACGATGACCGTGACCCTCGTTTGTATGCTACTGTACTTTATGATGGTGCTGGCTGGAAGCCAAGGCCCTCTGATGTGGCGGGCATTGACCCTATGGATCAAATTCAAACAGGTTACTATGATGATGGCGCAGGTGGAGTTATCAATGGTGTGGACACCAGAGAGTCTCCCATCGAGAACTGGAATGGTAGCCGTACGCATTACTATGTGAGGAAGTTTATCGATTCTGATCCGGCAGTCATTGACAATCAGTCGGGTGCGCAGGTGGTCCCCTGGCCATTTATTCGCTATACGGAAATGGTACTGAATTATATCGAGGCATCTATTGAGTTGGGTGATGAGGCTGAAGCCAGAAACTGGCTGAACAAAATACGGTTCAGGGCTGGTATGCCAGCCGTGACCGATGCCGGCGACGCCCTGAGAGATCGATACAGAAATGAACGCAGGATTGAGCTTGCTTATGAAGAGCACAGGTATCATGACGCCAGAAGATGGTTGATTGCACCTACCACATTGGGCAGGGGCATCAAGGATATTCAGGTGGAGGCGAAGTTGAAGCCGGGAGCTACACCGCACGTGCCTTACCGCTATGATCCAGATGTATATGACTATTCTTACACTCCTCAGGACAATACAGAAAACGAAACCCGTACCTGGGTCGACAAAATGTATTTCCGCCCTATAAGCCGGGGGGAGATGAACAGGAACGATAAACTAGTTCAGAATCCGGGATACTAAAGTTTCAGTAAGTTGTATCTAAGTTTTAAAAACCTATGCCGGAGTATTTCGGTGTAGGTTTTTATATTTTTGTTTAAGACCGATCCAAATGCTTAACAACCCTGCACGATTTCTTCTGGCCATTTTTATAGTGATTTTTTGCGGATGCAAAAGCGAAACCAAAGAGGAACGAACCGAACCTGTTGTTCCGGATACTCCGCCTCTTTTCAAGCTGCTTCCCCAGCAGGAGACGGGCGTAGATTTTATTAACCAGCTTGAGGAAGGATTGAATACCAACATCCTGATGTACGAATACTTCTACAACGGAGGTGGCGTGGCGGCGGGCGACATCAATGGTGACGACCTGATCGACCTCTACTTCACCTCCAATATGGGAGAAAGCAAGCTCTACCTGAATGAGGGGGGTATGCGTTTCAAAGACATTACTACTGAGGCGGGAGTTGGCGGAAGGTCCGGGCCCTGGAAGACCGGCGTAGCCATGGCTGATGTGAATGGCGATGGCAAGCTGGATATTCATGTTTCTTACTCAGGCCAAATGAAAGAAGAAAGTCGGCAAAACCAGTTGTTCATCAATAGGGGCAACGATGCCAATGGAATGCCCACGTTCGAAGACCAAGGGAGAGAACTGGGTTTGGCCAGTGCAGGCTACAGCAACCAAATTTACTTTTTTGACTACGACAGGGACGGCGACCTTGATGCATTGTTGCTCAACCACAACCCGAGTTCAATGCCCGTCCTCAATGAAGTGAAGACGGCCGAAATTTTAAAAGTAGATGATGAGCTAAGAGGCGTAAGGCTTTTCAGGCAAGCCAATGGGCATTTTGATGACGTCACTACGAAGGCTGGCATCAGCAGCTCAGCACTCACCTACGGACTGGGCGTTGGCATTTCTGACATCAACAACGATGGTTGGCCGGATATCTATATTTCCAACGATTATGCCGTGCCCGACTTTCTTTACATAAACAATGGAAACGGAACGTTTACCGACAAGTTGAAGGAAAGTGTAGGCCACAATAGCCAATTTTCAATGGGCAACGATGTGGCCGATATTAATAATGACGGCTGGAATGATATAGTGACCCTCGACATGCTGCCAGAAGACAATTTCAGGCAAAAGCTATTACTCGCCCCTGATAACTACTCCAAGTTCGAATTGAACATTAAGTCTGGCTTCCATTATCAGTACATGCGCAACATGCTGCAGTTGAGCAATGGAAACGACCTCACCGGGAACCCCACTTTCAGTGAGGTGGGGCAAATTGCGGGTATTTCTAATACCGACTGGAGCTGGGCGGCACTCCTGGCCGATTTTGACAACAACGGTTGGAAAGATCTTCATGTGACCAATGGGTATTTCAGGGACTATACCAACCTGGATTTCATCAAATACATGGACGATTTTGTGAAGAGCAAGGGCAGGCTGCAGCGGGAGGATGTGCTGGAAATCATCAGTCACATGCCGGCATCTAATGTAGTCAACTACATTTTTTCAAATGTCGATGGGCTGAATTTCACTAATCAGACGCAAGCATGGGGATTGAGTCGGCCGTCCAACAGCAACGGTGCTGCCTATGCCGATCTTGATAATGACGGCGACCTCGACATCATCGTTAACAATATCAACCAGCCTGCATTTATTTATCAAAATGAAGCTGATAAGAATGGCGATAACAACTATCTCGACATCAAGCTCCGGGGCGAGACGCCCAATACCCAGGGATTAGGCGCAAAAGTGACCATTTCCATCAAGGGCAAAAAGCAGTCGGTGGAGCAAATAACTGCCAGGGGCTATCTGTCGTCTGTGTCGCCCGTTCTTCATTTTGGCCTGGGTGAAGCTGCAAATGTGGATACGCTGATTGTAGCCTGGCCCAGAGGAAAGATACAGATTCTTACAAATGTAGCAAGCAATCAGGTGTTGGCTTTGTCGGAGGCCGATGCATCGGAAGTTTCGATGCCAGCCAAAGTCATAAAACCACTTTTTGTGGAGACGGCCTCTCCTATCAATCATCAGGACAAGCCACTCAACGCCAACGATTTTAAAAGACAAACACTCCTGATCAATCAGCTGTCGTTTGGGGGGCCCGCCATGGCCAAAGGCGATGTAAATGGAGACGGCCTTGAAGACGTATATGTAGGAGGAGGGGTGGGTCAACCAGGCGAATTGTGGTTGCAAAGTGCAGGGGGCACCTTTCGCAAAAGGGCAACCGCAGCTTTTGACCTTGACAGTGCCAGTATGGATGCGGATGCCGCTATGTTCGATGCCAACAACGACGGCCACATGGATATTTATGTGGCCAGTGGAGGCTATCACACCTTCACATCAAATAATGTAGCGCTCCTGGATCGGCTATATATCAACGATGGAAAGGGTAATTTCAGAAAAGACAAAGATGCCCTACCCCAGGTAGGCGGCAGCAATGCGACAGTGGCAGTGGCTGACGTAAACGGAGACGGCTCCAATGATATTTTCGTCGGGGGGCGTGTGGTGCCGGGAAGGTATCCGGAGGCTCCGCAAAGCTACCTGTTGATCAATAAAGGATCAGGCAAATTTTCGGACCAGACAGCATCACTGGCACCGGGCGTCGAAAGATTAGGTATGGTCACCGATGCCGCCTGGCTCGACATCAACAAGGACGGCAGGCAGGACCTGATCGTCGTGGGTGAATGGATGCCAGTCACAGTATTTGAAAATACTGACAAAGGCTTTTTGCTTGCTACCGAAAAGTACTTTGACAAATCTTACGAGGGGTGGTGGAATACCCTCACTGTTGCAGACATCAACGGCGACGAGGTTGCCGATTTGCTGGTGGGCAACCTCGGAATAAATACACAGTTTGGCGTCTCCGAAGCCACGCCGGCAGAAATTTACTTCGACGACTTCGACAATAACGGATCTGTCGACCCCATCTTTTGCTACTTCGTGCAAGGCAAAAGTTATCCAAGTGCCACCAGAGATGAGTTGCTCGATCAGCTCAGCTCATTTCGGCGAAAATTCAATAATTATAAAAGCTATGCCGGAGTTACTCTGGCCGACATTTTCTCGCCGGAAGAGCTTGAAAACGCCGGACACATGCAAGCCAATTTTATGAAGACGTCAGTCTTTCTGGGCCAGGTCAATGGCAAGTTTACTGAGAAGCCGCTGCCTGTGGAGGCGCAATACTCGCCCGTTCATACCATCACAGTCCTGGACTTTGACGCCGATGGCAAGGACGACATTTTACTTTGTGGCAACAATAGCTACAGCAAGCTGAGGGTAGGGAAATTTGACGCCAATTACGGTGCGCTGTTCAAAGGCAAGGGGAACGGGGAATTTGCCTATGTGAGCCAGCCGGGTTCAGGTTTCAATCTGAAGGGCGATGTGCGCAACGTAGTGCAAGTTGACAAGTTCCTGTTGTTTGGGGTTTGCCAGGGAAAAATGAAAGCTTATATTTTTAATGACTAAAAACCATTGAAGACTTATGGAACGCTTCAATCACCATTTCTTCCGCCTTTGCTCAATAGTGGCCATAGGCCTTGTTTGCGGCTGTTCCGCTGGCAAGGAGAAAATTTTTACGCCGCAGGAAATGGCAACCGGGTGGGGAGAGCTCTCTATTTACATCACCAAAAACACCCCAGCTAATTCGCCGACTTATGCCTCACGATGCTTTGGGTATATAGGGTTGACAATGTACGAGTCCATTGTGCACGGCTATCCTTCGTACCATAGCATGGCCGGGCAGCTAAATGAACTGGAAGCCTTGCCTCTCCCTGAAAATGGAGCCGAGTATGATTGGCTTGCGGCGCTCAACGCAGGTCAGGCTTTGATCATCAAGCGCATCTACAACCAAACTTCTGATGAGAACAAGTTGAAGGTAGATTCACTGGAGGCCTTGTTTTTTGATCAGATTTCCGGGGAGGTTGATGCTGAAGTTGCGGAGCGGTCTGTGGCATATGGCAGGGAAATAGCTGAAGCCATTTTTGAATGGTCAAAGACGGACGGGGGTCACAGGGGCTATCTGAAAAACTTCGATAAAAACCTTAAACTACCTACTGGCGAGGGCCGTTGGGAGCCGCCGCTGTATGCGCAATCTATCAGCCATTATCCGTTGCACCCCCATTGGGGAGACAACCGCACTTTTTTAGAGAAAAACAGCCGTATTCCTACGCCGGAGTTGATTCCACACGATACAACACCAGGTTCCCCCTATTACACGCAGTTCATGGAGGTGTACGAAAAGGACAAAGAGCTAACGCAGGAGGAAAAGGAAGCGGCGCTATGGTGGGGAGATGATCCGGCTGATACATTTACACCGCCGGGCCACTCTTATTATATAGCTACTGCGGTTTTGAAAGCAAAGAACCCGGATTTGATCAAATGCGCCGAAACCTATGCCAAAATGGGTATTGCTGTGGCCGATGCATTCATTGAATGCTGGAAGTGGAAGTACGAACATGTATCGGAGCGGCCGTCAAGTTTTATCAACCACCATGTGGAGCCCGGTTGGGTGTCATTTTGGCCCGACCCGCCCTTTCCCGCATTTCCATCAGGGCACGCCACCAATGCCGGAACCGCTGCCACTATCCTCATTTATCAGTTCGGTGAGCGATTTTCGTTTACCGATAGCTCTCATGTGGGGCGCAAAAGAGATGAGCTCAGAGACGTGGACTTTAAGCCGAGGCAATACGACTCCTTCTGGCAGGTAGCTGAGGAAACAGCCAACTCCCGGTTTTATGGTGGCATTCATTCTCATTACGACAATGAAATAGGGCTTACTGAGGGAGCCAGAATTGCGGAGAACGTGAATACATTGATTTGGAAAAACGAATAAGTTAGCTCGTGCGCACTATTATGAATAAACTGAAGGTCATCTGGTTGGTTTGCCTTGCTCTGGTAACTTGCACTGCCCAGGCTCAGTTGAGCTTCAAGGATGTAACCGAAGAGGCCGGCATTGACTATCACCAGTTTGTGGTTTATGAGGGGATGTTTGGCGGAGGTATTTGTGTGTTTGATTTCAATAATGACGGCTGGGACGATTTTTTTCTCACTAGTGGAATGGAAAAAGATCGCCTTTACCTGAACAACAGAGACGGCACTTTTAAGGACGTTTATGCCTCATCCGGCCTGGTTGTTACGGGTGCTTACGTGACCCAGGGCGCCGCAAGCGCCGACGTCAACAGAGACGGCTGGACGGATTTGCTCGTCACGACCATTACTTTAAAAGACAGTTCTCAACAAATTCCCAGGGCGGAGAATCTTTTGTTTATTAACAATGGCAATTCAACCTTTCGGGATGCCACTGAGGAATACGGGCTAAAGAACCTGCAGTCATTTAGTACCGGCGGCAGCTTTGGAGACTTCAATCTCGATGGTTATCCTGACATTTACATCGGCAACTACTTTCTGGCCTATGAGGGAAAATTGAGTGCCATCAACGATGCCACCATCGTTAATGCCAGCTCAACAGCAGAGGGGTATCTGATGGTCAACCATGGCGGCGAATACTTCACCAATGAATATGAGGATTATGGATTAAAATTCCGTGGTTTCGGTTTTGGAGGAGTATTTACTGACTACGACAACGATCATGATCCGGATATATTTGTCAGCCACGACTTTGGGTACAAAGCCACCCCCAATGTGCTGTTGAATAACCGCTACCCCGACGACAGGTTTGTTGATGTTGCTGAGGAGGCTGGGATGGATCTCAAAATCAATTCCATGGGGATTGCAGTCGGGGATTACGACAACAACGGCCTTCTCGACTACTATGTCACCAATATTCGCTTCAACCGCTTCATGGTGAATCAAGGGGCTGGCAAGCCATTTATAGATAAAGCCCGGGACTTGGGGATGGGCTTTGTGAGCATTAGCTGGGGGGCCAACTTTGCCGATTTTGATCATGATATGGATGTTGATTTGTTCGTGACCAACGGCGACCTCAATCCCAACGACGTGCCCATGGCCAACTTCTTTTTCGAGAATGACAAAGGGGCGTTCACTGACAAGGCCCATTTGCTCGGCCTCAACGATTACGGCGTGGGCAGGGGGTCGGTGGTGTTCGACATGGACAACGATGGCGACCTCGATATTCTGTATGTAAGCCAAAAGCCAGTGCTAGATTTCCCTGTGGAGTCCCGCACACGGCTGTTTCGAAACGATAGCAAGGGCGGCAACTGGCTCAAGATTGCTTTGAAAGGAACAGACTCCGAATTAAATGGGCTGGGCTCCAGAGTGGAGGTAGTAGCAGGCGGTGTAAAGATGATGCGGGAAATAGATGGAGGTTCCAGCCATTTGTCGCAAAACTCGCTGCAAGCCCACTTCGGATTGGGAGCCTCGGCGGTCGCCGACTCGGTCATCGTTACCTGGCTGGGGGGAAAGAGGCAGGTGTTGGTCAACCAAGCGGCCAATCAATTGCTCACAGTGACCGAGGAAGAAAGCAAAGGCCTCGGCTGGCCAGTGATGGTTGGGTTGGGTTTTGTCACAGCGGTACTGGCGGCTTTTGTTGTGCGGAGAGTAGGTCGAAAGTAGCTCCTCCAGAAAAGATAGCTATCTTTCGCCCTAAACATAGTCATGTTCGCCCCCAAACATGGCTATGTTTCAGGTGAATTATGGCTATAAATGAAGTTGATGATAGCTATGATTTTGAAGCGAGGATCTTAGAGCAACAAAATCATTCTTTTCTCGGCCACTATTACTGGCTGTGTAGCACCTAGTTTTTAAGGATGCGCCATGTGCTGGATAACTCGCCATTTGTAAGAGTGAGCAGGTAGGTTCCAGTCGGCATTCCGTCAAACGGGATTTCAACTTTCCCGCTCTGGCTTAACAAGCGCCCCTCTTTAACCTGCTGACCTGTAGTAAACGTCAGCACATAAGATACCTGAGTGATATTTTCAGGCAGTTCTATCGCAATAAAGCTTTCCGTAGGGTTGGGGTACACCTTGATCAGTGCAGCTAATTCATTCAACCCCGTCACTTCTTCCACCACCAGTGCTCTGGTGACCTCCGCTGCCGCCAGGTAGTTTTCATCACCTCCCTGGGTGGCGGTTATGGAGGTTGTACCACTTCCGGTTATGGTCAAAGTTGCCCCTTCCAAAGTGGCAATTGTCTCATCTTCAGATTGAAAGGCTACTGGCAAGCCCGAGGAGGCCTCAGCTACCAGGGCAATAGGTGCGTCGTTGGATTGCAATGTTGGCAGCTCATCAAAAGTGATGGTTTGCGCTGCTTTGGCAATAGCTAATGTTTGCTCAGCAGAAGCGGCGTTATAATTATCATTTCCGGCTTGCGAGGCTGTGATGGTTACTGCCCCGGCTTTTACTATCGACGCCGAATTTCCTTCGACGCTAACTACAGCAGGGTCGGACGACGAGAAAGCAATTGGCAAACCAATAGAGGAAGAAGCTAAAAGCTCGAAAGCAGGGTCGCCATACGTTTTGGCGGCCAGTGGTTCAAAAGTAATGGTTTGGCCAGCCTTGTTCACCACAAGCGACTGCTCCACAGAAGCGGCGGCCAGGTAGTTTTCATTCCCGGTTTGGGAAGCGGTGACGGTGACTGAACCTGGTTTGAGAATGGTAACGGTTGTTCCATCCACTTTAGCCACAGTGGCGTCATTTGAGGCGTAGGCCACCGTAAGGCCTGAAGTACTTGAAGCAGAAAGTTCGAAAGAAGCGTCACCAAATGTCTTTGCCGGGAGCGTTGCAAACGTAATGGTTTGGGCTGCTTTGTTAATGGTCAAACTTTGTGTGGCAGTGGCGCTGGAATAGTTATCGTTGCCAGCCTGCGAGGCCGTGATGGTGACAGCACCCGCCTTTAAGATGGAGACTGTGACCCCCTCAACAGAAGCTACAGATGCATCACTTGAGGAAAAGGTTACATCGAGCCCAGAGCTTGCCGTGGCAGATAAGTCAAAGGGGGAGTCCCCAAAGGTTTTTTCGGGGAGGGCTTCGAAGGTGATGGTTTGTTCAACTCCATTGATCGTTAAGGATTGCTGCTTTGAAGCTGCGTTGTACAGTTCGGTTTCAACCACCGAAGCGGTTATTGTGACGGTGCCAGCTTTGTGTATTGTTACTGTCTTTCCTTGGATGCTGGCTATTTCGGGGTTGGAGGATGAGAAGGAGATTTCCTGGTCTGTATCTACTGAGGCAGTGAGGTCGAAGGGTTCATCCAGGATGGATTTTGCCGGCAGCTCGGCGAAGGAAATTGTAGGATCGGCTTTTGTGCCAGTGCCAGTCAATGCAATTTCAATCAATGGATTCTCCTCGTCATTGGTCAAAATGAGCAATGTTGCTGAACGTGGGCCGATGCCTTTCGGGGTAAATGTTATTCCTATCTCCCCAGATTTGTTTGGATTGATTTTATTGGAAATGCCTGATAAATCCAGTTCAAAATCTTCATGATTAGGTCCGGCAAGGTCAAACGTAACCGAGCCGGTGAATTTCAGGGGGGTGTAGCCTGTGTTTGAAATTTTAAAAAGTTGTTTTACGCTTGATTCCGAGTAGACGGTTTCTGCAAAGCCCATTTCGAACGTAGAACTTTGCCGTACTCCATTGTACTCAAGCTCAACACTCGAATATAGAATTCGCAAGACCCATGGAGTAAGGGCAAGGTTTTTTCGGGCATTAAAATAGAGTTCTTCTCCAACAGGAATTAACTCTCTTATTTGGTTTAGCCCCCCGTTGGTGAAGAAGTCATATACCAGGTCGAATGAGTCGGAAGAACCATCTGTAGAATATAAATAATTGTTTCCGACAGATAAATATAATAGTTCGTCAACCACAAAAGTGCCATCCGGGTAGAAGTAGCCTGTATAAACATTAGTTGGGTCTCCAGTATCGGAATAGATGTTGTAGTAGTTGTCTGGGAAATCTTGAGTAACGAAAAGAACTTTGTTACCGAAACCGGCGAAAGGACTGATCCCATTATAGTAATAGGATCCGGCATCGGCCAAAAATTCCGTAGTTTCGGGAGTGCCCGAAGTTTTGTAAAGTGAGTAGGTATTGTTCGAAAAAGCAATCGAAAAGAAAAGGGTTTGCGATGTTGCATGGTACTCAACTGTCTTGACTTCATTCGTGAACTCTATTAGTTGGTTGGTGCCGCCAGATGTTCCATTTGACCGCCAAATGCTCGGATTGCCTGCGGAGTTGTTGGCCAGGAAGAAAAATGTAGTGCCAAACAACTTAAAGTTTCTGGGATTTGACCCATCGGGCCCAGGGTTAATATCCACTACAAGTGTTGTTCCATCAGATGTCATATCGCTCGACCAAAGTTCAAATCCATTGGTTTGATCATTGGCCGAAAAAAAAACGTTCGACCCTAGTTGCGTAGCAATAAACCCTTCATTTCCTCCCGCTTCCCCATAGTTAAAAGCATCGCTCGCTCCTGGTGCTATGTCGGTTAGTTCATAGGTGCCGTTAGCTGTGCCGTCAGAAACCCACATTTCCCTACTTTGCGTCTCTATAGGATCCGATGTGAAGAGCATCTTGTCTCCAATCACCTGTAGGTTGCTTCCCGAAGTGATTTCTTTTATTACCTCAATCTGGTTGTTGGATATCTTAACTAGACCGGTATACTCAATTTGTCCTTTAACTCCTTCCGAAGTGAAAGTATAGACGTTATCCTCATAAGTCACAAGATGATCAAAGTGTGAGAAAGTGGGGTTTCCACTGGGGTTACTCAACAGTTCAAGCTGATCAGCCTCACTCTTAGTATAGAGATTGGGTGCGGCGAAATAATTGTTGTCTTCCGCTAATACCAGTTGACTCGGGGTCTTTGCTATTGATCCCAACTTGAGGTCTTTAGGTCTGGTGCTGTAGTCATTTATGAGGTATGTTCCCTCACTAGTTCCGTCACTTGCCCAAAGCTCCCTGCCATGCTGTCCATCGTCAGCGATGAAATAGATATGGGTGTCGTTACCTCCAATGTATTGAAGTCCTCCGGAAAAGTAACTAGGATTGATATCCTTAATCAGGGTTGTTCCTTCTTCGGTGCCGTTCGTTCTCCACGGTTCATACCCATATTCGTCACTTTCAGCAAAGAAAATTATTTCATCATTGAGTTCTTGTGCTTCAAAATTTCCATTTTGCAGCCCGGGTATTTCTTTTACCAAAATCACGTCGGTACCATCCGTCTTCCACAGCTTTCCTTTCGTGTTAAAGAAGACGATTTCTGAAAAAGGTCTAAAAACTCTATAAATAGCGTCATTGCCGTCGCCTACTGTCATTAAGAGGTCTAACTCTTGGGTTGCCTGATTTAGCTTGTAGACACCACGTTCATTAAAGTTTATGAAGACAATTAGTTCACCGCCCACACTTCTGGGAACCACATTATAAAAGCCTTCAGGCACTGTTTGAACAGTGCCTATTTCAGTGCCATCGGTTTGCCAGAGTTGATAACGATTGTTTAAATTAGAATAGAACCGAAAATATAGTTTCCCGTTCGATTCCACGAGATCCTTTTCGCCATCATACGCAATGTAACCATTTGCGCCTGAGAGATCCTTTACTATGACTGTACCTTCTGATGTGCCATCGGTTTTCCAGATTTGTTTGTTGTTCACTACAAAAAACAGCTTTCCCTGAAATTCTTTATATAGGATACTGTTGATGCCTTCCTGATCGGGCATAACCTCCTTTAGTAAGTTTGTGCCGGTTTCAGTGCCATCTGTCATCCAAAGCTCACTACCTGTAGTGCCATCATTCGCCAGAAATAAGACCTTTTCATTAAAAAGATAGGGAGCGAGCGCTGTCGAACCTTCGTTGTTAGTCTGATTAATATCCTTTAGAAGTGTTATTGTCCCATCTATGGGGTCAAAAAACCCTGGTTCTAAACCAATTCCGTAATCCTGACCTGATGGGAAGTAAATATCAAAAACTAATAACTTGTTATTGAAACTAATGATATTATAGATACTGTTAAGCTGGGCTTCATTTTGGTCATAGGGGATTGCCACTGTGCCTTCCGTGCTACCGTCTGTTTGATACACATTTCCGACCCCAAAATTATTGTTGGCGAAGTAATATTTGCCGTTGAGTTCGGTGAAGCTGTTTTGATAATAAAAGGCATCGGCAGTTGGGTGATTCTCCAACAAAAGCTGCACAGGTTGCGGTTGCGCAAAAGCTGTATGTCTTCCACCCAGAAACACAGAAAAAACAAATACTAATTTAAGGGATTTTTTCAAGCAGCTGGCTGAGTTATTTGGGTACATCGTGTCAACAATTAGGTGCGCATTATAAATAAGCGCTTAATTGTGACAAAAGAAATGTTTTAAGTTGATAAATAATAGAAATTATGAGGTCACTGTCCATTTTATAGCCCCTCCGGGTATCCCTGCAATAAAAAAGGGCCAGTTTCCCGGCCCTTTTTTACTCAATAATGTTGTTGCGTGGTTTTAGTTTTTAATTACCCTGAAGACTTCAGTGTAGCGCTCGCCGCTGATGTTGAGCAGGTATACGCCGGGGCCAATGTCTTCAACGATGATCTTCGTTTTGGCCTGGTTCAGTTGCAAGTCGCCATATTTCACCACTTGCCCACTTATCTGAGTAAGGCGATAGCTGGCTTTGGTAATATTGTCAGGCAGCTCAACCTCAATATAGCTCTGCGCTGGATTCGGGTACACCTGTACTTTATCAGCTAAGTCGTCACCAACACCTGTTACAGCTGGCGTCACTACCAGCGTATGGCTTACATCCGCTGCGGCCAGGTAATTGGCATTTCCCGCTTGCTTGGCAGTAATTTCTATTTCGCCGGCAGCCAGCACCTCAAGGGTAGTTCCGGTTACTTTGGCAATATCAGGATTGCTCGACACAAAGGTTACTGCCAGGCCTGAGCTTGCCTCTGCTACAAGTTCGACAGATCCAGCGTCAGTCGCTCCGTCAGGCACATCAAAAGTGATTGTTTGGGCGGCTTTGTTGATCGTTAACACGTGCTCTATACTAGCTGCTGAGTTATAACTATCATTTCCAGGTTGGCTTGCTTTCAGTGTTACGGTTCCGGCGCCCAGTATAGTCACAGTCGATCCTTCTATCATGGCAACGCCAGGCTTGGAGCTGGTTAAAGTCACCGGCAAGCCTGAGCTTGACGAGGCAGTCAGCTCAAAAGCTTCGTCTCCAAATGTTTTACCCTCTGGTTCTTCAAAGGTTATGGTTTGAACCCCCTTGGATATGGTAAGCAGCCTTGTTACCGGTGTGGCGGCGTCATAATTATCATTGCCAGCCTGGGAGGCAGTAATGTTCACATTTCCAGACTTGAGCAAAGTAACGGTAGTCCCAGCAACAGTAGCTACATTCTCATTGGAGGAACTAAACACGATAGGTTGTCCTGAAGCGCCGCCAGTAGCCGATAGCTCAAGGTCAGAGCCAAGCGTTGTGGGAGCCAGAGAAGCAAACGTGATGGTTTGCTTTGCTTTTTTAATGGTAATGCTAAATGCCTGACTGGCAGCATCAAAGTAGTCATTCCCTGCTACTGATGCGGTAACCGAGACTACACCAGCTTTTAGAATAGTAGCTGTGGTTCCCGATATAGAGAGTATGGTTTCATCTCCACTCGTGAAAGTTTCAACCGCATTGCCCGATGTACTGGAAGCGCTCAATTGAAATGGAGCGTCCCCCACAACAAAGGTAGTTGGGCCACTGAGGGCAATGGTTTGTCCGCCAACGACAATATCTACTTTCCTTGTCACAGGATCTGCCGCATAGAAGTAAGTGTTGCCGTCCTGGGTTGCGGTGATTGTGGTTGTGCCAAACTTCTTGGTAACCAATTTTCCATCTACAAATTCGGCCACTGTTTTGTCAGAAGAGGTGAGGGTAACAGGCAACCCTGAAGAAGCTTTTACATCCAAAGTAATCGGCGTGGTTTTGTATAGCAGTTTCGAGGAGAACTGTAGCTGAATGGTTTGTTCGAAGTCGGTGCCGGTGCCTTCCAGATTAATGGTGGTTGGCGAATCAGAACCAGCCAAAGCCGGGAGTTCGATATTAGCCTGCCTTACATCACCTGTCTTTGGCTTAAACCTGATGTCGATATCGAAGCTTTCGCCAGGTCTGAGAGTGGTGGGTAAACTGCCGTTAACGATAATGAAGTCATCCGCTGCATCTCCCATCACAGCCAAAGTGCTTCCTTGAGGAAATGACCAGTCAACAAAACCACCGTTTTCGATGGTGATTGTTTCTATCCCGGACTGGTTTCCTTCGGAAATAGTGCCGAAGTCGATGGTTTCTCCAGATTCAAGCGGATCCGAATCGTAAATTATGCTTGCGACAGGCTTGAAGAGGTTCAGCTTCCATAGTGAGGTGACATAGTCGGAATAGTCATATGCGTTGAAAACAAGATCATCTCCGAACGCAGTAAAATTTTTGCCGTCAGTATAGGGGGTCAGATAGGCTTCATCGTAAAGGTTTATTACTTCTTCATCGATATCAGACCCATTTGTAATGTAGAACAAAGAAAATCCATAGTTGTAGTAGATGTAGTTACCTTTTGCAAAAAAACCGTAAGCTTGCGCACCGCCAGTCTTAAGTGTAGTCTGCAATCCCTCATTATCTATAAAGTAATAATCGTAGTAGCCAGTAGAGTTGTTATAATCTACGTAGAGAAGGCCTCTGTCAGATTGAATGGCGGGTATAGAATAATACGAATAGCCTAAATCCAGAATTTCCTCAGTGCCGTCTGCTGTGCCGTCAGTTTTCCACAAGGTATAGTCTCGGTAGTCGTAATCTTCGAGAAAATATACTTCATTACCTACATGAAAAAACGATACGGCATTAACTGTTTCAATAACCTTGGTGTTTTGAGGTGTCCCATCCGTCACCCACAACTGAGTGGAGCCATTTGTCTGCGCCGTAAAGTAGAGCCTGTCGCCGGCGACAAAGAAGTTTTCTGGGTATGAGCCCTCGTTGCCCGGTTCCAGATCAAAAAACAATGTGGTACCCTCCTCGGTCAGGTCAGTTATCCACAACTCTCTTCCCGATTTATTATCGTTTGCGGCGAAAAAGTACTTATTTTTAAAGAAGGTAATAGGCAAGTCTTTGGAACTGTTGGTTTCCACTGAGCTGCCGTACCCAGGGGCAATATTGGCTACTTGATAGGTGCCATCGGAAGTCCCATCCTCCGACACCCAGAGCTCATAACCTTCTCCGTACCCGGCAAAGAATAATTTGCCATTAACCTTCGTCAGGCCATAGGTATAAAGGTATATATCGTCCTTTACCTGACTAATAGTTCCATCACCCGCTAATTTGGTGAGCCCTTGCTGAAAGGATCCATCATTATTTAATTGGGAGCCATAAAAGTATATATCGTTGTTAAGATCTGCTATTCCTCCTTGAGTCTCAAAAGTCGCCTCTTCTCCCTCCAGCGGGCTTGTTAGTTGCGCCTCCCCAGGGCTTAATTGATAGAGATTAGGAACCCCATTGCCGTAATAGGAAGTTTGAGCATACAGCTCATCCTCCGTCGCTATCATCTTGAACATGGAAATGCTTTGCGGAGCTGTGTTGGTATCTTCCAATAGACTGGTGCCCGAGCTAGTTCCGTCGCTCACCCAAACTTCCTGACCCGTTTCAGGATTTCTGGCTCGAAAAAAAACCTTACCTAGCACGTTGCTTTCAAAGAGCCTGTTTGTATTATACAAAGAAGAAAAGGGGCCAGGATAGATATCTTTTAAAAGTCCCGTTCCGCTTTCAGTTCCATCGGTCACCCAAAGTTCGTTTCCCGTATCTGGAGAATATATAGCAAAGACAAACTTATCACCGGCAAAGCCATTCAAAGAACCCTGGTAGTATTGATTGTTTGCAAAAGTCACTATCATTTCAGCACTACCGCTTGAAACGTCAAGTCTAAAGATCCTATAAGGGTAGACTGAGTCCATAAAATATGCATCAGACCCATTTGAAGCAAAAAATGAAATAGCATAAGGATGACTTGCAACCGTTACAGACTGATTTTGCGCTTCTCTGTATCTGTTAAAGTTGATAGTGCCATCTGAATATGTAGAATAATATACTTCTCCATCGATGTCAAATACGTATGAGATGTTGAAAGATTCGCTTTGGGCAATCATATTGGTCCCCTCTGGTGTTCCATCCGACTTAAATATTTGGTAAAAGTTATTGGAACCTCTAATCGTGTAATAGAAATAGTTCTCAGTAGAAGCACCCGTCATATAATAGGTATAAACACCATCGTTGGAGATTTTTTTCGTCCCGTCAAGAGTGCCATCAGTGGCCCATACCTGATTGTTGTTTAGTGAAATGAATGTAAGGTTTCCGTTTGAAAAATATTTGATACTGGAATAGCTGCCACTAATAATTTTAAAAGTTCCACTTTCTGTTCCATCAGTTACCCAAATGTCATACCCGTTACCATCATATGACCTGAAATAAACTTTATCCCCAGCGCTAAACACATCATATGTATAGGCATAGCCCGATGGGTTAATGTCTTTTATAAAAGTGACAGACCCATCCGCTGGATCTACCAACGCAGGCTCTCCCGCATAGGAATAAAAGTAGAACCTGTCAATAAACAATTTATCGCCAAGGGGGGCTATATAGTTAATGGTGTTTGAATACCCGTCGCCACTTACAGGGGTAATTTCAGTTCTATTCAGGCCCTCATCCACTTCGATGATTGTAGAGTTATGAGGGTAATAGGCCTTGCCGTTCAAGTCTGCCAAAGAATAAAAGTAGGGGCCATCACCCGTGCCTGAATTTGGTGTTTCGATCCTCGTTAACTCAGGCTGGGAAAATGCTTCGAGTGATACTACAAACAGTAGTGAAGCCACCAAAAAAATAACCTTTATACCCTCTTGAAGGCTTGTTGATGTAAAAGATTGTGTCATTTTAAGCTTGTTTTACGTATGCAAGATGAACTTCATAAAGACGACCCACGGTGGTGCTCGATTTAGGTTAGTATAGATGTAATTTTCTGAGTTGCTAAGATACAAATCCCCGACAAAAAAATGAGCTCAAAAGCCTATTACGCATGATTACATTTTATTGAAAACTGCCTTAAAATGGAAATAGGCATAGCAAAATAAAATTTAGTTTCTAATAGGCAAAGTTTTATTTATAAATTGTATGATCTCAGTGCCGTGAACTACGAGCTGTTGTATAAGCTGGTTCTTTACAAAAGTTACTAAAAAGGCATTTACAGCGCAGTAGACGTGAGGTTTCTGCGTTTTCTCAAGTTGGGTTGGAATATCAATTATTTCCAATCAGTTCGAATAGTTCTTGACAATCGGAGCTTTTGGATCATAATATTTAGACAATATCCTACCTTCAGCAAACTCATTTTAAAGCAAAAAGGGCCAGTTTCCCGGCCCTTTTTTACTCAACCATGTTGTTGTATGGTTTTAGTTTTTAATTACTCTGAACACTTCAGCGTAACGCTCGCCGCTGATGTTGAGCAGGTACACGCCGGGACCAATGTCGTCGACGATGATCTTCGTGTTGGCCTGGTTCAGTTGCAAGTCGCCATATTTCACCACTTGGCCACTTATTTGAGTGAGGCGATAGCTGGCTTTGGTAATATTGTCAGGCAGCTTAACCTCAATATAGCTCTGCGCTGGATTCGGGTACACCTGTACTTTATCAGCTAAGTCGTCACCAACACCTGTTACAGCTGGCGTCACTACCAGCGTATGGCTTACATCCGCTGCGGCCAGGTAATTGGCATTTCCCGCTTGCTTGGCAGTAATTTCTATTTCGCCGGCAGCTAAATGAATGGCAATAATTCCCCGTCCATATCCTCTCTTCCTCAAATATTCATTTCACCACATTAATCCTCTGTTTACTTTGCACTTCCTTCTAAAATTTGACTCCATGAAAAAACTTTCGATGTACCTGTTTTTCTTCCTGGCCATTTTCTCAGGCCAGCTGCTGGCCCAATACCCCACCGACTACCTCGGCAAGGATTTTCACAAAGAACGCCGGCAGGCGCTGCGGGAAAAGATGCCACCCAATTCAGTGGCCGTTATGTTTGCTAATCCCGTTCGAAATCGGGCCAACGATGTGGAGTATGTTTACCATCAGGACCCTGATTTTTACTATTTAACTGGCTACCAGGAGCCACACTCATTGGTGCTTATTTTTAAAGAAAAACAAAAAGATAGTCAGGGAAATACATTCTCAGAAGTGCTATTTACGCAACAAAGACAGGCCCGAAAGGAGATGTACAACGGTGCCAGATTGGGTGTGGAGGGAGCTAAGAGGGAGCTTGGCTTTGAGGCGGCCTACGACGCCACCGAGTTCAAAAATTTCAACATGGACTTCTCCGTGTTTGACAAGATCATGTTCCTCAATTTGCCCTCAGATGTGAGGGACGCACCCGGCGACGAAGCCGATCTCTATAGTCTCCTGTTGCAGTTCAAAAACAAGGTTGACTACCCTGTAGATTTCAATGCCGACAAGTACAAAATGTATGACTATGTCAAGTCGGAGGAGTTTCTGAAGAACCCACAGGCGGCTCAGATTTTGAGACAGCTGGTGAACAGTTTCCCTGATTTTGCCTCCAATGATCAGATAAAGGCTGTTTTGGAGGCGAAGTCTCCCGAACAGCGGAAGCTGATGATTGAGAAGCTGCCTGAGCCCAGGCAAAAGTTGGACGGCTCCTCTCTGGAGAAATACATGACGGATCTTAGGGAGGTAAAGTCAGCTGAAGAGATAGCACTTCTCCGCATGGCTGTCGACGTGAGTTGCGTGGCGCAGGCAGAAGTGTACAAAGCCATGCGGCCTGGCATGTCGGAATCGGAGGTGCAGGGCATTCATGAGTTCGTTTTCAAGAAATATGGCGCAGAAGACCTGGGTTATCCGTCGATTGTCGGGGCGGGCAACAATGGCTGCACACTTCACTATATCAGCAACAACAAGATGGACATCAAGAGCGATTTGGTGCTGATGGATCTTGGGGCGCAGTACCGGGGCTACACAGCCGACATTACCCGCACGATTCCGGCCAGTGGTAAATTTACCAAAGAGCAGAGGGCTATCTACGAATTGGTGCTGAAGGCCCAGGAAGCCGCTTTTGCAAGGTCGAAACCAGGCAATAAGATATCAGACAACACCCTTGTTTGCAGGCAAGTGATCAACCAGGGGCTGGCGGAGCTTGGCATTATTGAGTCGGTTGATGCGCCGCACAATTACTTTCCCCACGGGGTGTCGCATCACATTGGCCTGGATGTGCACGACAGGGGGAACTACCAGGAATTCAAGGAGAATATGGTGTTGACTGTTGAGCCCGGCATCTACATTCCGGAGGGCAGCCCCTGCGACAAAAGGTGGTGGGGGATTGCAGTGAGAATTGAAGACGATATTTTGATCACAAAAGACGGGTACGAGCTGCTCAGCACCCGTGCGCCACGCACTCCCGACGAGATAGAAAAGCTAATGGCGGAAGAGAGTATTTTCTCTAATTATAAACTTCCTGATTTGAAGAAATAAGATTTAAAGAAATTTTTCTCTGAGTCATGAAATAATATGTAATGACTCAGAGAAAAATATGGAAAGTGACGGTTACTCGCCCATCATCCACTGTGAAAGCAGGTAGCCTGCTCCCTTGGTCACTACCTTGTCAAAGCCATTTGGAATTTTACCTTCGGGAAGTAAAATCCACCCATCCATTTCCGCCACTTCGGTAACGTCGATAGCCATAAACGCAGCGCCATCGCCTGAGGCTTTTTCCAGGAACACGTACCTGTTGTTGTCAGCAAATACAGCTGCAATGGCGGGCACTGCATAGCCGGTGGCCTCACCTGTTATAATTTTCCCTTCCACGTACATGCCCATGATGAAAGGGATATTCTCCTCTTCGAAATGGCCATGCACCTTCACCGCCCTGGTGTTGTCGTCGAAGGCCTTGTCGATCAGGTAGATGTCTGCTTCCAGCACCTTGCCGGGCATCGACGGCAGCATGATCTCCATTTTTTGTCCCTCTTTTACATTCATTGCCTCCGACTCATAAACGCTGAGTTCGGCATGGATGTGGGTGAGGTCCACTATTTCCATAAGGGATTGCCCGGGCGTTATGTAGCTCCCGATTTTTGCAGATACTTCCGTCAGGTAGCCATCCATTGGTGCCCGGATGACAAAAGACCTGGCAATAGTCCCTTTGTCGAGTGTGGCCATATTTACATGCAGAAAGCTCAGCTTCTGTTGTAATGCTTCAACTGAGGAGTTCGTTTGCTCATACACCGCCTGAGCGAGTTGCAGATTCTTCTTTGAGGTGATGGAGTCAGCGGCCAGGTTGCTTTGTCTTTCAAACTCGGACTTTAGCACTGCCAGTTGGCTCCTGTGCTCAAGATACTGCTGTTGCAGATCAACGAATGCCGGCCCTTCCATAACGGCCAGCACTTCTCCTTTCTTTACCTTTTCACCGATGTGTTTGTCGGCTGATTTTACATAGCTACCCAAAAACGTGGTAACAGAAGCCATGTGCTGCGTTGGAACATCGAGCATGCCATTTGCGGACACAGAGGTTGTGATCGTTCGCTGCTCTATTGTTTTGGACAGGAGACCCGTTTTTGCAATCTGCTGGGCCGACAGTGTCAGGCCATCAGCAGTTTTTTGGGCTTGCTGACTCTCAGCAAGCGGCTCTGCCTGGTTGCTGCAGCCCTGGACGGTAGCTAGAAGTGCAAGACCTAAAATATATATTTGACAACTTTTCATCTGTATAAAATTTAATTTTTAGCGGCCAGATGGAATAGCCTGTACCATTACGGAATAGATCTTAGTCTGTTGACAGATTATCCATTCCGTTGGGTGGGGTATTCCTTATGGCTATTTCATGTGGTGTAGATTAATCAATTAAAAAGAATGCAATGTTGACCTCTGCCAGCTTTAGCTGATGCAGTTGGTCGATGTAGCTTAGCCTGATTTGTCTGGCAGTTTCGAAATTCAACAGCAATTGGTATAAGTCTATTTCTCCTGCGGTGTATGACCTGTTGGCCACTGATATAAGCTCTTCGGCCATTTTCAGCCCCTCAGTTTGGTAATAGGCAACCATTTCCTCAAACTTTAGCCGGTTGGCCTGCAAGCCCGCCCATTCGGCCTCCCTTCGCCGCTCATAATTGTCCAGTTGCTCACCTGCAGCTTCCGCATACAGCTTACTGGCCTGTACTCGCCTCACCTGCGAAAGCCCCAGCAATGGAATGCCAATCCCGAACTGGTAGCCATCAAAATTGGCAGCGTTTTCGCCCTGCCCAAAGCCTTTGAAATACTGGGCCTGAAAGGTAGGTGCCAACCTTGATTCTTCTACTTTTTTGAGTGAAAGGCTGCTGGCTTCTTTTTTTACCAGCTCCCGATACTTTGGATCGTCCTGAGAAGCCTCAATAGAGGTGTTTTTTCCCAGAATATCGGTGCGGCTAAGGGCCCTGGAGGGGAGTACGATTGAATCTTCACTTTGCAGGATGCCTTTGAGCCGTTCCCGGTAATGCGCCACTTCCAATTGCGACTGTGTCAGCGCTGCATGCACTTCGCTGGCTTTCGATTTAGACTGTATAAGCTCAAGTTTGGTGGCGTCACCCACCTCAGCTCTCCGCATCACCACCTGGTTCATGGCAGCATACAGGCTATCCAGTACCCGCCAATGCTCCAATTTTTCCTGCGTTTGGGCCATGCCAAGATAGAGAATAGCGACGTCTTTGCTGAGCTGTCGTTTGGCAATATCAAGCTGTGAGGCAGTAATGTCTGTTTGGTTACCCAGGGCCTTTTTGGACGCCGTGTAGAGCCCAGGCCAGGCGATTTGCTGCTGCACGCCAAGCACCCTCAACGGAAAGCCGTTGGGCGCTATATTGTTTTGGTCGTAGCCGTAGTAGATATGGGTGGGGCCGGGATCGAAAGCGGTCTTCTCCAGTTTCTCCACACCTTGCAACGTTGTTTGGGCGGCGTTGATGCCCTGATTGTTCTCCAGGGCGATCTCAATGGCTTTGTCCAGCGTCAACGCAGATGGAGCATTTTGAGCGTTGATCGCAAGGCTGCTGCTCACCAACAGCAACAGCATCGTCGCCTTTTTACCAGGCCATTTGAAAAAGCCAGTTTCCAGGAGCGTGTAGAGTACCGGAAGCACCACCAGTGTGAGGAAGGTGGCTGACACCAGACCGCCGATAACAACGGTCGCCAGAGGGCGTTGCACTTCTGCTCCAGCTGATCCTGAGAAGGCCATAGGGAAGAAGCCCAGTGCTGCCGCCGACGCCGTTAGCAACACGGGGCGCAGTCTCATTTTTGTGCCCATGATTACTCTTTTGTGAATGTCGTTAATTCCTTTGTGCTTTAGTTCGTTGAAGAATTCAATCAGTACAATGCCGTTTAGCACGGCAATGCCGAAAAGTGCAATGAATCCAACGCCAGCAGAGATACTGAAGGGCATGCCCCTGATAGTTAAAGCGATGACCCCACCTATTGCGGCCAGTGGAATGGCGGAGAAAACAAGTAATGCCTCACTGACAGCCCCAAAGGTAAAATAGAGCATGATGAAGATGAGGAACAATGCCACTGGCACCGCCACCATCAGCCTTTTCTTTGCATTTTGAAGGTTTTCAAACTGCCCGCCATAAGTGATATAGTAGCCGACAGGCACCTTCATATCGGCGGCGATGATTTGCTGCATTTCCTGTACCAATGACTCCATATCTCGGTTTCGCACGTTGATACTGACCACAATCCTTCGCCGGGTATCATCCCGTGAAATTTGGGCTGGGCCTGCTTCGTAGGTGATACTGGCCACTTCCCGTAGCGGAACCTGGCCTCCAGCTGGAAGGGCAATGAATAAATTGCTCAAATCCTGCATGTCTTTTCTGTTTTTCACGGCCGTTCTCACTACAAGGTCGAAGCGCTTTTCTCCCTCAAACACAACGCCGGTGGCTTCTCCCGCAAAAGCCATTCTGATCACCCTGTTCACGTCTTTTACCATGAGGCCGTAAGACGCCAATTTGCGGCGGTCGTATTGCACCGACATTTGCGGCAGACCTGCAATTTGCTCCACACTTACGTCAGCTGCACCTTCCACATGCTGGATAAGAGACTTTACACGGTTGCCCATATTGAAAAGCGTATCGAGATTCTCCCCAAAGATCTTAATGGCCACATCAGCCCTTACACCCGTAACAAGCTCATTGAACCTCATTTCGATGGGCTGAGTAAATTCAAAACCAATGCCAGGCAGCACCGACATGGCAGCTTTCATTTTATCAGCAAGCTCATCTTTTGATGCAGCGGATACCCACTGATCTTTTGGCTTCAGCCTCACAATGACATCCGTCATTTCCATCGACATAGGGTCAGTGGGAACTTCCGCCGCTCCAATTCTGGTGATCACCTGACTCACCTCTGGAAAATTCTGAAGCAGAATCCTTTCGAGCTTAGTGCTGATGTCCACCGTTTCCGACAAGGAGGTGCCCGGCTTAAGGATGGGCTGCACCACATAGTCGCCTTCATCGAGTGTGGGAATGAACTCGCCACCAAGCTGAATGAATAGGAACACGCTAGCTGCCAGCATAGTGATGGCTGCACCAATAACCAACGCCTTGAACCTCAAAGCGAAGCGGATGGTAGGCAGATACAGGTTTTGTATTTTTTCAATCAGGGCGTCAGAAAACCCTCCTTTTGAGGCCTTCGCTTTTTTGGGCTTAAGAAAGTAAGCCGACATGGCTGGCACGTAGGTCAGACAAAGGATCATAGCACCTATGAGGGCAAAACTGAATGACAATGCCATCGGCTTGAACATTTTTCCCTCAATGCCCGAAAGCGAAAGGATGGGAATGAAAACGATCAGAATGATGACCTGCCCGAAAATGGCGGATCGCATCATTGTGGAGGCACTCGTCGCAGTAAGAGTATCCATTTCGGCGGTTCGCTCTTCGTCTGATAGCTTCAGAAGGCCGTTTGCCCTGGCAGAGATCTGATGCACCGTATATTCTACAATGATAACCGCACCATCGATGATAATACCGAAGTCGATGGCGCCGAGGCTCATGAGATTGGCCGACACGCCGAAGTAATTCATCAGCGTGATACCAAACAAAAGGCTCAATGGAATAACCGAGGCTACTATCATTCCCGAGCGGAAGTTGCCAAGCAGAAGAACCAGTACGAAGATAACGATGAGTGCTCCAAGAATAAGGTTTTCGGCCACGGTTGTTGTGGTCTTGTCAATTAGTTCAGTTCTCTCCAGAAAGGGGTTGATGTACACGCCTTCAGGTAGAAACTCCCCTATTTCACTTACACGATCTTTCACTGCATTGATTACCTGGCTACTGTTGGCGCCCTTGAGCATCATCACCTGGCCCATGACCTTTTCGCCCTGGCCGTTGGCGGTAATGGCACCAAACCGCACGGCAGTACCAAACCTGACTTCTCCCACCTGCCTGATCAGGATGGGAATGCCATCCCGGTTGCCGATCACCACATTGCCAAGGTCCTCCAGGGACTTGATCTGACCCTCTCCCCTGATGAAGTAGCTCTGGGAGGCCTTTTCTATATAAGCACCTCCAGTCACGTCATTACTGGCTTCAAGCGCATCAAATACTTCTGTGATCGTAACGCCTGTGGCATTCAAGAGTGCCGGATCCACGGCAACTTCGTATTGCTTGAGAAAGCCACCCCAGGTATTTACTTCCACCACGCCTGGTATCCCCGATAAATAGCGTTTGACTATCCAGTCCTGAATTGTGCGAAGCTCTGTGGTGGAATATTTGCCTTCATAACCCGGTTTCACATCCAGGATATACTGGTAAATTTCGCCGAGGCCGGTAGTAATAGGGCCCATTTCCGGCGTGCCAAACCCAGCCGGGATGGACTCCTGGGCCTTCTTGATTTTTTCCGCAATAAGCTGACGAGGTAAGTAGGTGCCCAGGTCTTCGTCGAACACGATGGTGACAACGGACAGCCCAAACTTCGAGATAGAGCGTATTTCCTGCACACCCGGAAGGTTGGCCATTTCCAGTTCAACCGGGTAGGTTATAAATTGCTCGACATCCTGAGTTGCCAGGTTTCTTGACACGGTTAATACCTGCACCTGATTGTTCGTAATATCCGGCACAGCTCCAAGTGGAATTTGACTTAGCGAAAACAGGCCAACGCCCATAATGGCTAAGGAAAATAATGAAACGATCAGCTTATTGTGTATGCTGAATCGAATGATTGAATCGACCATTAACAAATAGATTTAAAGCGCCCGAAAGGGCATGAAAATTAGATAACCAAGAAGATTATCAGGCGCTTTGAGGAGGCTGAAACCAGTTGGATGCGTACTGAAACTGGTAATTGATAGAAAAAGGCTTAAAGTGTTTCACCGCATACTCCTGCACCGAAGCTTGTAAATCGGGTGCTTGGGGGATAGTGAAGAAAAAAGACGCCACCACACCATTGTGTAAAGGCAGCTCTGTTTCGTGTGAAGGTTCACTGTGGTCGGAACTGAGGCTGAAATGGAGCACGAGGAATTGAGGAAAGGTGAGATCCTTATCAAAAACCTTCTTGTGATGCTCATAGTGTGCAATCATAGAGGGCACCTTCTCCAATTCTTTGAAATTGGAACGGGGCAGGATGCTTCCGATGATGAAGTACCCGACAAAAGCCAATGAAAGCAGACTTTTCACAATGCAAATGTATAATTTGATAAACTCTTACAATGGCCACTCATCAATTTGGAATGTATCTAAAGAGGTGATGGCGACCAATAGGCGTGACAGAAGCCCTACTTTTAATGACTTTACTTCTCTCTGTAGTGCTTTTTTCTTTACTTTAGCAATGTCATTCAAATCCTTCGCTGCAATTTCTTCCAATCGAAGGGAAAGTTCTTCTAGTCGGGTTATGTACAAAATTGTTGGAGCAGTGTTTGAAGCCATCGCTGCGAGATTGCCCGGCTAGACCGCACCTGAAAATGCTGTGCTTCTGAGGATTGCCGAAAAATGCATCTTCAATTTCATTGACTTTTGCCTTGTAGTATCAGCCTCTTTGGCCTAAACCTAACTCCCCGCACTGCGCATTGTAAAGATGTGTCTTTCTGCAAACTCCTGGAGGGATTTGAGCAGAATGCGGCGCTTTTGAGACACCGTTAGTGCCGTGCAGCTTGGGGACGTTCTTCCACCCTGTAGAAACTGAGCAAATCGCTTACCTCAAAAACAGGCCCTTTTACAGCTTCTTTTTGCAGAAATGAGTATTGTCGGAATACTTGGGAAAACATACAAAAGACATGATCGAGTTCTTTAAAAAGGCGTGGATGGTACTTAAGAGAGGATCTCTGAGTTTTTTTCAGGAGGATGCTTTTACATACGCAGCATCAATCGCTTACTATACCATTTTTTCAATGCCAGCCGTTTTGCTCATTGCAGTTTCGGTTGGAGCAGCGTTTTACGAAGAAAATAAAGTGCAAATGGAGCTGACTAATCAAATTTCAGCTTTGATAGGATCAACCAGTGCTGCAGAAATTGAGAAAATGCTAGAAAAAGTGGCGATAGAAAGCTCTTCCAACTCTTTGGCTAAGACTTTGGGGATTGTGGCCTTGATTGTTAGTTCAACCACTGTTTTCATATCTCTACAGCTGAGTATCAACAGAGTTTGGAATGTAAAAGCTAAACCAAAAAGGGGAGTTGTTAAGTACATAATCAATAGGCTTCTTTCTTTGGCGATGGTTATCAGTATTGGGTTTATAATGCTGGTGTCGCTACTGCTTGAAAGCTTGCTTGTAATATTGCATGACTTTCTGATGGCGAATCTGGGAGGGGTTTCCGTTTATGTTGTGTCTGTTTTTTCGTTTATCGTTTCCCTGGGGATAGTCTCGTTGATTTTTGCACTGATGTTCAAAATTCTTCCCGATGCGAAAATTGACTGGAAGGATGTGTGGGTTGGCTCTCTGATCACCGCCATCCTGTTCTCGCTCGGCAAATACCTTATTGGCATTTATTTGGGGTCGAGCTCTATTACCACCGCCTATGGCGCTGCAGGTTCAGTGGTAGTTGTGCTTGCCTGGGTGTATTATGCGGCAATAATATTCCTGTTCGGAGCCAAACTTACCTATTCATACGCCGAAATATTCAATAGCAAAATCGAACCCAAATCAAACGCCGTTAGAGTGAAGACGGTGGAAATAGAAACCGACGAATGATATGAGATTAAAAAAAATGGATCATTATTGGTTCGACAGGCTTAGCTGGCGATACACCAACAATAGGAAACAAATCCTAGAAATTTTGATTTTGCGGACTAGAATTGACACAGCAAAGCACGCAGGTTTGAAAGTTAAAACATCCTACTATGGACAATATTACTACCCAATTGGTTGAGTCATTTGAACGGTTCCTGGACATCGTCATCAGAAATGCGCCCGCAATTTTTATAGGCATTATTCTGTTGGTGATATTTCTGTTTGTTGCCTCAGGGCTGCGATCGCTCACCCAAAAGAGACTTACCCGTAGGATAGAGGACAAGCTCCTCGTCAACTTCATAGGCAGGATGGTTTTTCTGTTCGTAAGTGCATTTGGAGTCGTAATATTTTTGAACCAAATAGGGCTTGGCAAAGCAGCCAGTGGCCTGCTGGCAGGTGCCGGAGTGTCTGCGATTGTGATCGGATTTGCCTTCAAAGACATTGGAGAAAACTTTCTTGCTGGCTTTTTTCTCGCATTCAGCCGCCCTTTTTCCATTGGAGACACTATCGAGGTGTTGGAATTGAAAGGAGTAGTGAAGGCACTGAACTTTCGTAATACACATATTCGAACATTTGATGGAAAAGATATTTTTCTACCCAACTCTTCTTTAATCAAGAGCCCTTTGATCAATTACACCCGTGACGGACTTCTTCGGTACGATTTTTTGATAGGTATTGACTATGGAGACGACATTGCAGCCGTAGGCAAACTGATCATCGATACATTATCCGCCGAGAGGCGGATAGAACATAGCCCTGACCTTAAACCCTTTATTTTGATTGAAGAGTTTGGTACAAGTACCGTTAACATAAGGACATATTATTGGGTCAATTCGCAGCGATACGAAGGCTCGGTGGCGGTGCTGCAGAATGATGTAATGAATGGGATAGTTTCGAGCCTTATGAAGCAGGGCTATAGTTTGCCGGCCGACATAGTAGAACTGAAAATATACCAGGAAGGGAAACCTATTCCGCTCAATATTACCTCTTCCAAGTAGTGAAATCATTTCTCTATTTCTTTTTACGATCAGGTTCAACGAGACGATCTAAACAATTGCCCTTTGTTATTGATTAATAGGGCATATCCTTTGCCTTTCAAGTATGAAAATTCGAATAAAGACCCATGTAAAAGCCGATTTGCAAACGGTAATAGCCGGGTTCACCGACAAGCTTTTTTTAAAGTTAAATCCCCCTTTTCCACCTGTGAAGCTCCGGCGCTTTGATGGTTGCAAAAAAGGAGATAAGGTGGAGCTTGAGCTGAACTTTATCTTTTTTAAGCAAACCTGGGAAAGTCTCATCACGCATGATCTCACAAATGAGACCGTTTTTTCTTTTGTCGACGAAGGCGTGCGGCTGCCCTTCTTTCTGAAAAGCTGGAAGCATCACCACCTTAATGAAGCCAACGACGCAGAAGGCACAAGCATCACCGATGATATCGAATTTACCACGCCTGCGTTGCTTACCAATTGGCTAATTTATCCGATTCTGTACTTGCAATTCCTCTACCGCAAACCCATTTACCGAAAAGTATTCAGTAAGTAAGTCTTCTCTTATTTTTATTCTAATTTTGGCGCATCGTGGCCAAAGTAAAATCAGCTTTTTTTTGTCAGAATTGTGGCGCACAGTCGCCAAAATGGACAGGTAAATGCCCCTCTTGCGGAGAGTGGAACACCTACGTTGAAGAGGTAATAGAAAAGGAGCATGCTTCGTCTCCATCCTGGAATAAGGCCAGCGGCCCTGCCCGTGCATCTAAGCCTCAGGCGATTGATCAGGTGGAGTCCGTGGCTATGCAGCGGATCAAAACTGCCGATGAAGAGCTCAACAGGGTGCTGGGAGGAGGCATTGTTCCGGGAAGCCTGGTGCTGATTGGCGGAGAACCGGGCATCGGCAAATCGACGCTGCTGCTGCAAATTGCGCTGCAGCTACCCAACCTCAAGGTGCTGTACGTATCGGGTGAAGAAAGTGAGCAGCAGATCAAAATGCGGGCGGAGCGAATTGGCATCAAAAACAATAACTGTTTTGTGCTTTCTGAGGTAGGCATTGCCAATGTGTTCAGACAAATCGAAGAGCTGGAGCCACAGCTTTTGGTCATCGATTCGATCCAAACGCTTTACTCCGATAAGGTAGAATCAGCGGCTGGCAGTATTTCTCAGATAAGGGAATGCACAGCAGAGCTGATGAAGTTCGCCAAAGAAACTAACACCCCCGTGTTTCTCATTGGCCACATCAACAAAGAGGGCGCTATCGCCGGGCCAAAAGTGTTGGAGCACATGGTGGACACGGTACTACAGTTCGAAGGTGATCGGCATTTAGTATATCGCATCTTACGAACTACTAAAAACCGATTCGGCGCCGCCTCCGAGCTCGGCATTTACGAAATGCAAGGGGAGGGGCTTCGGGAGGTCAAAAATCCATCGGAAATCCTTATTTCACAAAAAGATGGCGATGTGAGTGGTGTGGCCATTGCCGCTACGCTGGAAGGCAATCGGCCTTTGCTGATCGAGATTCAGAGTTTGGTGAGCCCCGCCACCTATGGCAACCCTCAAAGGACGTCTACAGGCTTTGACAATAAGCGATTGAGTATGCTGCTGGCAGTGCTCGAGAAGAGGGGAGGCTTTCGGTTGGGGACGCAAGACGTTTTCCTGAATGTGGCCGGTGGTTTGAAGCTGGATGATCCGGCAGCGGATTTGGCCATCTGTATGGCCATGATTTCTTCTCTGGAAGAAATCCCTGTATCCTCAAAAGTTTGCTTTGCTGCAGAAGTGGGATTGGGTGGTGAGATCAGAGCAGTGAACAGGATCGATGGGAGAATCATGGAGGCTGAAAAACTGGGTTTTGAGGCCATTTATGTTTCTAAGTTTGCGCAACGGGCAATAGAGGGAAAGAAGTTTAAAATAGCCGTCAGGCAGTTTGGAAGAATCCACGAGGTGATATCCGATTTGTTTGGCTAACTAAAAGAGGCAATGAAAGAGTTTTTCGAAGGTTTGGGTATCAGTGAGTCGGTGTTCACCTACGTAGTTATCCCTGCGCTGATATTTCTCGCCAGAGTGTGCGACGTGTCCATTAACACGGTACGGATCATCTTTGTGATGCATGGTAAGAAGTTGCTCGCACCGCTTCTGGGTTTTTTTGAGGCCTTTATCTGGTTATTGGCTATCCGTCAAATCATTACCAATATCGATGCCTTCTATTCTTATTTTGCCTATGCAGGAGGCTTTGCGACGGGCACGTTCCTGGGCATGGTCATCGAAGAAAAACTTGCCCTTGGCCGGGTCGTAGTAAGAGTAATTACGCAAAACCCCGCTGAGCAGCTGACAGCCTTCTTAAAAGAGAAAGGCTACCGCTACTCTAACCTCGATGCGGAAAGCAATGATGGCAAAGTCAATGTGCTTTTTACCGTTGTGAAAAGGGACGAGCTGCCAACCTACATTAACATCATCAAAAAATACAATCCCCAAGCTTACTACACTGTGGAGAGTGTGAAAAAGGTAAGCGACGACGATGTGTTCGATCAGCCTGCTGCCTACCAGGGAGTGCTGGGGCGACTCAGAGGGATCAACAGGAGCTAGGCGTTAGTTATCCGACTTCTTTTTGAACCAGTTCTTCCAGCTTTTTGGCTGCTTCTTTTTGGTGATGATGGTATAAATATCCTTTTTACGGACCACAGTAGGCTTTTTCAGTCTTGGGTCGGTGGGGTAGTCCACTCCTTCATCGTTGCTGGAAAACTTCGGTTTGGACCTGTGTGCTGGCGGTAAATCAGTTTCTTTCTTCGCTTTGCCACTTCCGATAATAAGGTTAACCCCCATTTTAAAGTCCAGTGTGTTCATGTTGCCTACATTGGCAAATCCAATCAGATTGTCTGAAGCGATATAATACTGAACAGGACCGCCAGTCATCGACAAAGCGAGCCCTGGCCGGGGCCATTGCTGCGGAAGCTTCACCACGCTGCCTGAGGCAACAATGCCTGGCGTTAACTGTTTGACATAAGACACGGCGAAGGCCGATTTTACTTTGCCTACGAGGAGTTGATTCATCATCGTAACGGTGACTCTATCCACAGGGCCAAGTAGCAGAGATCCGCTTAGTATTGATTTGGCACTCAACATGGCCGAATATGGATTGGCCGTTTCCTTTGGTGTAAAGGCGTTCTTTAGTGAGTCAATAGTGCTTTCTATATCACCATCAGCTGTGAAATAGACACCCTGAAAAGCAAATGAGGTGTCGCTAAGAATGAAATTCTGGCTAAACTCCTTCCAACGGACATAGCCGAGGTCGGTGATAGAGGCCGACAGGCTGTACAGGTTTTGATGAGTCCACGTGGCACCGAGGTCGATAGCTGCCCCCTTGTTTGGGTTCGAAAGCAGGTAGCCAACGGAGGGATATTCACTTACTCCGGCTGCATTTAAGCCAGCCCTTTTGAATAGAAAACCGTAGCTATAGGTTTCCGGCTCAATATCCACTCTGGCGTCCATCCCCCATAGTGTTTTCACATTGTATATCCCCTGGATCAGCTTTATTCTGGCGCCAATTTTCAGGTCATCATTCATCAGGGACGTATTCACGCCAACGCCATACTCTCTGAAGTAGGAAGCGCTGAAAGCCGACTTGCCTATATTGAGCGGCTGGCCTACAAGCGAGTTGGTGCCTTCCCAGGCTGCCTTTATCAGATTTTTGGTGTACTGGCCCCGCACATTAATTCGTTCGTTGACAAAGAAGCTGTAGCCAAAGGAAGACTTTTCCGGCTTGATACCCACATAGAGCAGGGGGATACTAGTTTCAAATAGCAGGGCATTCCTCTTTTTGAGGTGAGAGACCACCTTGTCAACGTCCAGCTTCACGGAGTCATTTTCCAGTTTGGTGAACGCCCGGTTGTAACCGAATCTGTTGTTAACATGCAGTCCCATTTCGGAAATGACCGGCAGGCCCAAAACCAGTTTTCCTTTTATCTCATTCGCCGGATTCAACCGGCTGTTTTGCGGCACAGCATCACCCAGCGTGTATAGTCCCAGCCCATTTTGCCCCTTCACAGTTGCGAAGCAGCAAATAATGACCAATATGGTTGTTAGCCAGCGCCTCATTGGGTTTTTATTTTCAAGCGGCCCAAAACAGAAATATTGATGTCAAGTTTGTAGTCGGCATACAGCTTGACGTACTCCTCGTCGGCGGCATTAAACGTATTGATTATAATGGCCACATTGAGATGGTCAGCGCTCTTTAGGGCCTGAGTGCCCTCTGTTCCCAACACAATTTCTGAAAGCAGCTTTTTTGATTCCAGTGTACGCCCCGATGCGTCAACTTGCGGGGCTGACAGCACCAGCTCTTCTGGCACGGTGAAGAGAATGGTGTCGTGTTCGTCAGCAAAGTTGACAGCGAGTCGCCCCTCAAAGGGCATTTCATTTTCGGTGTAAAATCTCAAAGCTGCTTCCTGAAGATTTTTCAGGTCGATTTCGTCGGTTCCAAACTTAAGGTTGGTGGTGAACTCCTGCATCCTCACTTCGAAGGGTAACTCCACCACAGTGATGGTCCTGAACCTGCTGCTGTCTGTCATGAAATTCAGGTAGTCCTTTTCAAAAACATCGGGGTTGGAGATGACTGTCAAAGGCAAGTTGAATTTGACGGGGGTGATGCCAAAAAGCTCCCTGATGTTTGAGTTTTGTGCGTTGATGACAAACTCTGAGTGGCTGGTTTTTCCGATGGAATCGAGCTTTGGATAGTTCACAAATTGTAGCGACTCGGTTATTGATCCGGTAAGCGCAACTGAAGTGCTGTCATTATTACTTGCGGAAAGGTTGTTCATCAACAGGCCCGATGGAAACCCAAATGAGTTATCAACTTTGAGAATAATTTTGGGATCTTTAAAGTCGAGCCCGTAGTCTCCAAACGTTTCAAAAAACTTTAGCTCTATCGTTCTGTCCTGCAGGAGCCCTTCTTTCCGGTCGAAGTAGCCATGCACATGAGAGTATGTTGCTTCGGAGAAGTCAATCGAAAAACGAAAGAAATCTGAAAAATCGACGGACTGGCCTGGCTTCACAACCACTTTTCCTTTGATGATAACATCAAAATCGTTGGCTTCTTGCCGCCTTCGGAAAAGCAACTTTTTGCCTCCCAGCGGCATTCTTGTGATCGATGTTACCGGCACTGTGGTGCCAAAGCTTAGCGTATCCGAAATGCTAACCGATGAATTGTCGGCTGTCTCAAACATAGAAGGAAAGCCAAACTCCAGAATGACGTCACTCCGGAAGCGGGAGTTAATTTCCAGTGCCAGGTTTCCGCTATTAAAAAAAATAGAATCGACCTGCTCACCAAAAAAGGCATCGAAAGAGAAGGTGATCACCTTTTCGAATTCCATCACCTCGGTCTCTCCGCCAGGAGACGAAGACACGAAGGGAAAGACTATATCACTTTTATTAATAGGGGGGAAATAGAGAAAAGCTTCCCGTTCGTCATTGTACGAGGTGTCCATATACACGATGGTCATGAACAAATCCTCACCTTCTTCAATGGTCAACGCATTGTCCTGAAGGTCGCCTACCAGTTCCCGCATGGTGTATCTCGACACTCCCAACGGAACAGCGAGCGTTGGCTGGTAGTCGGGAATATCCAGGTTGCCAAATTCGAGGTCATTTATTCCGCAGCCAGAAATCAGAATGGCCAAAGCCCCTTTCATTAGCCAGGACAATGGACTTTTCTCCAAAAAAGTCATTAAGGTCGATAGTATAAAAAAAATAATATCCTGAAGAAGTCGTCACGCAGAAACGCATGTTGTTCCTTTACGCAGGTATTCTCCTAAAACCGGCCCTGCCCTGTAGCCCGCCGGTATGAATTGTATAAATGACAGAGCCTTTACGAAAGTAAGCATTTTTAATCATCTCAAGCAGGCCAAACATCATTTTCCCAGTGTAGACGGGCTCTAAAGGGATGGCATATTGGTCTTCGAAGGCCTTCATAAACACAATCAAATCATCTTTGACCTTTCCATATCCACCAAAATGATAGTGGTTTATCATGTCCCAATTGCCAAAAGCGCTTAGGCTGTATTGCTGTTGCAGCGCTATTATTTCTTCGGTAAGGAAATTGCCTTTCAACGCTGAGAAGCCAAGTATTTGCCCCTGTCCCCTCAGGCAGTCTATGCATCCAGCCATCGTGCCACCCGTTCCCACCGGTAAAGCCAGATAGTCATACTGAGTATCTATTCGACTGACCATCTCCGCCGTTCCTTTTATAGCCAGGTCGTTGGTGCCACCCTCGGGAATGAGAAAGAAATCACTGAATAGCATCCTCATTTCATCGGCAAATGAAGCAAATTCCTTCTCTCTGTATTTGGCTCTTGATATCCGGTGTATGACCATTCCATTTTTGACCGCTTGCGCCAGGGTGGGGTTGGTCAGGTCGGCATCCTCGCCTCTGATGACACCAATCGACTTCAGCCCAACGGCCTTGCAAGCGGCTGCAGTAGCGGCGATGTGGTTAGAGAACGCCCCACCGAAGGTCAGCAATGTGTGGTGGCCGAGTTTGTCGGCTTCCAGAAGGTTATATTTTAGTTTCCAGTACTTATTTCCCGAAATGTGAGGATGGTTTAAGTCTTCTCTTCGTACAATGAGTTGTACGCCAGCCTTTTCAATAAAAGGTGCCTTAATTTCAATCTCGGGAACAGGCTGCGCTGCTGGATAAATCATTGATTCAAAATTGGCAGAACTTCTGTGTATTTTTGCACCATGAGCGAAGAAATTGATTTGGGAGAAGATTTTTTGGATGAAGAAGGTGAGCTTTTTGAACACCACAGGATTGTGGTGGATAAAAAGCAGAGCCCTGTGCGAATAGATAAGTACTTGACTGACAGGCTTCCCAATACTACCCGCAACAGAGTACAAGATGCCATTCGGGATGAGTTTGTTCAGGTAAATGAAAAGGCTGTAAAGCCAAACTATAAGATTCACCCGGATGACGTGATCACGGTTTCACTGCCTGAGCCTCCCAGAGACACTGAAGTGGTGCCCGAAAACATTCCACTTAATATTGTGTATGAAGATGAGCACCTGCTTGTGGTTAATAAGCCCGCTGGCATGGTGGTTCATCCGGCGTTTAATAACTGGTCAGGCACACTTGTAAATGCCCTTACCTACCACTTTCAGCAGCTTCCGGAAATGAAAGGCAACGAAGGGCGGCCAGGCTTGGTGCATAGAATCGATAAAGATACCAGTGGACTGCTGGTAATTGCCAAAACAGAGCTTGCCATGAACTCTCTGGCCAAACAGTTTTTCGACCACTCTATCGAACGCACATACTATGCCCTGGTGTGGGGCGTGCCTGAGCAGGAAAAAGGTACTGTTGATGTCTTTCTCGGAAGAAGCCTGAAAGACCGCCGGGTTACAACAGCCTTCCCCGATGGTGACTTCGGCAGAAATGCTGTCACGCATTATGAGATGCTGAAGGATTTGAGGTATGTAGCGCTGATCAAGTGCAACCTGGAAACGGGCCGCACTCACCAGATCAGGGCACATATGAAGTACATCGGGCACCCGATATTCAACGACGCTACCTATGGAGGTGACAGGGTAGTGAAAGGCACCATTTTCACCAAGTACAAGCAATTTGTGGACAACTGCTTCAAGCTGATACCCCGACAGGCCTTACATGCCAAGTCGCTGGGGTTCATACACCCTGCCACCAAAGAGTTTGTGCAATTTGAATCCGATTTGCCGGAAGATTTCACTTCTGTAATCGACAAATGGGAGCACTACCTACAGTATAATTAGACCCCCACTAAAACTTTTTCTGCTTCTATTGTGACTTTTCTGCTGATCTCCTGATTTTAATAGGAAAGTTGGTTCTTTTGAAAGAGGAGACTCACATAGAAAACGCACGATCGGACTACAACGAAGAAGAGCTCCTCCTTCTTTCGAAGAAAAATATTGACCATTTCGGCAAGATTTATAACCAGCAATACGACTCGATTTTCCGATTTGTCTTGCGCAAAACGGACGACGATGAGTTGGCAGCCGACCTTGTTTCAGAAGTGTTTCTCAAGGCCATGCTGGCAATAAAAAGGTTTCAGTACAATGGTGTGCCCTATCAGGCCTACCTGATGAAAATAGCCAGAAACGAGGTGCTGGCCCACTATCAGCGAACAAAGAAGCGGATGGTGATCAGCATTGATGAGACCAACCTGAGAGAGATTCTGCAGAACGAGGTAGATGTAAAAATGGAGGCTGAAAAAGTGATCAGCCTTATCGACCTGCTCGATGAGGACGAAGTGGCCATTCTGGACCTCAAGTTTTTTGAAGGGAAGGCATTTTATGAGATCGCTTTCATCCTCGAAAAGAATGAGAGCACAGTGAAGATGAGGTATTACAGGGCGTTGCAAAAGTTAAAAGAAAAGGTGTCGGGGCAATGAAGAAGTACGATATACGGATACGGAGGGGAGCTTTTCAGGAAAAGCGGACGTCGAGGTACAAAAACTTCGACCAGCTGAGCCGTCGGTACAAGAAGGAACGGATCAAACAGGTGATGACCAGATTGTTCTATTTACTATTTCTGGTGGCAGTAAGCGTAGCACTCTTTTTTCTATTTCGATAACCGTAAACTTTAAACACTACAAAAATGGAAGCAAAGAAAAACCCCCGGGCAGATGTACAGCGCCGATACGGCCTGCACCTGTCGATTGGATTTATGGTAGCCCTGGCGCTGGTAGTCACGGCTTTTGAGTGGCGCACAGCGTATGAGCCGCCGATAGCGCCAGAAGAATTTGTGGATAAGTTCATTGTGGTTGACGAAGCACCGCTGACAAAAATTCCGGAGCCCCCAAAGCCCAAGATTGTTATGCCAGAGATAATTGAAGTACCAAATAACGAGGAACTAGACGAACCCCCAGTAATTATTGATATGGAAAAGGCCGAAGAGATCGGTGACATACCATTTTTGGAAGAGCCACTCCCAGTAGAAGTAGCCCCGGAGTTTGTAGACTATGCCGAGGTAATGCCCGATCCAGTAGGCGGCATGGCTGATTTCATGGCATTCCTGGGAAAGAATATCAGGTACCCAAAAAGCGGCATCAGAAACGATATTCAGGGCAAGGTCTATGTGCAGTTCATTGTAGATGAGCAGGGCAACCTGACGGACTTAAAGGTGATTAAGGGCATCAACGAAGACTTCGATAGCGAGTCGCTGAGGGTGCTTTCCAAAGCACCTGCGTGGAAGCCAGGCAGGCAGGGCGGGCGGCCCGTCAAAGTGAGGATGGTGCTGCCGATTATTTACAAGCTTCATTAAAGTACATGAGAAGGGCTGGCGATCCCAGCCTTTCTCATTAAGGTCAGGTGCCGCTCCATTTAATTGTACAGCCAATGGCTTTGGTAAGCGTTACAGGAACTTTCTTGCTGGAAATCAGCGCATCTACGGCATCTTCTACATACTTCTTGTCAGCCTTATCCGAGTCCTGGTGGTTGTTGTCGATGGCGCCGATATAAGCGACCCTAAGCTTGCCACTTTTTTTATTCAGCAAAAAAACATGAGGCGTTCGGGCAGCACCATAAGCACGGGCTATTTCCTGGGTTTCATCAAGCAGGTAAGGGAAGCTAAAGCCTTTCGTTTTGCTGTTGGCCTGCATCGCTTCAAACGAATCGCCGGGCGACAGCGAGCCGTTGTTGGGCTGAATGGCAATGACCGGATAGCCATCTCCCTTGTATTTTTTGTCAAGAGCAATGATCCTTTGCTCGTACAGCTTGGCATAGGGGCAGGTGTTACAAGTAAAAACCACAATAAAGCCTTTAGCCTCTTTGTAGTCTGACAGGCTTACTGAGGCACCGTCCACATTTTTAAGCTGAAAGTCCCTGGCTATATCTCCTACCTCGTATCCCCCATCAAAAGGTGCGGCACTGATCTGAACAATGGCCAGCAACACTAGCAAACTGATTGTCTTTTTCATAGTAAGCAGGGTTTAGTTTATAAAAGCTTCAATAACCTCAGACAGTTCCCCTTCTTTAAACGTCTTTTCATAGAACTGTTTTTTGCCGGTTTTTGAGTTCACAATGAGTGTCGCCGGAATGGCCCCCGACCACGAAGGAGAGACTTTATCTATAAACGAATTATAATCGGTTTCGTCTAGCAAAAGCACTCTTGAGTGAAGGTCATTTTTATCAATGAACTTTTGTACTTTCTTTTCAACATCCTTGCCGAAGTCAAAGCTGACCAGAATAACAGAAACCCCTTTGTCTCTGAATTGACTGTCAGCAGCTTCAAAATAGCCTATTTCTTCTACGCACGGTTTACACCAGGTAGCCCAAAAGTTAATGACTTTGATACCATCCTCTTTGGCATTGATAATAGCCCCCAGCTGCGGATACTTTATTACCTCTACATCTTGCGCAATGGTAGCACTGGCACCGAATAGAAAAAATAACAAAAGTACTGAGCGTGGCATACCACAATTTACGAATTATACGTCAGTAATGTTTTTGTCAACGAAGCGATGTGGATCTTAACCCCACAGATATCCACATTTAGTAAGAGTTATCCACATCCGCTCGCTGCCCTTTCCACAAGAGTTTGATTATCAATAGAATATAAAAGTACTCCGAATGGAAACCTCGTGGATAAGTTCGCCCGTTTTCCACAAATACGGTTACTCTTCCTGGTTTTGACGGATGAGTTTGCTGCGGTAGGCGCTGAAAATACTGGATTTAGAGACGAAGCCGATGTACTTCCCGTTGTCGATAACCGGAAGATTCCAGGCCTGCGAAATTTCGAACTTGTTCATCACGCTTTGCATTTTTTCATTAGAAGAGACAAATGCCGGAGGCGCTGTCATCCAGGTTCTCACAATAATGCTTTTTCGGGCCTCTTCGTTGAACATGATCTCTCTCACATCGTCCAAAGTGATGATTCCTTCCAGCTCACCCAGGTCATTCACAACAGGGAAGATATTGCGCCTCGACTTCCTGACCAACTTCACCAGGTCATCCAGTGTGGCATTTGGATGAATGGTTAAAAGATCAGTTTCCACTATTTTCTCAAGCAGTATCTGGCTAAGTACGAGCCTGTCTTTGTCGTTGGGGATGAGGTCGCCCTTTTCCACAAGGTGCTTGGTGTAAATGGAATATTTTTCGAAATAGGAAATAGTGCTATACGATATAGCGGAAACCAGCATCAATGGAACGAACAACGTATAGCCGCTTGTGATTTCGGCAATAAGGAAGATGGCCGTAAGCGGGGCATGCAACACGCCGCTCATAACGCCACACATGCCCACCAGCGTAAAATTGCTCAAACTCAGGTTGGTAAATGGAAATACCTGCGTGATGGTGCGGGCGTAAAAGTAGCCAGTAACGCCACCCAGGAAGAGGGAGGGAGCGAAGATACCACCGCTGCCACCAGCGCCAATGGTGGTGGCAGATGCGATTGGCTTGAGGAGCATGACTGCAAACAAGAAGAAGATGATGATAAGCCCGTTCTCCCTGAGGCCATAAAATAAGCTCCGCTGAAGCACTTCATCTTCGTTTCCATTGAGAAGCGACTTAATGGTTTCATAGCCTTCACCATAAATTGGGGGAAGAATGAGAATGATGAGCGCAAGGGCAGCACCACCCATAAGGGCCCTGTTAAAGTCATTGTTTATTCGGGACAGCTTCCCTTCAACAAAATAGGTGAGCCGGGTAAAGTATAAGGAGACTAAACCGCATGCTACACCAAGCAAAATATAATAGGGGGTATCGGCCGCCGCAAAGGAATCTTTTAGCTGAAATGAGAAAAGGATGTCGTTTCCCAACAACGCTTTTGACACAAGGGAGCCGGTTACCGAGGCAATCAAAATCGGAATAAACAATGAAATGGTGACATCGGCCAGGATTACCTCGATGGCGAATATAACGCCAGCAACAGGTGAGTTGAATATAGCCGAGATGGCACCAGCTGTTCCACAACCTATTAAAAGCGTTCTCTTTTTGTAGTTAAGATGAACAAGCTGGGCAATATTGGAGCCAATGGCCGAGCCTGTGACCACTATAGGGGCCTCCAGCCCCACAGAACCACCAAAGCCAACAGTGATGGCACTGGTGATCATGCGGGAGTACATTTTCGACCTCTTGATGATACTCGAATTTTTGGATATCGAGTAGAGGACGTGGGTGATACCGTGGCCGAGCTTCTCTTTGAGGACGTATTTGGAAATGATCAGCGTGATCACAATACCAATCAACGGATACACCAGATAGGAGAAATTGATATCATACAGATAAAAATTTCTCTCCAGCATTCGTTGAATGAAGTGGACGCTGCTCTTCAACACCACAGCAGCAATGCCTGCAATGGCCCCGACAATCCCAGCCAGGATCAGAATGAAGTTCTTATCGCTGATGTTTCTGAGCCTCCAAATGAGAAATTTCAGAAGCACATCATTTCCTCTCATATCGTCAAATGTACTACAAAATATAAGAGATGTCGACCTTCGATATCAGTTACTTCGCTTGTTCGGCCATCTGCTTAAAGTGAATGTCGTAGAAACGATAGTGTACATAAAACTTATTGCTCGACAAAATCTTTAGGATGTAACTCCAAAGGATTTCATAAGGAATTACTTCCAGGTCTACCTTGATCTCACAAGGGATTTTTGTTCTCTTCAGTTTCGAGAAGTATACCTTGCCCCGGTCTTTGATGGCGTCGTGACTAAACTCATTTTCAGTTACCATGGAGATCAGCCTGATGAAGATGCTGTTCCGGTAGTTTGTTCTCTTGTCCAAATGCTCGGAATTGTATTTCTCAAGCTCCTGAAGCACTGCTTTGAGCTTGATAACTTCCGCATCTCTCAACAGATATAGGAATTGAATAACCAGTGTGCCCACGGCGTAGTTATTCATGTCCTTAGAGTAGTCAGGCACCTTGTTGAGGAACTCCTCAAGGTCAAAGCCCCATTTGAGTAGCTTTTCGTCGTTTACGAAAACAAGGAAGGCTCTGTAAATCAACCAGCGATCTTTGTCCACCTCGTCAAGATGCACGTAGTTCTTGTTGGTTCTGATGGCTCTGAAGGCTTTTCCGGCGTCTTTGTACATCTCCCCTTTCATTAGCAGCAGGAAGTAGTACTCCATGAAGTCAAACCACTCAGGGCTGCCGTTTTTGAAGAGGCTAAGCGCCTTGGTGGCATACGCCTTTCCGTTCTCGACGTCGCCTGTATTGTAGTAGCAATAGATTTTGATCAGAGAAATCTGATTTTTGCTCAAATCGACCTCCACCTCATGGTTGTGCTTGTTGAGGTACTTTTTCTCTATGTCTGTACAAATGGTGAGGTTCTCTTTGAACTTCCAGGTAAGCTGGTTGTAAAGTAACTTTAGCTTGTACGACAACACGTCCAGTCGATTGCTTTTGAGCTGTTTAGCAGCCTCATCTATTTGCTTGATTGTCTTCGGAATAGCATCAATAACCCGCTGCTGCGCACTTACCGATTTATTAATGTTTACCAGGGTGCTAAAGTAAAGCTCCTCGCACTGCCGGGTTATTTTGAGTGTGTTCGTTACAACATCAATTTCGGCCTGAGTTTCAAGGTAGGGAGTCAGCTTTCCCATGTGCGCATATTCGTTCCTCAGAATAATGAGTGCCTCGATTTTTATCTCATGGAATTCAAACTCGGTTGTAGCCCTTATTAATTGGGGGATAAGCCGAATGCCGATTTCTGAAGATCCTTCCATGAAAAGAATCTTCGTTTGATGTAGCGTATGAAGACATTCGTAGGACATCTTGTTGTGCAACGTGTAGATGTCCTTGTCGTAATCCAGAAAGTAAAGATGATTGAGAAGCCGCTGTTTTAGCTTTGTCTTGGCGTTTCTGTAATTTCTGTTGCCAGGATCAGTGTCAAACATTTTCGTGGCTGCATCATCATCGTTGAGAAACTCTCCTGTTATAATCCCCTCATAAAGTTGATTGTCTTTTGAGATTTCCTTCTTTCGAAAATTCTGGTTAACGAGCTGTATGCTTCGCTGACCTTTCTTTTTTGCAATTTCAATGAGCTTAACTAGTTCTTCCATTATAATGTGCTAATACGTAAAGAGTACAATTTGTGAAAACAATAGAGTATACTGATTCAAGTGCCGAATTTTACCCCAAAACAGCAAAACAGTCGTAGGATAAAGCCTTCTAGAGATTAAATTAAATAAATTATAACGGATTCAAGGGTTTTATGCTAAGAATTAATTTACAGAGCGTTTGGTAAACGGGAGAGCGAGAACCCCAGCATGGATTTCTGCCAACTATCGGATGACTTGAACACACGGAATAGAGAAACAGCATATTGGAAAAGTACAAAAAATAAATGTTAACAATTATTGTAAGAAATGTAACAGCAAAACTAGAGATAAGCCTATATTTGCCCCCCAAAATAAATAGCACGGCGTTGGTTGATAAATTTAAAATTAGATTTGAGTGCGTTAAGGCGCCAAAACCATTTGTTGGTTTAAACGGATATGAACAGGGTTCGGTTTACCAGGGAAGGAAGTATAATGGAATGTACGAAATTTCTGTGAAATGGGGAAACGGCGAACAGACCAAACTTATTGAACGTAAACTCTTTAGCGAGTTTTTTCAAGAGATAGATTTAAATGAAGATAACAAGGATAAAAGAAACATGTCTATATGTGTCTGACCTTGAGGCTACCCGGAAGTTCTACCACGAATGCCTGAGCCTGCCGGTCATTGCAATGGTGCCCGGCCGTCATGTTTTTTTTGACGTCGGAGACACAGTGTTGCTCTGTTTCGATGCATCGGCCACACGAAATGAAAAGGTGCTGCCGCCACATTATGCTGAAGGCAAGCAACACATAGCATTTGAAGTGCCGGCGTCGACGTATGACAGGTGGAAGGCTGCACTGCTAAAAAAGGGTGTCGAAATAACGCACGAGCAGAAGTGGAAGGAAGAAATTTACTCTTTCTACTTTGAAGACCCCGATGGGCATGTGATTGAGATTGTGCCCCCGGGGCTTTGGTAGAAGATACTAGTTGCTCTGGAGTACGCCGAGCGCTTCTTCCACGAAATCAAAGGTGGTAAGTACATCTGGCTTGCCATCAACAATGGCTACATCATGCTCGTAATGGGCCGAAGGCCTGTTGTCGGCAGTAATAATTGTCCAGCCGTCCCGGAGTTGCTTTACCCTTCTTGTGCCCATGTTGATCATGGGTTCGATGGCTATTACGAGACCTTCTTTGATTTTTGGACCACTCCCTCTTCTTCCGTAATTGGGTACTTCGGGAGATTCATGCATTTTCTTGCCCAGGCCATGCCCTACAAGCTCCCTCACCACGCCGTAACCATTGGCTTCGGCATGCGCTTGAATAGCAAAACTAATGTCACCAATTCTGTTGGAGGAAGTGGCCTGCTCAATGCCCAATGCGAGGCATTCTTTGGTCACCCTAAGAAGCTTTTTAATCTCGTCTGACACCTCTCCCACCATAAAAGTATAGGCCTGGTCTCCATAGTAGCCATTTTTCAGCACCCCGCAGTCAATTGAGATGATATCGCCCTCTGCGAGTGGCTTGCCCGAAGGAATGCCGTGCACAACCTGCTCGTTGAGCGACATACACAAGGAGTTGGGAAAATCATAAAGACCAAGAAACCCCGGAATAGCTTTATGATCTCTGATAAATTCTTCAGCAAGTTTGTCGAGATGCAGAGGCGTGACACCCGGTTGTACTTCTTTTGCCAGCATACCCAGTGTGCGTGAAACCAGCTGGGCACTTATTCTCATTAGCTCAATTTCCTCTGCGGTCTTGTATTGAATCATATAAATCAGAATCTCTCAGTAATCAATATCGGCCCGGCACCAGGGCCTGCCTTTCAAAAAGACCACAAAGATAAGCTAAATAATCCTCAAAAGGTAGCTCTACTCCTTGTGCCAGGGGAAAACAAAAAAGGCGACCTTGTAGCCGCCCTTTCAGTTAAGTAGAATTTTTTATATAATGCCTTCCAGCACATCTTTGATAGGCACTCTTTGTCCATCTTTGAAAGAGACAATCCAGGCATCCTTCACGCCCATTTCCCTGAGATACTTTTTGAAAGCATCAGCTTCATAGTAGTCTTTGAAAACGCCCAGTGTGTACTTGTTCACGTCACCATCTGTTTCCGCACTGAAGTTCTCATTGTCTTTGGCAAACTTGGTGAGATCCTTGTTTTTGAAGGCACCCACCTGTACTTTGAAGACAACACCAACATTGGCGTTGATGCCGGCTGGCTTTGCAGGTGCAGCATTGGCATCCTGAAGTTGCTTTCTGGTTGCTGACAAGTCGGAGCGAAGAGAGCTGATCGTTTCCTGATACTCGCTGATCTGAGAATCTTTGTCGGCCAGTTTGCTGTCAAAGTCAGCTGTTTGATTCTTTAATGTACTTACCTGGCTCTTCAGCGACTGGTTTTCCTCTAATAGGGTTTTATATTGTTCTGGCTCCAGGGACTTAGTCCTTTTCTTCCATTCCTTTTTTTCTTTCTTCGACATCTGTGCCTGAGTAGGCAGCGCTACAGCAAGACCAAAGATAATTGGTAAAAATTTGAAGAGTTTTTTCATCTTAAATTGAAATTTTAATATAACTCGTTAGCAATGTACAAAAATATGTTTGATAATGTCAAATTTCAATTTGCACTATTTCAAGCTGCCAACCATATTTTTAGGCACTACCCACTCATCGAATTGTTCATTGGTAAGAAGTCCTAGCTCAATAGCGGCCTGCCGGAGGGTGGTTCCTTCCTTGTGCGCCTTCTTGGCGATTTTAGCTGCATTTTCATATCCGATATGCGTATTCAGCGCTGTTACGAGCATTAATGACTTTTCCAGCTTGTCTTTTATTTCAGGATGATTAGGCTCGATGCCAATGGCGCAATGGTCGTTGAAAGACTCGCAGGCGTCGCCTAAAAGGCGGGCTGATTGAAGAAAATTCGCAATCATAACCGGCTTGAATACATTCAGTTCAAAATGGCCGTTCATGCCTCCCACGGTAATGGCTGAGTCGTTACCAATGGCTTGAGCGCATACCATCGTCAGTGCTTCACACTGAGTAGGATTCACTTTGCCAGGCATGATGGACGAACCAGGTTCGTTTTCAGGGATGAGGATTTCCCCTATACCACTGCGGGGGCCTGAGGAAAGCATCCGGATGTCGTTGGCAATTTTCATCAGGCTCACAGCCAGCTGCTTGAGTGCGCCCGACGATTCAACGATGGCATCGTGAGCAGCCAGCGACTCGAACTTGTTTTCGGCTGTAACAAAGGGGTGACCTGATATAGCAGCGATTTTTTTCGCCACCAACACGTCGTATCCTTTTGGTGTGTTGAGGCCTGTACCTACAGCAGTGCCACCTAGGGCCAGCTCTGATAAATGAGGGAGGGTGTTTTTCAGTGCCTTGAGTGCATGATCCAGCTGCGACACATAGCCAGAAAACTCCTGGCCCAGCGTGAGCGGGGTAGCATCCATAAAATGCGTCCGGCCAATTTTTACCACATCTTTAAAGGTGGCCGCCTTGGCAGCGAGTGTATCACGAAGCTTCTGAACTTTGGGGATCGTCACTTCAACCACCATTTTGTAACCGGCAATGTGCATGGCGGTGGGGAAGGTGTCGTTAGACGACTGTGACTTGTTGACGTCGTCGTTGGGGTGGATGATTTTCTTTTCATCGAGCAGCTTGCCGCCGTTTATAACGTGGGCCCTGTTGGCCACCACTTCATTCACATTCATGTTCGACTGGGTGCCTGAGCCGGTTTGCCAGATCACCAGCGGAAACTGATCGTCTAATTTCCCTTCCAGCACCTCGTCACAAGCCTTGGAAATGAGCTCCAGCTTGTCTTTTGGCAATACCCCAAGCTCGTTGTTGGCCTGGGCAGCAGCTTTTTTGAGTACGGCAAACGCCCTGATTATTTCAATAGGCATACGGGCGCTGTCTCCGCCGATTTTGAAATTGTCTCTTGATCGTTGTGTCTGAGCGCCCCAATATTTTTCAGCGGGCACCTCCACCGGGCCCATTGTATCTTTCTCTATTCTTATACTCATTGTACTGTTGGTTAATTCTCACGGCTAAATTAGTAAAAACCAAGCCGAATTGACACCTAATTTTCTTACGGCTATTCTATTACATGTGGCAAGAGATGCAAAGAGAATCGCTTTCAGGTTTTTGCGCTTTGCGAATAGATTTTTGGCAAGAGTAAAATAACTTGCAACGTTCTCTCCCGGAATAGAGTCAACAGTATATAATGAGCAGTCAATGAAGAGTAAAATAAAGGTCTATTTTTTGGGAATGTTTTTTTTGATCTCCGGCGTATCGTGCCATGAAAGAGGCCCTGACCCATCACTTTTTAGGTTTTTTGACCAGAAGGGGTTTGTTGAAAATATTGGGAAGAATTTGATCATTCCGTCTTACAAAGACCTGACTGAAAAGAACATGGCCCTGGACACTGCCCTGACTCGCTTAGTCGAACAGCCCGGCAAGAACAACTTACTTGTGGCAAGGCAAAGCCTGAAAGATGCCTGGTTGTCATGGCAGTATTGCCTGCCGTTTGAATTCGGCCCCTCAGAACTGCGTGGCCTGAAGGCTGACCTGAATTCGTTTCCAGCCAACACGACTCAAATAGAGGCAAACCTGAAAAGTACTAGCATTGACTTGAATCTTCCGGAAAACAGCCACGCTAAAGGCTTTGCTACCTTAGACTACCTTCTTAATAATAAATCTATCACGGATGAAAAGTTGCTTGCCACAATCGAAAAAAAGACTGCCCTAAATGGGTATATGCTGGGAGTTGCCGACCAGATTTCGCTGTCGTCAAATTTGGTTTATCGCTCCTGGGATCCGGCCATAGGCGGCGTTTATTACGTCTTTTTTACTGATGACGACGCCCTGGGAGTGAAGGAAGGAAGTTCTGTTTCAGACCTGGTCAATGGCCTTGCGAAAAGCCTTGAACTGGCAGTGACGAAAGCCAAAGTTGGTATTCCTATAGGCGACTATAGCGGTGGACTGGCTGCCCCCGAAGCAACAGAGGGCCACTATGGTGGCTATTCTCTTGAGCTGCTCAAAGCAAGCATCGAAGCATATCAATTGATTTTTACCGGCACTTCAAGAAGTGGAGTAGATGGGTTGGGCTTTGATGAATACCTTAACATCAAAGGGGCCAGGCTTTCTGGCACAGACCAGCAATTGTCCGAGGCGTTGGCTTCAGGCATGGACTCGGTTTTAACCACTCTCCAATTAATGACCGATCCACTCTCAGATCAAATAGTGAACAACCTGCCAGCGGTGCAAGAGCTCAACAATCAATTGAAGGCTTTGTCTTATCTGCTCAAGGAAGAAATGGCTCCGGCCTTAAGAGTAGAGATTACATATTAACGGCCCTTCCTGCCCAACAATTATCCCGCATTTTTTCCAGCGCCTTTATTTGTATTAAATCTAAATAAAGATAATTTTGCCGTTGTTTATAATTAATCTAAATAATTTGAAACAATGAGATTATACGAAAGATTCAGGGTGTTGTGGCCGCTGACGTTAATTGTATTGGTCGCTGCATGCGACAACGACGACGATGCCGGGGCGCCGGCTGCTGAAGTGCCTGCATCGTATGCATTTGAGAGGAATGGGCTGAGTACGGTAGACTTTAGTGGGCAGACTGACAGATTGAACATGTTAGCTGAGATAAAGGCGTACATCGCTTCAGCAAATAACGGCGACAAGATCAGTGGTGAACACATCATGGATATGTTTCAAAATCTGAACGCTCCTTTTGACGATGAGGCGCTCAACAGTTCGACAAGGAAATTGGAGGATAAAACACTGATTTCAGAGGCGGGTGCTTTGAAAGACATGTTCGCAAAGGTGGCGGAAGTAAGTGCTGACGTAGCCGATAACGGTACGCTGGCGGCACAGGGAATACCTGGAAAATTGCCAAGAGGATCAGGGTATATATTAGTAAATGAAAAAGGCTGGGAGTTTTCTCAGTTTGTCGAAAAGGGATTGATGGGCTCTTGTTTTTATCATCAGATATACAATGTGTACCTCACCGACGGACGGGTGGGAGACGGCGTTGATAACACCAATGTGGTTGAAGGTACAAACTATACTGCCATGGAGCACCATTGGGACGAGGCCTTCGGATACTTTGGTGTTCCTCTCGATTTTCCTCAGGGAGATGTAGTGCTTGAAGACGACGAAGACCGATTTTGGGCTGAGTATACCCACAAGGCGAATCCTTTCCTGGGCACCAACAAGTTGCTCATGGATGCTTACCTGACCGGACGAACAGCGATAGTCAATAAAGACTACCAGGTGCGTGACGCACAGCGGGCTGTTTTGTATGCAGGCCATGAATTGGTGGCTGCCGCCAGCGCCTTGCATTATATCAACGAGGCGATCAGCGACTTCAACAATGGCGATACTGGCAATGCGTTTCACCACCTTTCCGAAGGCTATCCATTTGTAAAGGCATTGCAGTACAGTCCCTATAAAAGGATATCCCAGGCGCAGGTCGTAAAAATTCTATCCGAAGACCTTGGAACTGATGGTGATTTTTGGACCGTGACTATTGCAGGACTCAATCAAGCAAAAAGTACACTTGTACTCGTTTATGAAGAATTGGAGCCAGTGAAAGATCAATTATAAAAATGCAAAAATTAGTTACATGGAGTCTGCTAACTGCGCTGGGCCTGTTTATCTGGTCGTGTGGAGAGGATGACGATCCAAGGGTTGATGACAACTTCGATCAGAAAAGCTTTTTAGTGAATATTGGGACGAACTTGATTGTCCCGGCTTATGCTGAACTGAAAGATAGGTCTGACGAACTTTATGCCAGCATACAGGCATTTGTGGCAACTCCTAACCCATCAAACCTGGAAGCTGCCAGGGATGCATTGTTGGAGGCAAGGATGGCGTTCCAGTACTGTGCCCCCTACCAGTTTGGCCCTGCAGAGCAGCTGGGCCTGGTAGCGGACCTAAACATATTTCCAACGGACAAAAACAGGATTGAATCCAATATCCTTAGCGGTAGTTATGACCTCAAGCTGTTGAGTAACAATGCAGCGAAAGGCTTTCCGGCATTGGGGTATTTGCTTTACGGAAGCGAAAAGCCGGATGAGGAGATTGGTAACGATTTCCTAAATGACGATCGGAGGGCTGCCTATCTTTTGGATGTCGCCGAAACCATTAGCACATCGGCAGCGGCAGTCTTTACGGCCTGGGATCCATCCGGAGGGAATTATCTGGCGGAATTTACCAGCGACGGAGCCCTTGGGGCCGATGCCGGAAGCTCGTTGGGAATACTCGTGAATGCATTGAACCTAAGTTTGGAGCGAAACACTCGTGATGCAAAAATTGGAATTCCCGCAGGAATCAGGTCACTGGGCATTATAATCCCGGAAGCCACCGAAGCTTATTATGGAGGATATTCGAAACAATTGGCGGTGGCCAATTTAATGACTTTTAAGAGGTTGTTTCTTGGGGAGAATTTTAATGGTGAGCGGGGAACGGGATTTAGTGACTATTTGCAAGCTCGTTCCAGCGTGAGCAGTAATAGCAATGAATTATCGCTTGAAGCAGCAATTCTTGTGGAATTTGATGCATCTATCGCTTCGCTACAGGCGCTGGAGGATCCTCTTTCCACATCCATCTCTATCGATCCGGCACCGGCCCAGCAAGCTTTTGCGCAGCTTCAAAAGCTTTCGGTCTTACTAAAAACTGATATGGCATCCATTTTAGGCGTTGTGATTTCTTATCAGGACAACGATGGCGACTAGACAATGATGTTCAGGGCTCAGTCAATTTTTTCCGGCCATGAGTCGATTGCGCCTCTGGTGATATTCAGAATGCTATTCGGCATCTTAATGGCCCTGAGTACCATCAGATTTGCAGCCAAAGGGTGGATCAGCGAACTGTATATTGAGCCCAGGTATTTTTTTACTTTTTATGGGTTTGAATGGGTCAAACCCCTGCCGGGAATAGGAATGTACTTCGTCTTTGCCCTGATCTTCATCTCGGCAGTAACGATTGCATTGGGCTGGCGCTATCGATTGTCGGCTATCGTCTTTTTTTTATCGTTTACCTATGTAGAACTCATCGATAAAACAAATTATCTCAACCACTACTATGCCATTTCTCTGGTCAGCTTTTTGCTGATTTTTATGCCTGCTCATCGGCGATTTTCAATTGACAGCCACCGCAATCCAAAGCTTTTCTCGGGGCAAACGCCCTCTTGGGCACCATTTCTTCTCAAGTTTCAATTGGGAGTGGTATATTTTTTTGCCGGAGTGGCCAAGCTCAATGCCGATTGGCTTTTGGAGGCTCAGCCTCTCAAAATCTGGCTACCAGCCAAGTCAAATCTTCCACTTATCGGAAGCATCTTGGAAGAACCATGGGCGGCCTATTTGCTAAGCTGGGGCGGAGCTCTGTACGACCTGCTTATCGTGTTTTTTCTACTATCGGCAAAGTCCCGCCCAATTGCTTATGGCTTTGTCGTAGTTTTTCATGTGCTGACCTGCCTGTTATTTCCAGGGATCGGCATGTTCCCATTTATCATGGTTGGCCTGACGCTCATTTATTTTTCGGGTGATTTTCATGAAAAGTTGCTGGGAAAGCTGGAGGGTTTCTTTTCGATACAACGGCCCAGCCAGCTGCCAGACAGGTCTTCGCCGGAGCTGGTTGGAGCTTGGCGGATGGCCCTGGTGTTGTTTGTTAGCTGGCAGCTTCTCATGCCCATGCGATATGTTCTTTACCCGGGGCCATTGTTTTGGCGGGAAGAAGGTTACAGATTTAGCTGGCGGGTAATGCTGATGGAAAAGGCCGGCACCGTCACCTTCCACGTGCACGATCAGGCTTCTGGCCGCAAGGGCCAGGTGGCTGCGTACGAGTATTTGACGCCTCAGCAAGAAAAGATGATGGCGACACAGCCTGACATGATCCTACAGTTTGCACATTTCCTGGCTGAAGAACTTAAAAGGAAGGGATTGGTTGACCCAGAGATAAGGGCGGAGAGTGCCGTGAGTCTCAATGGAAGACGCAGCCGGCCTTTGATAGACCCAACGGTTAACCTGGTGCGCCAACAAGAATCATTTTCCCCAAAGACCTGGATACTCCCTGCCGAATGAAAAAATGCCTTCTGATTGTGTTAATAGCATTACTCCCTACAGCTGTTGTTGTGGCACAGGAGACAGTGCAAGGCCGAATAGAAGACATGGCCGGGTCGTCGCTTCCCGGTGTGAGAATTTTTGTTGAGGGCACGTCGCTGTTTGTCGTCTCAGATGCTGATGGGTATTTTTCGTTATCAGGATTACCAAAGGGAACCGGGGAGCTGACAGCCTACCTTTATGGTTACGAAACACTGAGGCATAAATTAGATGATCGGGGGATATCACCCATTGTGCTTCGCCTGAAAGAGCTCGAGAAGGAACTGCATGAATTGGTGATCGATGGATCATCAGATGAAATGTTCAGCATGAAAACGCTGAGGGGTGTGGAAGGAACCAGCATCTACGAAGCCAAGAAAACAGAGGTGATCCAGCTGGAGGAGATAGTGGCAAATAAGTCTGCCAATAATGCGAGGCAGGTGTTTAGCCGAATTCCTGGTGCCAATGTTTGGGAAAGTGACTGCGCCGGGTTGCAAATAGGGGTTGCCACGAGGGGCCTCAGTCCGAACAGGAACTCGAATTTTAATACACGCCAGAATGGATATGATATAGCAGCGGACGCTCTCGGCTACCCGGAAAGTTACTATTCGCCAGCTATTCAGGCAGTGGATCGCATAGAGATTGTGAGAGGAGCAGCTTCGCTTCAATATGGCACACAATTCGGTGGACTGGTGAATTTTGTCATGAAAAAGGGGCCTGTTGATCGAAAACTGGCCGTAAGCACCGAACAAACCTATAATAGTCTCGGGTTTTACAACAGCTTTTTGTCGGCTGGTGGGCAGGTTGGCAAGGTGAATTACTATGCCTATAACCGCACTGCTTCAGGCCAATGCTGGCGTTGCAATTCAGATTTCAATTCAACCACCACCTACGGAAGGGTGGCTTACCAACTGTCGGCCAGCACCTCACTGGAAGCAGATTATACCCATTTATACTATCTGGCCCAACAACCCGGCGGCCTTACTGATAATGAATTTTATGCCGACCCGAGGCAGTCGAAAAGGGAGCGAAATTGGTTCAAAGTGAACTGGAACCTGATGTCTGCACAGCTTAATCATTCGTTTACGTCGACGTTGAGGTTGAATTCCAGATTTTTCGGACTCGTGGCAGGCCGGGAGGCGCTGGGCAACCTTGGCCGGATCGACAGACCAGACGATGAGACGCAAAACAGGGACTTTTTAAGCGATTCTTTTCGAAATTTCGGTAACGAAACCCGCCTGATCTGGAATTATAAAGTAGGCAGGCAGTATTCGGCGCTACTCGTAGGTGGAAGAATTTACAATGGATTTACAGTGCGAAAGCAGGGTGCAGGACCCGCCGGAAAAGAAGCAGATTTCAGGTACCTGAACCCAGAACGACTGGAGGGCTCAGATTTTGACTTGCCGAGCTTCAATACTGCCGCATTTGTAGAAAATATTTTCTCCATCTCGGAAAAATTCAGTGTGACGCCGGGCTTGCGACTTGAGCACATCCGAACAGGCGCAGACGGCTATTACAGGGACACAAGAACAGACCTTGCCGGAAATGTGATTTATGATTCTACCGTGTATGAGAATAAGACCAATGAAAGAAAGTTCCTCTTTGGCGGGATTGGACTAAGCTTCAAGCCAACTGGTCAAATAGAATTCTATGGCAACTTCTCTCAGAACTATCGGGCAATTAACTTCAATGATATCAGGGTTAATAATCCCTCGCTCTCAGTCGACGAAAACCTGACGGATGAAACGGGGTATAATATGGATGTGGGAGCCAGAGGCGTGGGGGGCCAACTGATAAGCTACGATGTAAGTGGCTTCTACCTTGGCTACAATAATAGAATAGGGACGGTACTGCGCACCGAACCTGACCCACGATTCGATAACCTGATTGACAGAACTTTTCGTTACCGCACCAACATTGCAGACGCTGGTATTGTAGGACTTGAATCACTTGTCGAACTGAATATCGACAGGCTGATAGCCCCCGATCAGGATAGGTGGCAGCTTGCCTTCTTCAATAACCTGGCGATCATCCACTCAGTGTACCTGAGAAGTGGCGAGCCTGGAATCGAAGGTAACCAGGTGGAGCTGGTGCCCAAAGTGAGCTACCGTACAGGGTTAACCTACCGGGGAGGGCCCCTGCAGTTGTCGGTACAATATACCTATCTGTCCCAGCAGTTTTCCGACGCTTCCAATGCCGATAGTAACCCCCCTGTTCCCACTGCGGTGGAAGGCGTTATTCCTGCCTATTTTGTCGTCGATTTTTCGGCACGATATGCACCGAATAGGTTCTATTTTGAATCGGGAGTAAACAACATGACTGACAATATGTACTTTACCCGCCGAGCAGCTGGTTACCCGGGACCTGGTATTATCCCCTCCGATGGTCGCAGTATTTACTTTTCGATTGGGATTAAGCTTTGAGCATTTTGCTCACCACATCCCAAACAACTACGCCGAGGCTAACGGTGATATTGAGCGAGTGCTTGGTGCCGAACTGAGGAATTTCAATGGCTGCATCCGCTAAGGCTACTGCTTCTTCTGACACGCCGAACACCTCGTGCCCGAAAACGAAAGCGTATTTTTCGTCAGTGACTGGTTGGAAGTCTTGCAGAAAGATTTTTTCGTCCGTTTGCTCGACCACGAAAATTTTATATCCCTCTTTTTTCAGCGATTGGATAGCTTCTGTAGTTGTTGGAAAATACTTCCATTCAACAGTATCAGTTGACCCCAGGGCCGTCTTGTGAATCTCTCTGTGAGGGGGCGTTGCCGTGATGCCACAAAGCAGTATTTTTTTCACCGCAAAGGCGTCGGCAGTCCTGAAAGCAGCGCCCACATTGTGCATGCTTCTTACATTGTCGAGCACCACAGCGATCGGAAATTTTTTAGTAGTTTTGAAGTCATCTACTGACAACCGATTGAGTTCGTCGTTACTGATTTTTCTCATGAAGAAGTATTTTTTCAGGGAAAAGATGTCCCCGGCGTATCGGCAAAAGTAAACTTTTTCAGGAAAGAGAACATGGCTAAAAAAGCAAGTACAAATGAGGTGGCGGAAACCCCGCTGATGAAGCAATACAATGCCATCAAATCAAAATATCCCGGCGCACTTTTGCTTTTCAGAGTGGGCGATTTCTACGAGACCTTTCGTGAAGACGCCGTAACAGCCAGCCAAATCCTCGACATTGTGCTTACCAAAAGGGCCAACGGCTCTGCCTCACATATTGAACTGGCAGGCTTTCCTCATCATTCCCTCGACAATTACCTTCCCAAGCTGGTAAGGGCAGGCCATAGGGTCGCCATTTGTGATCAGCTGGAAGACCCGAAAATGGTGAAGGGCATTGTGAAGCGGGGAGTAACTGAGTTGGTAACGCCCGGGCTTTCTTTCAACGACAATGTGCTTGACAGACGCAGCAACAACTTTCTGGCTTCACTATATTTTGACAAAGAGAAAGCAGGAGTGGCATTTCTCGACCTGTCGACGGGTGAGTTTATGGCCTCAGAGGGCACACACTTGCAGGTCGAGAAATTGATGCAGGGATTCGATCCTTCTGAGGTGATTTATCCCAAAAACCAAAAAGCGGTTTTCAAGGAAAAGTACAGAGACTACAACACCACCTTTGCCCTCGACGAATGGGTGTATGGGCCTGACTATTCCTTCGAGAAACTCACCAAGCATTTCAAAACCAAAAACCTGAAGGGCTTCGGTATCGATGGTCTGGCACTGGCCGTTTCGGCTGCCGGCGCTGTGCTGCAATACCTGGAGGACACCGAGCACAGGGAGGTCAGCCATATTTCTTCCATCAGCAGGATTGAAGATGAGAAGTTTGTATGGCTCGACAAGTTCACCATCCGCAACCTGGAGCTGATCAACCCGCAGCAACCGGACGGCGTGGCTTTGTTTCATGTAATGGATCAAACGCTTACGCCCATGGGAGCCAGGCTTTTGCGCAAGTGGTTGGTGCTGCCTTTGAAAGACAAGAGCGAAATAGAGGCAAGGCTACAGGTGGTGGAGGAGTTGTATGAAAACGAGGACTTACAACAGAAGACGAGAGACATACTAAAGAACATCGGCGATCTGGAAAGGCTGATTTCCAAGGTGGCTGTTGGCCGGGTGAACCCCAGAGAGTTCATGCAATTAAAGAAAGCCCTGAAGCACATAGGGCCGCTGAAGGAGTTGCTGCTGGAATCGGAATCGCCCTCACTCAAAAGATTGGGTGATGTGCTCAACCCTTGTGAGTTGCTGCTTGAGAAAATTGAAAAGGAGCTGAAAGACGAGCCTCCGCTTTCCATTGCCCAGGGGCAAGTGATAAAAGAAGGCGTGCATGAGGAGCTGGACGAGCTGCGAAACATAGCCTTTCACGGAAAAGATGTGCTCCTGCAAATTCAGCAAAGAGAAGTGGAAGCGACAGGGATCAGCTCCTTAAAGATCGCTTTTAATAAGGTGTTTGGCTACTACCTGGAGGTGACGCATGCGCACAAAGACAAGGTGCCTGTGGAGTGGATCCGTAAGCAGACGCTGGTAAATGCAGAGCGGTACATTACGCCGGAGCTCAAGGAATATGAGGACAGAATTCTGACGGCCGAAGAAAAAATGTCGGTGATAGAACAGCGGCTGTACCTGGAGCTGGTGCAGTTTGCCTGCGACTACGTGGAGGCCATTCAGCAGAATGCACGGGTGCTTGCCCGCATCGACTGCCTGGCATCGTTCGCCACCATTTCAAAAAAGAACCGCTACGCCAAGCCGGTCATTAGCGACGATAGAATTATTGACATCAAAGAGGGCCGCCACCCGGTGATTGAGAGCCAGCTGCCGGTGGGTGAAATCTATGTGCCCAACGATGTCTACCTCGACGACCAGTCGCAGCAGGTGATGGTCATTACCGGACCAAACATGGCTGGTAAGTCGGCCCTGTTGAGGCAAACGGCGCTGGTGGTGCTCATGGCACAGATGGGCTGCTTTGTACCAGCAACCTATGCGCATGTGGGGTTGGTCGACAAAGTCTTTACAAGGGTGGGTGCTTCTGACAACCTGAGCCGTGGGGAGTCTACCTTTATGGTGGAGATGACCGAAACGGCCAGCATTCTGAACAACCTGAGTGGCGACAGCCTGATATTGATGGATGAAATAGGCCGGGGCACGAGTACCTACGATGGTATTTCCATTGCCTGGTCGATTGTGGAGTATCTGCACAACCACCCCAAGTTCAAGGCCAAAACGCTGTTTGCTACTCACTATCATGAGCTCAACCAGCTGGCGAACGACCTGCCAAGGGTGAAGAACTTCAATGTGTCGGTGAAAGAGCTCGACAACCGGGTGATCTTCCTGAGGAAGCTGCAGGAAGGCGGCAGCCACCACAGCTTCGGTATCCACGTGGCGCAAATGGCCGGCATGCCCAACACTGTGGTGATCCGCTCCAACGAGATCATGCACAACCTGGAGAAAGACAAGATCAGGGACGAAACGGCCGACATCCTGGAATCCATGCCGAAGTCCAACTTTCAGCTGGCTCTGTTCGAAGCCGACCCCAAGTTTGAGAAAGTGAGGGAGCTGCTGGGGAAGATCGACATCAACACCGTTTCGCCGGTAGAGGCTTTGTTGAAACTGAATGAGGTGATTACGACGTTGAAGGGGAAGTAGGGTTTTCAGATCACACAAAAACCAAAACGCCGAACTTTGCAGCTCGGCGTCAAGTACCAGGAGCGGGGATCGAACCCGCACGACCTTTAAGGGTCACAGGATTTTAAGTCCTGCGTGTCTACCAGTTCCACCATCCCGGCAGGGCATTGAAAGATTTTAGTATTTATTGATTTTGTGATTTGTCCTGCCTCATCTTGCTTCTGGAAGCTGAAAAAATCTTTACCAGCTCGAGGCTTTCAGAAATATAAGGTGATAACAACTCTTTTTCCAGAATGCCACCCTCCCGGGCGTATTCCAGCCAAAAAAGACTTTCATCAGCCTCTTCTAAAACGATATTAAGCTTGGCGTAAAATTCAGGTTTTGATCTTGCTCTACAGGCTGCCCGGTAGTTAGCAGCAACAGAGCTTGAAGAACGAAGAAGTTGTCTGCCAATGATCCTCCCTTCATCTGTGGATTTTAGCTGTCGGAAAACAGCCAAAATGGATAGAGAGAACTTAAATGTTCGATCCTTTAACTCTTCCGAGGTCATCGTGAAGGGAAATCAACAAATAACAAAATCAATAAATCAAAGAATGATTTGGAGCGAAAGACGGGATTCGAACCCGCGACCCCGACCTTGGCAAGGTCGTGCTCTACCAACTGAGCTACTTTCGCTTTTGACCCGGCTCCTTTCGGAAACGGATTGCAAAAATAATGAGCGGGAATGATTCTGCAATATTCTGAGTGAAATTTTTCACACATTTTATTCAGCTGCTACCAGGCAACTTTTAAAATATTGCCTGCTGAGCCTGTAACCGTTTGACTTCCAATGCCATTAACACACTGCCGATCAACAGCATGGCGGCTGCCACCACCAGTGTTTCAAAATAGGAAAAATGAGCAGAAAGCCCCACCAACGAAAAAGAAGGTAGTGCAGCAAGTGCTATTTCGGTGATGGCAAAACCACCAAAGAAGACCAATATTCCGGTTTTTGACATGGCATTGAGGTGCAACCAGCCCCCTAAAATGTAGAATCCCAGCAGCATAAAGCTAACCACGCCAATAAAAATCAAGTGGATAAAGGCAATGATGATCCCATTGTTTGCCATCACCCAGCTATCGATACCGGGAATGCTGCCTGCCAGTTGCAAAAAGTATTTCACGGTGAGTAGCGTAATGCCTAACTGAAGGCACTTTCTGGCCCAGGGCACTGGTAAATTTTGCTTCAGGTGCTTCCAAACAAACCTAAGCAATAGCAGGACACCGACTATTTGTAAGACACCGGTAGCCATCGCCAACAGATATTTCCAGTCGCCCAGATCGGTCCACAAGGCGCTCATGACATAGGCTGGCCCAACAGTGTACAGCAGGGTGTATTTGAGCCATTTCCTCTCAGTGTCGGCAAGGCTCCAGCCGCTTCTTTCCAGCAGCCTGAATAGCATGGCCAGGCAGGCAAGCACAAACCAGCCATTGAACTGGAAGTGCATAAAAAAGTAGATGGATAGTGAGTAGAACGAGCTGTCTTTTAAGCCCATGGCCGAAAGCGGGCCCAGCATCAGTGGCCCGACACCCGAAATAAGCTCATACACCAGTGCCCAGCGCAAAAAGCTTGCTGCAAGGCTGCTATCGTCCCTTATCACTTTGAATATTGATACGGCAATGGCGATGGTCACTGCCATGTGGAGCGTGCTGAAGGCAATTGCCACGGGGCCATAGCCCTGAAAGGGAAAGCTGCCCAGCATGCCCAGCACGCCTATCTGCAGGGCGATAAAGCAGCCCCGGAACAGTTTGCCATTGTTTTCTTTGGCCACAAAATGTTGGAGCATGAGAAGAAACAGCGCATTGTATACCCACCCCATGAAGGCAGTGTGGGAGTGGGCATGCACAAAATACCTGTAGTTGATGGGCAGCGGGCTTACCATTTGCCAGCGAAGTAGCAGCCCAAGGGCGGATAAGGCGACGAGATATAGTAAAGGGAAACGGGCAAACTTGCCAGGATCAAACCGACTCATGAGCAGAACGATATTTTCTGATCAATGTAAAACTAATAAGGGTCAACAGAAAACCCAGTATGCTAATGGCATTGAGCAGACCACTCCATTTTTTTACGGTCGTGAGAAGCAGAATATCGACTGCGAAGACCCTTAGCAACAGAGAGGCAGACAGGAGGATAAGCCAGACAAAAAGCACTGGGTGAAAAGGAGGGGCGCCCAGGCCTGCAAGGTAGGAAGCCTTGGCCAGGGCATGAATAAATACCATGGAGAAAAGGAAGCCGACAAAGAACGAATGCGTGGTGGCATCGTAGCCGTAAATGTGCTCCTTCCACAGAATAACACCAACGCCGGATGTGAGCAGCCAAAACCAGCCTAGCATGATGGCAATGAACGAATACTTTTCGTAGCTCCAGCCCATGCCCTGATCTGTTTGGATCTCGATGAAAAACATGCCAGATGCAATTAAAATCAGACCTGCTCCCGTGAGATAGTAGCCACCAAGGTGAAATGGAATCATCAGGCTGGCAATAAACAGGATCAGCCCCAACTTGATCACGCTTCCCGTGAACATGTTTTTTGCTGAGTTTTCCGAGAGCCGGGTGGCCAAGATGAAGCAAAGTACAAAGCCCATCCAGAAAGGGATGATAGCAGGCATTAGCGGATTGTACAACAAGCGAATATTGCCACCGGCAAAGCACAGGGCACCGCAAAGCTGGACAATACTGACCCACGTGAGCCGGGACGACAGCAGGTGAATAGCCTGCAGCAAAACCAGCAATGCGGAAGCAGCCACCAGGCAATAGGGAGCCACCTGCTGAAAGCCGAGGAGCCAGGCAATGACCGCCGCACCCGAGAACGCAGGAATGAGCCACCATTTGCCATTGCCGGTGAGCAGACTTCTTTCTACCCCAATCAGGGTGCCCACAAAGCCACCCACCATGAGCGGCCCGTGTAGTGTCGCCAGGTCAACAGCAGGCAGGTTGAAGCCGATTCTGATTAAGCCAGCCCAAATTCCCGACAGCAGCCCGATAAGCGCCAACGCAAAGAAGGGGAGCTTTGATTTCATACTAGAAGTCTTTGCGGGCAGCCACTCTCAGAAAACCAAGCAAAGGGCCCACTACCCACAGAACCAGTGCTGAGATGGATACCAGCATACCCATGGACGTGCCGAAAAACTTATTGAATACTGCTCCGGTATACCCCATCAGCGCTGCCATATCCAATTTCAGCAGCAGGGAGGTTCGTGACAGGTCGATTGGATTGAGCACGGTAGCGATCAGGGAGAATTTTTCCAGTGGATAGTCTTCAAAAAAGAGCAGAAAGATAATAAACAGACCGTCGTACAGCACGGCCAGGAACAACCAGGTAAGGATGGCTATGGCAAATCCTTTCATGCGATTGGTTTGCCTGAGGGCAATGAGAAAGGCGATGGCCGTAAATATGGCTGTGAGCAGCGTTCCGATGCCAAGCAGGTAGAACAAATCAAGCCAGAGCCTGACCTCAAAGTGGCCCAGAAATATGGCTGGAATCAAAATACCAAGCAGGAAGCTGGCGGCGAGCGACGTGAATAGGCCCAGGTACTGTCCCAGGAAAATCGAGCGTCGCCTTACAGGTTGGGCAAGAAGCAGCTCGGTAAATTCTGAGGAGTTGTAAAAGTAGACGATACCGTACAATGTACTGATGAGTGGAATAAGCACCACCACAATATTGAGCAGGCTCGTAATGGCTGCTGCCACCTGCCCGCTTAAATGCAGGAGACCAGCGGTAACAATCATAAAAAACAGGAAATAGAAGTAGGTCCACCGGCTGCGCAGGAGGTCAAAAAAGCTGTATTTGAATATTTTCCACATGGCGATTTTTATTAAGCGTTGACGGACGTTCTGTCCTTCCGTTGAATGAGAAAATGAGCGATGGCTTCTTCCAGTGTGTTCTTTTCAGTAAGTGAAAACAGCTCGCTCAGGCTTCCCTGGAAGTACACCTTGCCATCTAGCAGGAACACGATTTCGTCAGCCAGTTCTTCCACGAGTGGCATGATATGCGTGGTGACCAAGATGCACTTTCCTGCCTTGCGCATGTCCTGTATCAGTCGCTTCAGTGCCAGCAACGCTACGGGGTCAAGCCCCGCAGTAGGCTCGTCCATCAGCACAATGGGCGCATCGAACATGAGGGCAAGTACCAGGTTCACTTTTTGCCGGGTGCCACCACTGAGCGTCCCGAGCTTTTTGTCGAGAAACTGCTGAAGAGAAAGCCGGTCGACCAAGGAACCCTCGTTGGCGGGCTCCTGCCGCACTTCTTTGATCATTTGTAGCAGCTCCTGCACTGTGAGGTTAGAGGGAAACTGTGCAATTTGTGGCACATAGCTCAGGTGTTTCCTGTAGTTCCATGCATGGCGGGTAGGCTCGCCTCTTACCTCGATAGTTCCTTTATCAGGTAGGGTCATACCCAGAATGCTTTTCATCAGGGTGGTTTTTCCAGAGCCGTTGGGTCCTAACACAGCGGTTACCTTTCCGGGAAGAATTTCCAGTTGGACGTCCTTCAGCACTTCCAGTTTGCCAAAGGACTTATGAAGATGTTGAATATTGATCATGGGGATGAGGTTTCATAAGTGGCTGATCGTCGAACAGGTTTTGCGGCGTGAACACCGGCGTCACTTTTTCAGTGAAATTCATGAGATCAACAAAAAGACTTCGAAGGAGCACAATGGCTTGTGGCACCTTTTCTACTACAAAAGAGAAAAGCTTCACAGGCCGGTAGGGCACATCGCCCACGCCATTTTTGTCGAGGTCGTAACCAGTATACTCCGACCAGTAGTTTCTTGTGTATTGGTTGTACTGTCTGGTGGCGTTGGTGCCTACGTCAAAGGTATTGTCTATAAAATTGTTCTCGGTAATAATGTTGTCTCTGCAGCTCCCGAGTATTCGCAGTGCATATCCGTTCTCAGTAAAATCGTTTTGGCTGATGGTCATTCTGTCAGAGCTTTCTCCATAGATACCGATGGTGTTGCCCTGAAAAAGGTTGTTGCTGATCAGCCCGTCTTTAATTTCCTTGAGCAGTATGCCATAAGAAGCACTGCCCCAATTGTCGATAAACCTGTTTCGCTTCATCACAATCTGAGAGGAAAACATAACCGCTACTCCGGCACCGTTAGACTGAAAGGTGTTTTCGAGGTAATCATTGTAATTTGAGAACATAAAGTGGAGGCCATACCGCAGGTTGTCCTGGCTCACATTGCGCACTATACGGATGCTATCGGAAAACTCCAGATAGATACCATCCCTGTGGTGGCGGGCTTCGTTGTTACTTACGTCTACATTTTTGCAATACCAAAGGTGGATGGCATTGCCTGAGCTGGCTTCAACCACTGCCTGCCCGATGATGGAGTTTCCGGCGACCCTGCCGTCCCGACTCTTTTGCAGGTAAATACCAAAGAAGGTGTTTTCAAGTTTGTTGTCCTGAATGTTGAAGTGCCGGGCTTCTTCCACGTGAATGGCCGCCAGGTCTCTCACATAGTTGGTGGCCACGTTTCGGATATGAAAGCCTATGATACTGACGGAATCCGCCCTGATAATGATCGCATCGTTCTTAAGACCGGCATCAAGAATGGGGTAGCCCACACCCAACAGGGTGCATGGCTTGTCAATGATCACCTCGTTTTCAAAGTACACACCAGGAAACACCTTTATTACGTCTCCTGATGCTGCTGCGGCCAGCGCCTGCTTGATTGAAGCGTATTTTTTTCCCACCTCCAGGGTGTCGGGCACTGCACCCAAGGCCTGAAAGGTGGCGATAACTAAAAATGGGATGATGAAACGACTAGGAAACCTCATGGGAGCTGGGCGGTAATGCCAGGCAGGTTGTCTATGCCTGATTGAAGTTTCTCCCAAGTATATATTTCTCCATCGTATCCGTCAATAATGGGCTCAATTTTGGACTTGGAGCTCAACGCTGTGATGTACATGCCCATAGGGCTTGGTAGCTTGGCACTTCTGATGAAAACGCATTTGGCCGCATCCATAAGTGTGCCTGGCTGGTCGTAGGGCACCACCATTTCAAAGGCTATATTCTCAGCACTTATCTTGTTTTCGTCTGCATATTGCACAAGGCACTCCACAGCGTCGAAGGTATAGATTTTGCCAGTGCTGGAAACCAGCTCAGCTCCATATTGTGGCTGTACGATCTTCATTTTGCAATGATGACAATGGTCGCTGCCCAGAGCAAGGGGGCGTGGAGTTATCGAGCAGGACGTGAGGCCAAAAATGGTTATAAGAGCGATCATTGCCATGGCCTTTTCAAGCACTGCTGTTTTGCTAGCTTTCTTCTTCTCAAGCCAAAATGCCAGGAGAGCAAGTGCTATGCCTGCTCCAAGGAAGTAGCCACCTGTTGACGGCCAGGAGTCAGCCTTAAAATTCAGCAGCATTTTCGAGCCAATTACAGGTGGCTGATAAGCCATGCCGGGTACTTTGATGGGTGCCTTAGGGCTGAGATTGTGCCCATAGTCGTATTCCCAGAGGTAGAAGTCGTAGACACCGAGGCCTCCAAGGACAATCATAATCATGGCCCAGGTGAGGTAGAGTGATTTCTTTTTTATCTGGAAGAACAGCAGCCCCAAAAGCGACATGCCACCTACAATCCAGGGGAAATATTTCAGCTCAGGAATTGAGTCGGGTACGATGAATTGCATGCCCACGTAGTGGTTGAGGATGTTGATATTTTGCAATGTGCTGGGCGAGTCCCCTGTTATCTGATTGATCCAGATATACATAGAAATACCGTCAGGGTATTGGGGAGCTTGTAGCGTGATTTTCCATAGCGGAAAAGCAAACAATGCAAGCGGCAAAAGTATGGCCAGCAAGAAAAGGTAATTGAATTTAACTTTCATAATCGAAAGGGGTTAACCCTCGCAGTCGCTCTTCCTGTGAATCAGGAAGAACGACCGAAAAGGTATGAGTTTATTCGTCTAAGCTCCACTTGAGCTCGGTGGTGGCGCCTTTGGCCGATACCCGGGCATAGCCCTGCATCTCCTGGTGAAGGGCGGAACAGAAGTCGGTGCAGTAGAAAGGGTAAACCCCTTCCCGTTGTGGTTCCCAGAGTAGGGTCTCGGTTTGGCCGGGCATGATCAACAATTCTGCATTATTGGCACCCATCACGCTAAAGCCGTGAGGGACGTCCCAGTCTTGCTCAAGGTTGGTCACGTGGAAGTAGACCTTGTCACCTACTTTGATCCCTTCCAGGTTGTCAACAGTAAAGTGACTTCTGATAGCACCCATATACACCCGAACCACATTTCCGTCTCTCACTATACGTGAGTCGTTGGGTGACTTCATAGCGTGGGGGTGGTTATTGTCTTCCAGCTTATAGTACTTCAGCGAATTGGGTGCAATGAGCTCGGCGGCGATGCCTTGCGCATAGTGCGGCTCGCCAATCGTTGGGAAATCAAGAATCAGTTTCATCTTTTCGCCCGAGATATCGTAAAGTTGAGCTGATTGTGTCAACTCAGGGCCAGTGGGCAGAAACCGGTCTTTTGTGATCTTGTTAAGAGCCACCACATATTTTCCCCAGGGCTTTTTGGAGTCGCCACCGGGGATCATCAAGTGACCGATAGAGTAGTAGGCTGGCACTCTGTCAAGCACTTCCTTTGTTTCCAGGTTCCACTTTACAATCTCCGATGAGATAAAAAACGATGTATAGGCGTTGCCTTTTCCGTCGAACTCGGTGTGTAATGGCCCCAGACCTGGTTGAGCCACAATGCCGCTCAACACTTCTTCGTACTGAAGGATGGGAATGCCGTCGATAGTAGTTTCGAATTTCTCACCTTCAATCGCCTTGATCATTTTATCAAACGAGTGAATACTCATGTCGCTGGAAAGCTTGCCATTGCCTACGATGAATTCTCCGGTGGGGTCAACGTCTACACCGTGTGGTGATTTTGGCGTGGGAAGGAAATACACCAGGCCAGGGCACTCTGAAGGGATCAGCACTTTTACAGTGTTCCTTGTTTCTGAGAAGGCCATTTGCTTGCTTTCGTCATAGTGGTTATCCACATAGCTGGCAGGCATTTCTTTAAATTTGCCCTGAGCCATATACTCTTCAGCTTTTTTCCAGTTGATAGCGGCTATATAGTCCTTGTCTCTTTGTGAAGCGTTGACTTCCAAAAGTGTATGCTCCTCTTCCGTGTTATAGGAAGTGAAGAACATCCAGCCATGTGACTTGCCTTTGCCCGCATGAGCAAGGTCGTAGTCATAGCCAGGCAGCAGCACTTGAAAGGCCACGTCCATGTCACCATCTTCGGCTACACTGATAAAGCTGAGGGTGCCTTTGAAGTTTTCTTTGTAGGTGTCGATGGCTACGTCTTTCTGGGGAAAAGGCACACTGAATCGGGTGCCGGCCACAATATATTCTGAGTTCTCTGTTGTGAATGGAGAACTGTGGTTACCACCGCTGTTCGGTATCTCTATGATCTCGGCGGTTTCGAATGTTTTAAGATCAATTCGTGCGATACGTGGTGTGTTGTTGCCGTTGATAAAGATCCACCGGCCATCGGGAACACCGTTAGTTTGAGATAGCTCGGGGTGGTGAGCATCATCCCAGGGCACAAAGCCAAACGAAGTTTCGAGCATAGGTTTGGTTTCCTCGTTGTAGCCATATCCTTTTTCAGGATCCTGCGAAAACACCGGGATCACCCTGAACAAACGGCCCGAAGGCAAGCCGTAAACGGATATTTGTCCACTGAACCCGCCTGACATAAAGGCGTAAAAGTCATCGTGTTCGCCTGGCGTGACATATGCCTGAGAGGCAACGTCGCTGCCCAGCGCTCCTTTTGAATTCTCGCTGCTGCCACACGAAGTAACAACCCCGGCCAAAACGACCAGAGCAAACAGCTTATTTATAATATGTTGCTTTTTCATAGTTTTTACGTTCATAGGTTATTTTGGCAGGATCACCTGATCCACCACATTGATTATTCCGTTTGATGTATTTATTGTTCCAATGATTTTACACCCGTTGATCAGCACGTCGTCTCCATCCACGGTTACTTCAAGATAATCTCCGGTGGCCATGTACAGCGTGCGGCCTTTCGCTACCATTTTTTTCAGCGCTGCCACATCGTAGGAACCTGGTGCTGCGTGCCTCGTCAGAATCGTAGCCAACTGTGCTTTGTTCTCTGGTTTTAGCAGATTTTCGACAGTCCCGGCTGGCAATTTTTCAAAGGCAGCATTATTGGGGGCAAAAACGGTAAGTGGGCCTGCGTTAACCAGCACATGCTCTATTTGAGCAGCGGTGACAGCCGCCACAAGTGTGGTATGGTCGGGCGATGAAGCGGCTACTTGCAGGATGTTCTTGGCAGATTCATCGTCGACCACTGAAGCTTGTCCTTTTGGCGTTGCGTCAGCTACTGCACCGGCCTCTTCGGTCTTATTGGTTGGCGTCGAACAGCTCGCCACGACGAGCGTGATCAGGCCAAAGGCTAGAAATTTCAAGGGTGTTTTCATAGAGTGATTATTTAAGGGTTCGGAAGTACTCAAGTACCTGCCTGGCTTGTTCCTCTGTGAGGTTTTGGTTGGCCATAGGTGCTCCGTTGGCTTCTGCCAGCAATTGCTTAGCAATCGGATCCTCCTGAATCATCACCTCAGGGTTGAGAATCATATTCATTACCCATTCGGGAGATCTTCGGCTAAGGATGTCTTTTGGGGATGGGCCAATGAATTTTTTGTCGACCTTGTGGCAGGCAGTACAGTTGGCGTCGAAAATGGCCTTGCCTGCATCTGCAAGTGCCTGGTCAATTTCTCCCAGCGTAACGCTTTTTACAGGCCCTACTCCTTTATTCTTCAGAGGGTCTGAGGCTTTAGCGGTTTCTTGTTCTGTTGGCTTTGCCTGGAAATCTGAGATGTCTTTCTTTTTGGTTTCTCCGCAGCTAGCGAGGATGATCGATAGGGGCAATGCGAATATGAACGCTTTCAAAAAATACTTTTTCATGATACACTATTTTGTTTGATAGTGTAAAGGTAGACTGAGCCTGCCCACCCATTTTATGATCTAAATCATATAGTAGCATGATTTTCCATAAAATTTTAACTACCTGAAAAATTGATAGTTAGAATGGATTTCGTTGAGGGACAAGGCCGGAAAAACGAGAGATATTGGCCCTTGAGAAAGGCAAATTCAGTCCGCTGAACCTACTGCGGCGGCGGTTTTCAGTGCAAATGGTATTAGACAACTATTTTGTGGCTTTTGAGCTTAATTTTGCCCTCCTGCTCCATTTTTTTGATGGTGCGGATCACCGTTTCTACCCGCAGCCCTGTCATGTCGGCTAGCTGCTGCCTTGTGTATGGCACAGTGAAAAGATCCTGGTTGGGCATCATCGCCTTCAAATAGTTGACGAGCGTAAGAATGCGATGCTCCGGCGGGTAGGAAGATACCTCTGATAAAATCATTCCCTTGTAGCGCAGCCTGTTGGAAAGCTCGTAGTTGAATTTGCGATGGATATCAAAATTGGCTTCCAAAAGCCTGAAGAAGTTGTCTTTGGGCAGCTTGCATATTTCACAATCTTCCACAGCCACAGCATTGGCCGGGTAGGGAAAGTGGCCGAAAATGGGAGGTTCACCAAAGCTTTGCCCAGCCTTAAACATGCCTAGAATAAACTCCTGGCCATCGTAGTTGTAGTTAACCATTTTGATTGTGCCGATCGAAACCTGATAATAAAAATGCGCCTCGGTGTCTTTTGCAAACAGAAACTCGTCTTTGTTGAGCTTAACTTTTCTCGCACCAAACGTCGTAAGCAACTCTTCAGGAATCATTGACATGGTGCCAATTTAGTAAGATTTGTGCTTTGTATTTTAACACAACCTTACCAGCTGTGAATTATTGTCATGCTACAGCTTTGGCGACGAGCAGCGTGTTTTCCAAATGAATATGCTGAAGAATATCCTGTTTGAACTCTCCCAGCTTTGAGTAGAGCAGCCGAAATGAACTACATGCTTGCTGGGGAGGCTGGAAATTGTTGGTCAGCAGGGTGAGGTCCGTGAGTATGGCACCCACTTCGGCGTGCTCCACCTTCATCTTCTCGATTTCTTTGAGCAACTCAACACTTTTTGAGCCCTTCAAAATCATTGGAAAGAGCTCATTCTCTTCCTCAAAGAAGTGATCAATGATGGCGTATTTAAGGTGGCCGACTAACTCTTTTACCTTTTTTAGATTCGGAAAGTCCGCTCCATGGTGATCCGCCACTTTGATAGTGAGATCCTCGATGTCGGAAAGTGTATGCCTTTCCCAGCTGTGGTGATTTTCAAGGATGTACTGAATGAGTAAAGACACCGACCATTCCTCAAAATGTGGCTGCCAAAAAGCACCAGGCCCGCTCTTTTTTTTCATGGCCACCAGCACCTCGTTGATATCCAATTTTTGGCAGCGACAGGCCTCTTCGAGAGAAATATCGCCGTGGCAGCAAAAATCTATGCCGTAGGCGTCGAAGACTTTGCCCAGGCTGAGGTCTTCCATGACCAGGTCAGCCACTATTCTGTCGGTGATCGACTGTTGGCGGGTTATGAGTACCCGCCATTTTTCAGGCCCTTTATCAAGGTAGTCCCAGCCAAAGCTTTTAGGATACTTGTGGCTGAATTCGTAAAAAAGTGGCTGAGGATCGTGGTCGATGGCAAGCACCAGCGACTGCCCTTCGTCAAGGCTTTCATAGGCTTTGAAAATGGTATCGTGGCGGGTTGCAGGGGGCAAAAGGGAAACATCGATGCGTATGGGAGATTCCATAAGTTTTTGGATTTTGACTATTGATGGTCAAATGTGGTGACATCAAAGGCTACTATTTTATGACTTGAGTCATACTGGGGGTAAGATTGTCACTTTTTTTTGATGTGATTTGCTAGGTGCATCATAATTTCTGACTGCGTGATCTAAGTCACTGACGGCCGCCTTTGTTATTCAGACTTTTGTGTTCAGACAATGTCACAGTAAGAGTCACACAGTATGCCGGTTATCGAAATTTTGGGGTTTGCAGCATCAATACTTATAGGGGTTAGCCTGGGGCTAATTGGAGGAGGGGGCTCCATTCTAACCGTGCCGGTGCTGGTTTACATGATTCACATCGACCCAGTGCTGGCGACAGCCTACTCTTTGTTTGTGGTCGGCAGCACTGCCCTGGTAGGGTCGGTCAACTTTCTTAGAAAAGGGTTGGTAAGTCTTAAAACGGCTGTCATATTCGCCATTCCTTCCTTCATTTCTGTCTTTGTCACCAGAAAATTCGTCATTCCTGCCATCCCGGATCCGGTTTTCTCTTTGGGGGGATTTCCGGTAACAAAGGACTTGGCAATAATGGTGCTGTTTGCCGTCATTATGCTGGTGGCTGCCTGGTCGATGATCAGAGACAAGAAGGAAAACAAGACGATAGAAGAGGAGCTATCCTATAATTACCCGATGATTGCTTTGGAAGGCCTGGTGGTGGGGGCGTTAACGGGCCTGGTAGGGGCAGGCGGCGGCTTTCTTATCATTCCTGCACTTGTGCTGCTGGCCCATATCCCAATGAAGTTGGCAGTCGGCACTTCGTTGCTGATCATTGCTGCCAAATCGCTGATCGGATTCACTGGTGACCTGGGAACCCAGCCAATCGATTGGCCATTTATGCTGATATTTACCAGTTTGTCTATTGGAGGGCTTTTTCTGGGAGAGTATCTTTCCCGCTTCATATCAGGGACAGCGCTAAAAAAAGGTTTTGGCTATTTCGTGCTTGTTATGGCTGTTTTTATCCTTACCAAAGAACTTATATTCTGATGATACACCCTGGCGAAGCTACTTCTTCTAAGTTCGAGAGAAGCCTCTTCGAAAATCTCAACTTTGTTACATTTACATGTGTTACCAATAAACAGATCAATTTTAAAAAAGAGATATGAAAACCAGTACAAACATTGTTGCATCGCTAGCTTTTCTTTTTGTTTCAGCCATAGGCACAGCATGCAGCTCGTCTTCCACTGAGAAGGAGGCTGCCTCGGAAGTGGTTACCAAGCCAGCAGGTCAGACATCCGCAAAAATTGTTCAGCTTAATGCGCCAGACTTTGCTGAGAAAGTGAAGGAAGCCGAAGTTCAGCTTGTAGATGTGAGAACAGCGGGGGAGGTAGCTACCGGCAAAATACCCAATGCAATAAATATCGATTACAACACCGTCAATTTTGAGGAGATGGCCGCTAAGCTTGACCCGAATAAGCCGGTTGCAGTTTACTGTAAGGTAGGAGGCAGGAGCGCCAGGGCAGCCAAAGTATTTCAAGAGTTGGGCTTCAAGCAAATTTTCGAGCTGGAAGGCGGAATAATTTCATGGAACGCCAGTGGACTTGCCACCGAAAAGCAGTAGTAGTTAGTTAAATCAGCTAAGAGAAAGTGGAAAAGTATTGGAACATCATCGTTGGCTCGTATACGGGTTACTGGAACTATCTGGTCAACGAGATTTTACACCCTAGCTGGCACAATTATTTCTATTGGCTGCTGCTGGTATCCGCCTTTTTCTTCATTCTCGAATGGGTGAAGCCCTGGAGGAAGGATCAGTCCAGGTTCAGAAAGGACTTCTGGCTGGACTTCTTTTACATGTTCTTTAACTTCTTTCTCTTTTCGCTCATTATTTACAATGCTGTCTCCAACTCGGTTGTCAATCTTTTTAACGACGCCCTGGCAGTTATCGGTATCAACAACCTTTTGGCCTTTGAGGTAATGAAGTGGCCCATGTGGTCGCACCTGCTGATCGGGTTTGTGGTGCGTGACTTTGTGCAATGGTGGGTGCATCGCTTGCTTCACCGGTCGCCCTGGCTCTGGGAGTTTCACAAAGTTCATCATTCCGTGGAGCAAATGGGTTTTGCGGCCCACCTTCGCTACCATTGGATGGAAAACGTGGTGTACCGCACTATCGAGTATATTCCGTTGGCGCTGATCGGAATTGGGTTGAGAGACTTCTTCATTATTCACATTTTTACCCTGGCTGTTGGGCACTTCAATCATTCTAATATAAAAGTGCCATTAGGGCCCTTTAAATACCTTTTCAACAACCCTCAAATGCACATCTGGCATCATGCCTACGACCTTCCTAGGGAGAGGGGCTATGGGGTTAATTTTGGGATCACGCTGAGTATTTGGGACTATCTGTTCAAAACAGATTATATTCCTTACGACGGTCGGGACATTAAGCTAGGTTTCCCCGGCGTGGAGCAGTTTCCACACGATTTTGTGGGGCAGAACCTTCATGGAATAGTGCCGGAGCACAAGAGGGAGAAAGTGAGTGCTGGCAAAGAGCCCACGAAGTAACTGCGCTCCTTTTCCTCGCAAATTCTTTTCTTTGCAGGATGACTCCAACTGTGTACGACGTCATTGTGATTGGCGGAGGGCAAAGTGGCCTTGCTGTAGCTTATTATCTGAATAGGGCCGGTTTAAATTATGTTGTTCTTGACGCCAGCGACAACGCCGGCGGAAGCTGGCAGCATTATTGGCACTCGCTCCGTTTGTTTTCGCCTGCGCAATGGAGCTCACTACCCGGCGTGCTCATGACTGGCGGCCCCGACTATTATCCCACCCGCAACGAAACGATCGACTACCTGAGAAAGTACGAGGAGAAATATAAATTCGCCGTACAAAGAGGTGTGACGGTAAAAGATGTAAAAAAGGCAGAAGGGCGTTTTGATATTGTTACCAGCAAAGGAGCTTACCAGTCGAAGACGGTCGTGTCTGCCACTGGATCATTTGCCAATCCGTGGGTGCCGGAGTTGCCCGGAAGAGACAAATTCAAAGGGAAGGTTTTCCATTCCACTGCCTACAAAAGACCGGATCCATTCAAGAGCCAACAGGTAGCAATTGTCGGCGAAGGGAATTCTGGTGCCCAGATACTTGCTGAAGTGAGCAAGGTGGCGCAGACTTTTTGGGTCACGTCAAAGCCGCCGAAGTTCCTTCCTGATGAGGTAGACGGACGTTATCTTTTCGATGCAGCCACTCAAATGTATGAAGCCAAAAAGGCAGGGAGGGAATTCACTCCGCCGTCGCTTGGGGATGTGGTGATGGTTCCGCCGGTAAAAGAAGCCAGGAAAAGAGGAGTATTGGAGCGGGCTTACCCGCCAATCGATCATTTCACGGATCTGGGAATTATGTTGGTGAATGGCCAGGAGCTACTCGTCGACAGTGTGATTTTCTGCACCGGGTTTCGGCCGGCGTTGAACCACCTCAAGGGCTTGGCCCTCAATGTTAGTGCGGGGAAAGTGGCAACGGTTGCCACCCGGTCGGCCGAGGTGCCAGGCCTTTGGCTGGTGGGTTACGGCCAATGGACGGGCTTCGCCTCGGCCACGCTTATTGGCGTTGGCCGGTCTGCAAAATCCACTGTAGAAGAAATCAAAGAATACGTGTAAATACTGTTTTGTTGCAAATACCGGCTGCCTACCTTTGCCGGATGAAACGGTCTTTCTTTTATGCTTTTTTCTTTGGGGTCTTGCTTTTCGCCACTGAAGTTTCCGCACAATCTGTTCTTAAAGTCAGGGTGCTCGACGCCGACACACAAGAACCTCTTGTAGGCGCTACCATTCAAATAGCGGGAACCACACAAGGAACGATAACAGACTTGAATGGAGAAGGTCAAATTACCGTTTCCGGTACTGAACCAATAAGTTTAGTGGCATCTTTCGTTGGCTATTCTTCTGTAAAGAGAAAGGTAGTGACGGGTACAAATGAGCTGGTTTTCAATTTGGAACCCGAGGAGGCGCTTGATGAGGTAATCGTTACTGCTACCCGTAGCAGCAGAACCATCGAGGATATCCCCATCAGGATGGAGGTAATCTCCGGAGAAGAGCTGGATGAAAAGGCCGCTATGAACTCCACGAACATTGCCATGCTGCTGAGAGAGAGCTCAGGTATTCAAATGCAGCAGACTTCTACCAACTCAGCCAACCAAACCCTTCGAATACAGGGACTGGATGGTCGCTACACCCAGCTACTTCGGGACGGACTTCCTTTGTACGGTGGTTTTTCCAGCGGGTTGAGCATCATGCAAATTCCCCCACTGGATCTTCGGCAGGTGGAGGTAATCAAGGGCAGCGCCTCTACTCTTTATGGCGGCGGTGCTATTGCCGGCCTGGTAAACCTGGTTTCGAAAACGCCGGGTAGCGAGCCAGAGCGCAGCGTCATGCTCAACCAAACTACGGCAGGCGGCACCACACTCAACACTTTCTTGTCGGGCCGGAATGAAAAAAGGGGCTTCACGCTGTATGCTTCCGCTAATCGTCAGCAGCCATACGACCCAAACAAAGACGATTTTTCTGATATTCCGAGAGTGCGGGGTATAGCGCTCAACCCGAAGGTGTTTTTCTACCCATCCGAACGCACAACGCTAAGCATAGGCTTGAACAGCTCATATGAAGCCAGAGAAGGAGGCGATATAGTAGCGATTGAAAATGAAGGCGTAAGCGGCCGTAGTTTTAGTGAAGAGAACTACACAGGAAGGCTCGGGTCGTTGATCAACTTTGTGCATACGACTTCGAACGGTTCACAGTGGTCTTTCAAAAACAGTGTCAACCTGTTTGCAAGGAATATCGACTCTCCAATTTATAGTTTTTATGGTGAGCAGTTGGCTTCATTTTCTGAGTTGGCTTATAATTTTAAGGTAGCGAAACACGAACTGGTTACGGGTATGAACCTGGTGTCCGACCATTTTTCAGACCCAGGCGACAACTTTATGCCTGGCTTGGGAGATGTGGACAGATCATACAACTTTTTGACAGCTGGAGTATTTGCACAAGACACCTGGGAAGTTTCTGAGCAAAACACCCTGGAGTTGGGTCTTCGCACGGATTTTAACAATGAGTATGGCGCTGTTTTGCTTCCCCGGTTTTCCTGGATGGTCAAGCCGTCAAAGCAGTTGACCATGCGCCTGGGAGGAGGAAGAGGTTACAAACTGCCGACCATTTTCCTTGAGGAGGCTGAGCAAAGGGCCTTCACCAGGGTGCTGCCTTACAACGCCCTCAATCAGCAGCCCGAAATGGAAAGGTCGTGGGGCTCAAATTTTGATGTCAATTTCAGAACCGCCCTCGGAGACGACTGGACACTGTCGGCCAACCAACTCTTCTTTTTAACTCAGCTTGACAAGCCCGTATTCCTGAATGAGGTTGAGATGGATGGCTTCACTAATTATTACCTTTCCAACAGGCAAGAGCCTGTCGTTAGTAAGGGCTTTGAAAGTAACCTCAAGCTCGGATATGATCATTGGAAGCTATTCTTGCAGTACGCTCTCACTCAGGTAAATGTTGATGAAGGATCGGGCTACCGCCAGAAGGCAATAACACCAAAGCATGCTGCAGGTTTTGTGTTGATGTACGAAAAACATGAATCGTTTCGTATCGGCTACGAGCTTTACTATACGGGAAGCCAGTACCGATACGACAGGTCGTCTACTCCGGACTTCTGGATCATGGGCATAATGGCTATGAAGGAATGGGAGAAGTTTAGTGTGTTCCTCAACTTTGAAAATTTTACTGACACCCGGCAATCGAGGTATCAGTCCATGGTAACTCCCCCTTACAACAACCCTGCTTTTGCTGAGGTTTGGGCCCCTACTGACGGATTTGTTTCAAATGGAGGTTTTATCTTTCACTTTTGAAAACCCAGCGGCATTTATTGCATCGATAAGTGATATTGCTTCTTTGAATAAGGAATTTTTTTTCAATTATAGTATTTCGATGGCAATATGATATCTTTAGGACTAACTACCTCAAATTCAACTATAACTACCGTGAAATCGACCATTTGAGGCTTTTTGATATGGTTCACAACAATTTTTTGTAAACTGACAAGGAGGTTACTTTTATTACACACGCAAGTATTTAGTACTATTAGAGGAATTAGTTTAATTATTCTTTTGTGGGGAATATGCTGCAGGGGAGCCATCAACTGGACTACTTATGTTAACGTACTTACTTTTTGTGCTGGGTTTTCCGGCGCTGATTAAAGGGGCTGATTTGCTGGTTGAAGGGGCCTCTTCACTTGCGAAGCGATTCAATATTTCGGATTTTATTATTGGGCTGACGATTGTGTCCTTTGGCACTTCCATGCCGGAGTTGATAGTAAATATTTTTGCCAGCCTCGACGGTAACGCAGACATTGCTGTCGGCAATATCATAGGCAGCAATATTTCCAATATTTTGCTGATTCTCGGAATCTCTTCAATTATTAGCCCGCTACCCATTCAGAGAAACACTGTACTTTCCGAAATACCTTTTTCACTGACCGCCACATTACTGGTTGCTTACCTGGCCAACGCCGCCTTGTTTGGCGACCCGGGAACATTAAGCATTAGTCGTTGGGATGGCCTGATACTATTGGCGTTCTTTGCACTTTTTATGGCTTATATTTTCAAAATTGCCGGAGAAAACAAGGAGCAGGAGATACAAAGTACGGAGCATGTGGAAATTATGCTGTTGCCAAAGTCGGTGCTTTACATTGGCATTGGCATTCTCGGCTTGTTTTTGGGAGGTAAGTGGGTGGTTGACGGAGCCGTAGCTATGGCGGAGTATTTTGGCATGTCGCAAACTTTTATTGGGTTAACTATCGTTGCCATTGGCACCTCTTTGCCGGAGCTGGTTACCTCGGCGATGGCAGCCTATAAAGGCAATACGGACATTGCAGTTGGCAACGTAGTAGGCTCAAATATTTTTAATCTTCTTTGGATACTTGGGATCAGCGCTTTTATTAAACCTCTGCAGTTTTCTCTGGTTAACAATGCCGACATTCTGGTGTTAATAGTAGCCAGTGCGCTCATGATTTTGTCGCTCACCACAGGCAGGCGCAATGCCATAGACAGGGTAAACGGAATTGTTTTTGTTCTCCTTTATGTGGGCTACATAGTTTACCTTGTTTACAGGGGCTAGTCATACCTTTACCTTCTGATTGAGCTTCAGGATGTTAACGGGTTTACCAAACACATACAGCCTGTCGTCGAGCCTGATTTCCGTGTCTCCGTCTATGTCGGTAAGCAGCTCTTGCCCTCTTTGGATGGCCAGTATGAAGAGGTTGTAGCGGCTTTTTATTCTCGATTCTGCAATGCTTTTTCCAACGATTGATCTATCCTCCCGTTCCAATACAACACATGCCATCTCCAGGTCCTGAATGCTGAGATTTTTTGCTGCCTGCTCGGTTCTCATCAGCGGGCTGCGGAGCATTTCATAGCTGCCTGAGCGAACCTCCTGCGTAAAGGCCTCTATCTCATTTAGCGGAACCAGGTAGTGCCTAAGTACCCGGGTAAAAATTTCAATGGAGGTTTCAAATTCCTCCGGAATAACCTCGTCAGCTCCAAGCTTTTTCGACTCTTCAATTTCGTTGATGTAGCGGGTGCGAACAATGATATGCACCGTGTTGGAGAACTCTCTGATCTTAGCGACTATTCGTTTGGTAGAAGAAGGATCCGATATGGCGATGACCACCACCCGGGCTGACTGAATCTGGACGTGCCTTAAAATCACATCATCACTGGCGTCTCCATATATTATCGGCTCCCCTCTTTCTTTCTCCTGTTTAACAGTGGCCGGGTTCATTTCAACGATGGCGTAAGAAATAGCGGCCTTTCTTGCTGCTTTCGCTACATTTTTTCCGTTGATACCGTACCCAATGATCACCAGATGATCCTTCAGTTCATGCTCGTCGGGCTCTTCTGCTTCAACATCCGACGACAGTGCCTGAATCTTTCTTACCAGCGGGTTCGGCGTTTTGCTATGCACCACATCGGTAATTTTGGAAGCGTAACTGAGAATGAATGGCGTAAGTCCCATGGTGATCAGCGACACACTGAGAAAATATTGATACGTCAATGGGCTGAGAATTTGGTTTTCGATACCTGTTGCCGACAACAGGAAGGCAAATTCTCCTACCTGACAGAGCATGAGACCGGAAAGAATAACCGTTCGGAAGGGATACCTGAGCAGCACCGCTCCGAAGCCTGCAATCAGCGCTTTTCCTAAAAGTGTTAGAAAGGTTAATAGTAAAATGACGCTAAGGTGGTCAAAAAGGAATTTGAGATCGAGTAGCATTCCGATCGACACAAAAAAGAAGCTGATAAATATTTCCCTGAAAGGCAGAATATTGGCAGTGGCTTGATGACTGTAGTCTGATTCGGAAATGATGAGGCCAGCAAAGAATGCACCCAGGGCCAGCGACAGACCAATGGAGGACGTAAGCCAGGCTGTAGCAAAGCAGATGACAATTATCGTCAGAATAAAGAGCTCACGACTTTTTGCCTGGGCCACCCTGAAAAGCAGTTTTGGAACAATATAGCGAGCCATGATTAGCACCAGCCCGACTACCGCAACCACTTTAAGCAGCAAAATGAGAATGGTTTCGCCAATATTTCCGGTTTTACCGGCGATGATAGGGGTAAAAAGTATCATCGGAACGACAATGATGTCCTGAAAAATCAGAATGCCCAGGGCAATGCGGCCGTGAGGGGTATTGATCTCGCCTTTTTCCTGCAGCAGCTTTAGCACGATGGCGGTGGAGCTTAACGATACGAGAAAGCCTGCAAAAATCGACTCCTTGAACGACAGCCCAAACATGTAAACAATGCCAAATGTGACCAAAATGGTGCCAGCCACCTGCACGGTTCCGCCGACAAATACTGTTTTCCTTATAGATGTTAAATGTTTGAAAGAAAACTCTACACCAATGACAAAAAGCAGGAAAATCACACCAATCTCCGACAGCATCTCCACTTCGTGAGAGGCCTGAATGAGCCCCATGCCATGTGGTCCGGCCACCATGCCGGTAGCTAAAAGACCTAAAATGGAAGGCAGCTTGAAGCGGTTGAAGATGAGAATCATCACCACCGAAATGCCAAGGATGATGACTATTTCAGTAAGAATCGGTATCTGCATAGTGGTTTTGTTGGGTGCAAATTACTAAAAGCTGGGGCAAGGAAGTTGGCGTGAGTGAAATAGTTCAGTGTCAGTTGGTGACAAAAATTGACATAAATTAACGCAAGGGTGACACTCGCTTTACTTGTTATGATCATATTGAAGTTAAATCTCCACCACTATGAAACTACTCTCAGCCTTTTTTATTGGCGTTAGCCTTCTGAGTGCTGCACCATCAATGTCGCAGTCAAACGATTATGTAGCTCATGAAAGGGACTTTGGCCACTACACCTCCCTGGTTGTCGATGTTCAGGCCAATATTGAGGTGGATGCCAGCCAGCCTTCTCATGGAACTTTGGTGGTGTCAGAGGCTGATTTTGAAAACCTAAAATGGGAGCTGCTGGGAGAAACATTGATTATTTCTGCGAAGGAAGGCAAGTCTGTGGCTGGCCCGATTAATTTGAAGCTCGGTTCCCCTAACCTGGCACGTATCGAGTCGACACAGGAGTCAATCATCTATATGCATCACGTAAACGGACAAAGCTTGAGCCTGGATTTACTCAAGGGTACTGTAAAGCTTGAAGGTAAAGTGGAAAACCTGCATGTGATGGCCGAGAAGGGCAGACTGTATGGGTCAGGGCTTGAGTCAAAGAGTGCAGAAGTGAGGATTTGGGATGAAGGATCGGTCGTCATACATGCAACCGAGTCGCTGGAGATAGAAGCAACTAACAATGGGAGAGTTATTTACAACGGCTCTCCGTCCAAAGTGATCAAGAACACAGGCAGTGGTGGTGTGATCATGTCAGAAGAGGCGGTGCAGCAGCAGCGGGAAGTTGAGTATGTGAATTTTGGGGTTTAGCACTATAAATTCCCTGATGCGTCAATCTTAAGTACCCAGATATCATTTAGCCCGGCCCCTTCTGACTCGGTGCTGCCTAAGATATAGTAATAGTCGCCTATCTGAATAATTCCGCTACCAGTGTCCCTGTTTTTACCTCCAAATACCTTGGACCATTCCTCAACCAAACCCGGCCCCACCTTTTTAACCATCAGGTCTCGGGTAGACGCCTGATCGCCAACTAAAATGAAATTTCCTTCTGCAGTTAGAAGTAGGTCTTTGGCGAATATGTCAATAAAACTAGCGTTCATTGGATCATCGGAAGACGACAAATTTAGCTCATGCAGAATGGTCTGAGATTTTGCTCCTCCAGCACTGGTGCCTGAAGCCATCAGAAAAGCTACATCAGAGCCGTCCATTTTCTGGGCATAGGAACCGGTACTATTTGCGATGTTTTCAATTTCGAAATCGAGAGTATATGCGAAATATATTTGCCCAAAATTATCTTTGCGCATGTAGAAGTACGAAAAGCCTCTGTAAGTGTCGTTTTCATATGGTGAGACGCTAGGGGATGTCGCCGCCAGAACGAGGTAGTTGCCATTTTTATCAATTGATATACCTTTCGAAATTAATCCTGGATCGTAGAAGCGAATATAATGTCCGGAACCCAGCAAGTCGCCCGTAGAACTGAATTCTATAACGACACTCATTTGTAGGCCGGCTCCGGGAAAGCCGCCATCTTCATTTTTCAAATTTCCAACAGCCAGGTACTTTCCATTCTCGCCTCCTATCATACCCGTTATTTCGTCACCGATTCCCAGGTCATGAACTTTTTCCCAGTTAATTGATCCATCAGAAGACGACAGGTTGAGAATATAGGAGTTTGACTCGCCTTCGATATCATAGGTTTTGCCAAAGACAATAATCTCATCTGTGGCATTAAGCATCAAACCATTTGGAACAGAGAACCTTCTTGTTTTAATCGTTCGATCAAAGAGGATGATGCCGTCTGCGGAAAGTTTGATGACTCTTGTAAATGACGAATCCGAAGCTAAGTTTTGACCTTGTCCAAGTATAATAATTTCTCCAACTGAAGTAGTCTTAATATCAATTCCAAAGTCATCGCCCGCTCCACCGAAAGTTTTGCCCCAGGTAGACTTGGCTGGCGACTCAATATCATTTCCGCACCCGGCCATGATAAAGGCCGTAGTTACTAAAACTAGTATTGAAAAAGCCTTATTTCTCATACAGTATCTATGTAAGACAAAAGTAGAGAATACAAGCCTAATTCAATGAAAATTCTTATTATTAAATATATGAAGAGGCAAATGAATACCTGTACGACAAACTCTAGCTGAAAACTAATTTCAGATGGTCTTTGTCAGGTACCCTATTTGAAGTCAATTTACTAGCCACCACGTACACCAAAAAGGAAATAACAAAAGCCGGAAAGACCTCATGCACCTGCTCCATGCCTTCAAAATTGAACCGGATTCCGAAGCGCCAGATCACATTCACCACCATACCAGCCACCATGCTGGATAGCGCTCCGATGTCGGTGCCCCAGCGCAGGTAAAGGCCTCCAAAGATGGTTGGAAAAAAACTGGCAGCGAAGACTGATCCTGCAAAGGAAGACATTTCTACCACGCCCGCCGGAGGATAGAGTGTGAAAAGGAACACCACTACGCAATAGCCGAGCATGGCCCACTTCGTGCGTCTCACAATCTTTTGTTCCTCCATCGGCTTCCAGATATTCCAAATGTCTTTAACGATAGACGTGCCTGCGATAAACGTGACCGAGGCTAGCGAGGACATGCCTGCAGCAAAAAGCCCCATCATACAAATGCCAGTTACTGTTGGGTTATTGAGCTTGTTGAACATTACGCCAACAACTTCATCCGTATTATTGATGAGATAGGCAGCTTCTTCATCACTCACCATCACATGCACCAAAGCCCCCACGCACATCACACAAATCAGCGAAATACCAAGGAAAATAGGCGTCCAGGTCATGGCAAACTTCATGCTGGCTTTGTCCTTGATGGAGTAAAACCGGATAATCAGCTTGGGGTCGGACACCTGCTTCATGCCTATGGTGAGGCCTATCGCAATAATATAGTACATGCTGGCTACTCCCCCAAACGTCATCATGCCGTCGCCAATTGGGGAGCCATCGGGCGTTACATGCTGGAGGTTGGCGAGCTTCTCCATTAGTGGTGAATAACCGCCTGCAAAGTAGAAAGGGATAATCAGCATAATAATGGCCACAAGGAACATGAGGATCCCCTGGATGGCATCGGTCCACATCACACCGTACATGCCGCCTGCCATGGTATAGCCACAGGTGAAGAAGATCAGGATAAAGGCACCGAGTCCATAGTCGACATCCAATACGGTATTGAGCAAATTGGCACCACCTTTGGCAATACCAGTCATGTACCACAGCGTGGCAAAAAGAATAATGAAGGAGGAGAGCACCCGAATACTCTTGGAGAGATTACTTTGGTAGCGCAGGTGAAAATAATCCGGCACCGTTACTGACTTTAGCCGGATGGATTGACTACGCATTCTGGGCCCCATCACCAGCCAGGAAATCATGCAAAATACTACCCAAAACAGCGCTACATAGGCCCAGGAAAGGCCGTATTTGAAAGACTCACCTGCCTGACCGATATAGGTGCTGGTGCTAATGAATGTAGAGAAAAAGGCCAGGGACACTACCCAACCCGGGATTTTTCGGTTGGCCAGATAATACTCATTTACATTTTGAGAAGCCCTCTTCTGAAAGTGCCAGCCGATGTAGATAATAAGTCCTACATAAACCGCAATTAAAAGGAGCGTGAGCCCGTGTTGTGATAGGTAGTCCATGTTGATCAGTGTTCCACGGGGTTGTTGGTGTCATCGTCTTTGATACTATCGCTGAAGCCGGATACCAGAAAGCTATTAAGTACAAGAAGTAAAAGCATCATCCAAAAGGGAAAGCTGATCCAGAAGCTCATAGCGTTGGGTTAGGTGTTGAAAAGCTTTTTCACGTCGTTTTTTGTCACTTTGCCCATCGCATTTCGGGGAAGCTCTGAAAGTGACAGGTATTTTCTCGGTACCCGGTAGCCCGGCATGCGGGCTTTGAGCCAGGGGGTGAGCTCTTCAGTGTCGAGCGAGGCATCGCCAACAATGGCCGCAGCCACTGTTTCCCCCCATTCTTCATCGGGAAGGCCAACTACGGCGCAATCGCTGACGGCCGGATGGCTTCTGAGGACTTCTTCAATTTCCAGGGCCGATATTTTGTATCCGCCCGATTTAATGATATCCACTGAATTCCTGCCAAGAATTTTGTAGTAGCCATGTTCAACCTCGGCAATATCGCCTGTTTTGAACCAACCATCCGTGGTGAAAGATGTGGTCGTAGCCTCGGGCTTTCGCCAATATTCTTTGAAGACATTTGCTCCCTTTACCTGAATTTCCCCGGGCTCAGAAGTATCTGCCAGTTTAATGTTTGCCTCGTCAGCCAACCTGATACTGACGCCTGGCAGCGGTAGTCCAATAAATCCCGCTTTTCTTTCGCCCACATAGGGATTGCTGATGGCCATGCCTATCTCGGTCATGCCGTAGCGCTCCAGCAGGCGGTGTCCGCTTATTGTTTCCCATTTCTCCATTACCGAAACTGGCAAGGCGGCAGAGCCCGACACCATAAGCCGAAACCTTTTCATAGCGGCGGTGAGTCGTTGCTGTTCACCTTCATCAAGGCTTTCAAAATGGGCAATGAGCTTGAAATAGATAGTGGGCACTGCCATGAACACATTGAGCCTGCTGGCTGCAAATAGTTCGAACACCTTTTCCGCAGAAAAAGAGGGCAAGAACTCACAGACCGCCCCTGACCATAAAGCGCAGCTGACTACGTTGATGATGCCGTGCACGTGGTGCAGTGGCAGAATGCATAACGTGTGATCAGCAGAAGTCCAGCCCCAGGCGGCCACGAGCGTTGAAATTTGCGCTTCCAGATTGGCATGCGTTGTTACCACCCCTTTGGGTAGGTTGGTGGTGCCACTGGTATACAGAATCATCGCCCGGCGAGACTTGTCAATCTCAGGTAGTTCTGCTGACTTGCGATCGTTCTCAGGTTCCAGCACTACGAACCTAATGGTTTTATCTTCTGCATAGCCTTGCAAAACCTCTCTGAAGGAAGGCGACACCACGATAGCCGAGGCCTCGGTGTCTTCAATGACGTATTGAAGGGAAGGAAGCGGATGTGTGATACAAAGTGGCACCGCAATGCCTCCCGCCTGCCAAATACCCCATTGCACCCTGACGTAGTCAAAACCGGGTTCCACAAGAAAGGCAATTCGCTGTTCCTTTAAATCAGAAGTCCTATCCAGAAGGAGAGCGGCAAGCTGCTGAGAAGCAAAAAGAAGCTGTTGGTAAGTGTAGGAGCCGCCATTTGATACAATGGCAGTTTTCTGAGCGTAAATTTTAGCCTTTTGAAAGAGTTGTAGCATTGAGTAGGTTCCAGACTAACAACATAAGTAAAATTGACCCGACCAACAAGTGTTCACTTCTCTTGGGGACGGCTTGGTTTGATCGGGGAAAGCTACCTGCTTTTTGAAAACATCCAGGGAAACAGGCCAGGCTCTACATATGCATTTTCCCAGCTATTGTGATTGACACCCGGATATTCTGTGTACTGCACATCGGCCCCCATCTCCTTCAGCTTTTCGTTAAGTTTCCTTGAATTGTCAACGGCAATCACGCCATCCACACTGCCATGGAAGAGCCAAAAGGGTATTCTTGCCTGCTTTTTCGAGTAGGCATTGAGGTCGGCACCCCCGCACACGGCAGCAATGGCAGCGAACATTTTTGGATAGCGATACACAGCCTCCAACGACCCCATGCCTCCCATGGAGAGCCCGGTGATATAGACACGCTTGCTATCGACAGACTCACTTTTCATCACGCTTTTCGTAAGGCCAATGGCCAGTTGCAAACCTTTGGTGATGTCGTAGCCATAGTTGAAATCAAGCTCCAACGGATACTTGGTTCGTTCAAACTTTACCGATGCCCAGTAGCTATCCTCGGGGCACTGCGGTGCTATAACAATACAGGGAAACTTGCTTCTGTTTTCAGGCTCCAGAAAAGCTTTCACACCATTTACCAGCTGCTTTTCATTATCAGTGCCTCGTTCTCCCCCTCCATGCAGAAACAGCACCAAAGGGTACTTTTTAGTCTTGTCATAGTTTTCCGGATACAAAACCCGGTAGGGCAGCACGTCGCCTTTTTCGCTCACAAACTCTTTTTTTTCAAAAAGGGAGAAGTCCTGCGATTTTGCCTTAAATGATGTGAGCAGTATGATCAGCACAACTAATTTCTTCATAACTTTTGTTGGTGGTATTGTAAAATGTGTATTAGTGACACAACCTACAGTTTTCTTTTTAAACTTGAATGATGTAATATTCTTTTTCTTACTTGCCGGATTGATTGAATACGTTAGAAAATGTCGGAATTTCTGGATAAAGCTGCTGAAAAATACCACCCCGGTCTTTCGGTAGATTGTGTGATTTTTGGGTTTCATGAAAATGAATTAAAGGTGCTGCTGCTGAAAATGAAGCACACCTCCAAATGGGCCTTGCCCGGAGGTTTCGTAGAGAAGAATGAGCATATTGACCTGGCGGCTATTAGAGTGCTGGAGAACAGAACCGGGTTGAAGGATATCTTCCTAAAACAGTTCTACACGTTTGGGGATCCGGACAGGCATGATCACGAAATGGATCTTGAGCTTTTCAAACAAAGTGGCCGGGATCCGGTGAAGGATCACTGGTTTTTACAGCGATTCATTACCATGGGGTACTATGCCCTGATAGAATTTTCGAAGGCAAGTCCACGGCCTGATGATATTTCTGACGCCTGCGAATGGAAAAGCGTTGACGAGCTGCCAGACATGATACTTGATCACCGGGAGATAGCGGATAAAGCGCTGGATACGCTACGATTTCAGATCAACTACCAGCCTATTGGTCACAAGTTGCTTCCGGTCAAGTTTACCATGCCAGAGCTTCAGAGGTTGTATGAAACTATTTTAGGAAAAGAGCTGGATCGAAGAAATTTTCAACGTAAAATGCTCGCTTATGGCATTTTGAAAGATTTGGGCGAGAGAAGAAAAGGGGGTGCACACAAAGCGCCTTATCTCTATAGCTTTGATGTAAAGAAATACAACGCTGCCTTGAAAATTGGGTTGAAAGGGAGTTGGTAAAAAACCCTACTAAGCCGCAAGACTTAGTAAGGTTTTAAAAAGTATTAAAATAACTTCTCGTTCGGCGGAGTAGCACCAGCCAGCCTGATATATGGCGTAGTTTGACCCCGGTGATGCGTTTGATGCTCAAAAGCTTTACCGAAGGCAACTTCCCGGGTCATGTCCATACCAAAAAGACTAACCGTTTCGGCCATCTGAGCCGCAGTCATTCCTTTCAGCGCATTGATCACGAAATCATAACTGTCCGACACCATTTTCACGGTGACTTCTTTCGATTTCCCGGCTGATTTTTCGGCGCCTCCTCTTTCAACAGGGCTAGCCGTTCCGGTGATTCCAGCTGTAAAGCCGAAGTTGGCGTCTGCTAAATGCAGCAGCTGCTGTTCGAACGACCTGATCTCAGGTGTAGGCTTGTAGCCGTACTTGTCAGCTGGCATCGCTTCCAGATACTCTAAAGTGAAGGCCTTGGCTCTTTCCCATTCTTTCACAAGGAAGGCCGGGTCAACGGCAAAGCATTTGCTGCTGGCAACGAAGGCCAGGAAAGCCAGCGTTAATAAAAAATTCTTTTTCATGGTTGTAGGATTTTAATAAGGGTATGAAAATACGCCTTTTTCAAATTATTAAGGTAAGCTCTTGAATAAATTAAAGTTACCTTTTCAGATTAACCCAATGGCAGCTTCATCAGAAGGTCGGTTTGTGGGTCGTTGCCCAGCATAAAGGTGTGACTACCGAATTGCTGGAAGCCATGCCGTTTGTAAAACCGGATGGCACCATCATTTTTCTCCCACACGCCCAGCCAGAGGTAAGGGAATTGCCTTTCTTTGCCAGTACCGATGGCAAAGTCCAGTAGCTGTTGCCCTATTCCTTTCCCCTGATGCTCCGGCATTACATAAATGCGCTGCAGTTCGATGCCTGGCTCTGTAGCGATGTCCGTTTGCGCTGCGCCATGATTCAGCTTGATATAACCGACAACTTCCTCTCCCATGATGGCAAAGTAAAACTCCGACCCCTCGGTACCCAGTTCCTTTTTCGTTTGCTGCAGCGAAAAGGCCTCTGCCATATAGGCTTCGAAATCCTCCGGGTCGTTGAGGTGCTGGAAGCCCACCCGAAAGGTAAGCTCCGCTATGTCAAGCAGGGTTTCTGCCTGGTCGGTTCCGACTCTTTTGAATGAAATATTTTTACGCATGTTCAGTTCAGCAAAGCTTTCACGATGTGCTCCCATTCTTCGTCAAGGGTCACTTTTGGTCTCACCTTGCCAGCTCGCCGGTACCAATAGTCAGCGTTCCAAACATCACCTTCTTTGCGGTGAAGATAGGCGTGCACCCAGGCGGCGTTTTCACTATCCAGGTCCTGAACTGTTTCGTGCGACTTGTCCCAGCTGCCCTTTCCGTCCCACCAGAGCCCTTTTAATTCTTCACTCAAGTTCAACGGTGGAGCTTGGCCCTGAATGGATACCTTGTATTCGTCGAAAGTCATAGTTTCCTTTTATTCTTTTTCGAAAATATGTGTTCAATAGCTGACTGTCAATTAATTGTTGAATCAAATCCACCCTACATGAAATGCTATTTGTTGCGGTGCATCGGGGACTAGCCAAACCTATCGATTTCAATATTATAACCGTTTTTAACATTAATTAACACTTCCACGTAAACCATGTTTGTTTATGTATACAGGGTTGAGGTAACTTAGCCGTTTGTTAAAGTGTCAGGAGTTCAACAATACATAGTTTACATCCAGGAAAAGTTCGTGCATAATGGAAACATCGACAACAGATCTTAAAAGAGAGCACCAGGAGAAAATAAAGAAGGTAATAAGTGAGGTCGGAAAAGTAGTAGTCGGTCAGGAGTACATGATCAACAGGCTGTTGATTGGCCTGTTCACCAACGGCCACATCCTGCTCGAAGGTGTGCCCGGGCTGGCAAAAACCCTCACCGTGAACACGCTGGCCAATGTGTTGCATCTCGATTTTAAGAGGATACAATTTACGCCGGATTTGCTGCCCGCCGATTTGGTGGGTACGATGATATACAATCAGCAAAAGGCTGATTTTGAAGTGAAAAAGGGCCCCATTTTTGCCAACATTATCCTGGCCGATGAGGTGAACCGCTCGCCCGCCAAGGTGCAGTCGGCGCTACTGGAAGCCATGCAGGAAAAGCAGGTGACTATTGGGGAAACCACTTTTTACCTTGACAGGCCTTTCCTGGTGCTGGCCACACAGAACCCAGTGGAGCAGGAAGGCACATACCCGCTGCCAGAGGCGCAGGTCGACCGTTTCATGCTGAAAGTAAATATTGAATACCCTACCAAGGCCGAAGAGCTAGAGATTATGCGCAGAATGGCGAATATGAGCTTTAATGCCAAGGTGGATACGGTGCTTTCCAAAGAAGATATTTTTGCGATCCGTGATGAAATCAACCAGGTTTCTATTTCCGAGTCACTTGAAAAATATATTGTGGAGCTGGTCTTTGCCACAAGAACGGCGGCTGACAATGGTCTTAAAGACTTTGCCGGCTATATCCAATTTGGAGCTTCTCCCAGAGCTTCCATCAACCTGAACCTTGCGGCCAAGGCCATCGCTTTTTTTGATGAGAGAGATTATGTGTTACCGGAAGACATCAAGGAAATAGCCAGCGACGTGCTCAACCATCGTATTCTTCTTAACTATGAGGCGGAGGCTGATGGAATTACCACCCAGCAGATCGTTAAAGAATTGCTCAACAAAGTGTCTATAGGTAAATAAGCGACTCGATAGCTTATTGCTGAACCCATATTGATTTACCCCTGCGACGTAACACCATGTTAACAAACGTCACGCAGGGGTAATTTTTTTAAAATTAGTTTAATCATATCGTAACATCGCTTTTCCTCCCTCTTAACATTAAGTGCTCAACTTTGCGGCTCAAAGACTTTTGAAATCAAAAAACAAAGTTGAATCATGAACAAGATCTTATCATTACTTTTTATGGCGGGCGTTTTAGTGTTCGCATCATCATGTGGCGGCGACGATGAGCCAGAGCCTGAAAAAACTGTAGAAGAGCTTCAGGCAGAAGCAATTGCCACTGCTCAGGCGGCAGTTGATGCCAAAGCTACTTCAGATGCATCTGCAACAGGTGCTACCGACGATTCTGTATTTGACGATTGGACGTTATCCTCAGTGAAGGGACTTCTTGGTGGAACCGACAAAACGCCAAGCGTTCCTTCAGCAGCTGCGCCAGTTATAAAGGTTGCGGCTAATATTGAGGAAGATACAGAGTGGACAAAAGACAACGTATACCAGCTTGATACTCGTGTTACTGTACTTGACGGAGTAACACTAACAATTGAAGCAGGTACAATTATAAAAGGAAACGCAGAATTGAGCGGTGCAAATGCTGCTGTGCTTATGATCGCCAGAGGCGGTAAGATCATGGCAGAGGGAACTGCTGAGGAGCCAATTATCATGACGTCAACCGATGACGACATTCAGCCTGGCGATCTTTCAGGTACTACTTTGACTGACGAAGATACAAAATGGGGTGGATTGGTTGTTCTCGGTAAGGCTCCTGTAAGTGCCAAAACCGAAGATCCTCAAATAGAAGGTGTGGATGCAGCTGATACTAATGGTAGATATGGGGGAACTGCTGCTGACGATAATTCAGGCGTTATCAAATATGTATCTATTCGTCACGGTGGCGCAGAAATAGCAGAAGGAAGTGAGATCAATGGTCTGACACTGGGTGGTGTTGGTACGGGTACTACCATCGAGAACATCGAAGTATATAACAACTCTGATGACGGCATCGAGTTTTTTGGTGGAACTGTTAATGTAAAGAACGTGCTCATCTACTCGGTAGGTGATGATGCTTTGGACGTTGATCAATCTTATGCCGGAACTGTTGACAACTTCGTTGTATACGTAGACGGTGGTTCAGATGAAGGACTTGAGATCGACGGCAGAGAAGGTAGCCTCGATAAGTCATTCACAATCAAAAATGGCACCATCAAGGGACTTGGTGACAAAACCACTACTGGTGACTTCAAGGCTAAAGCCAAAGGAACTATTACTAACGTTGTGTTTGAAAATGGAAAAGTGAAATTGGCTGCTGCGTTTGACGTAGCAACTTACGAGCAGACTGAAGATGCGTCGAAGAATACAGCGGACGGATCGTTGGTTTTCTCGAAGGTAAAGACTTCCGCATTCGAGATTTACACTGATAGCTTCAAATAATAAGCACCGAAGCAAAGATAATTCATAAATAAGACTCGTACTGAAAATGGTAGTTGTGGTGTTCCACGGCTACCTTTTTTGTTGTAAGAGCATTTCTCGGCAGTCCAGTGTTACCGAAATGTTATCAAATCCCCAATTTTTGGTCTTTTTATTAAAAAACTGATAAAGTTCCCCTAATCAGTTCTAGCCCTGTCGGTATCTACCTTTGCACCGAATTAATTTTGAGTCTATTTATGAAGAAGTTCTTTATTGTTGCGCTGGCGGTTTGTATCTCCTCGTCGGCATTTTCTCAAACCGGGTTTTTAAGAGGGAAAGTTTACGACCAAATTTCCGGTGAAGCATTGTTTGGGGCGGCTGTTATCAAGAAGGGCACTACCACTGGTGCCGTTGCCGATTTCGATGGCAACTTTTCATTGACCCTTGAGCCAGGCACCCATACCATCGAAGTGCAATTCGTCTCTTATCAGTCCAAAACTATCGAAGGTGTTGAAATAGTTGCCGGACAAACTACCACACTCGACATTCCTATCAGTGAGGATGTAACGGAGCTCGAGTCTGTAGTTGTTACAGCTGAAGTAATCAGAAACAACGACGTTGGTTTGCTGTCTGTTCAAAAGAAGTCTATCAACACCATGGATGGCATTTCTTCTGCTTCTTTCAGAAGAGTAGGTGATAGCAACCTGTCTTCAGCCATGAACAGGGTGACTGGCGTGACCATTCAGGGTGATAAGTATGTGTACGTACGTGGCCTTGGCGACAGGTACACAAAGACGTCGCTGAATGGGATGATCATCCCAGGCCTCGACCCAGATAGAAACGACGTGCAAGTTGACCTATTCCCAACAGGTGTGCTGGAGAATGTGATTGTTTACAAAACATTCACCCCAAATCTGGTAGGGGATTTTGCCGGAGGTTTGGTTAATATTCAAACCAAAGCTTTTCCTGAAGAGAAGACCAGTTCAGCTTCTTTGAGCTTTGGCTATAATCCAGCCATGCATTTCAATAGCAACGCCGTGTCCTACAAAGGCTCATCTACTGATGCGCTGGGCTGGGACAACGGAGCAAGAGCGCTTCCAATATCAGCCAGCGCTTCTATTCCAACATTGCCTAATTCTTTTGTAGAAGAAACAACAAAGAAGTTCTCACCTCTTTTAGGAACATCCCGGTCTACCAACTTCATGAACACCAATTTTTCTCTGTCGCATGGTAATCAGGTGCAAAGAAACAAAGTGACCTGGGGCTATAATGCCATATTCAACTACACCAACACTAACACTTTTTACGAAGGCTTCGCAAGAAAGCGTTTTGAAAAAGACCGTACTTCTGCCGAGGTTAGTCTTGAGAGAGACTTTACGGCCGCAGGCGATTTGAGCACCAATAACGTGCTTTGGAGTGCATTGGGAACACTGGCAGCCAAAGTGGATAATCACACTATTGGAACCAACATCTTCCACACACAGAATGGTGTAAGTACAGCGCTGGATCGTGAAATAGACTTCACTACCCTAAATAACCCTACCCTTGTCCATAATGATATCCTGGCCTATACGCAACGCCAGATGACCAACAATATCTTGTACGGCAAGCATCAGTTTGGTAAACTGAGGGTGGATTGGACGAATTCGCTGTTGGTTTCAGGAATTTCAGATCCGGACTATCGTGATACCCGAATCAATGAAGACGATGGAGAATTCGCTTTTAAGAACGGCGGAACGATTAACAGGTTCTGGAGAGAATTGAAAGAAACGAATGAAAGCTTCAAGGCTGACTTGGTTTACGAGCTAAACGACAACAATAAGCTGAAGGCCGGAGGCATGGTTGCCTTCAAGTGGAGAGAGTTCACTGTTAACTCTTTTAACTATGCGCCTATTTCCACTTTTGAGGTTAAACAGAATGACCCAAACTGGTTGTTAACGAATCCTAACCTGTATTCTGTAGAAAACCCCGGTGGGCTTTATATTCAAAACAACAGCAACGCATACAACAACTACGATGGTAGCCAGTCCACATATGCAGCTTATGTGATGAACGAAATGAATATCACTAGCAAGTTGAAATCAATTTATGGTGTGAGAGTGGAAAATGTCAAGATGTTCTATACTGGGGTCAGGCTAAACGAGGACAACTCCAGCCAGCTTGAAAACAACACCAAAACATTGGACAAAACTAACCTGCTGCCGTCTTTGAATTTTGTATATGCGCTACAGGAAAATATGAACCTGAGAGCTTCATTCAACAAAACACTGGCACGGCCGTCTTTCAAGGAGAAGTCTTCGGCGTTTATCGAAGACCCTATCACCAGAATACAATTCTCGGGTAATTTGGACCTGAAGCAGGCACAAATACTCAACTATGACTTGAGGTGGGAGTATTTCTTCACCCCAGGCGAAATGGTATCTGCATCAGTTTTTTATAAAGACTTTACTGACCACATCGCATTGGTTTTCTTCCCTAACAATCCCGGTCAGCTAAAGCCAAGGAATGTGGGCGAAGCCCAGGTGTATGGTGCAGAGTTTGAAGTAAGGAAAGACCTGAGCTTTATCACTCCTGCTTTGCAGAACTTCTCAATAGGATCTAACGTGTCGATTGTGGCCTCACGGGTTAACAGAAAGACAGTAACGGTAAGTGAGCAGGGGCAAACCGAATACGACAGTGAAGTGAGCTACAAAGGTGGCGATGCATCTTCTGTAAAACTTTACAGAGAAATGACCGGGCAATCGCCCTATGTCGTAAACGCTTACCTGTTGTATCAAAATGATGAAATTGGTTTTTCTACGAACTTGTCTTACAATGTGCAGGGCGAAACAATCACTTTCATCGGCATATCTAATATTCCTGACGTTTATCAAAAGCCATTCAATAGCCTGAACCTGAACGTGACACAGCAGTTTGGAGGAAGCCGCCAGTCAGCGCTAAGCCTATCAGCAAAGAACCTGCTTAACGCAAAAGATCAGCAGGTGTATAAGTTTGGTGATCAGGAGGAGTTGTTCTCGCTATACATGCCGCAAAGACTCTTCTCTCTAAAGTATACCTACACTTTCTAATATGTTATTTGGGCAGTGCAGTTTAACGGCCCACAGTTGGGATAGAAATCATTAAACGAGAAAAGGGGAGCTCAGCTCCCCTTTTCTCGTTTAATAGTCTTTCGTCGCAATTTTACCTATTTCCTTCCAATAATAGTGACAGTAAAATTGTCTACATTCTGCAGGCTGTCGTAGTGTGTGGCTGCGAAGCTAATGGCTTCAATTGGCGCCTGCATTTTTATCCAGCGCAGCACCTTTTCATCCGCCGACTTGGTGGGTTCCCCCAAGGCTTTTGCATTGAAAGCCTCTAGTGCTTCTTCTGAAAATGGGAGCCCATGAGGGCCTTTTACAGAAATGTAGCTGGCTTTGTTGTCTACATACTCCACCTCCACATTATACATCCTGAAATGCTGTGCGAGAGCGGGGCCTGCAAGTGTCTCGGTGGCATAAGTACTATCTGGTTTGCCTAAAATGGCCTCTACTTCCTCCGGAGAATGTCTTAAAATAGCTGGCGCATCTACAACTACCCGGTGTTTGCAACCAATCAGGGTAAAAAATAGCAACCCGGAAAAAAGAATAGTCTTGTTCATGTTGTGTTTGGTTTGCTGCGAAAATATAAAATCAGGCGCAACCACCCAATTTTCCCGTTGGTCAGTATCTATCGGAAAAGCTTATTTTATCTCCGAAAACACATAGCACATTTCAGTAGCGATTTGCCGGGAGCGCTCGTCGTACCTGGCAGCCTCCTCTGGTGTATTGTCAAACGCTTTTGGGTCTTCGTACCTAATCGTCAACCGGGCTTCAGCGCCCGGTATGAAAGGACAGTTTTCGTCGGCATCTGAACAAGTCATTACCGCTGCAAATCCGGTATGTGGGTTGGCGGGATCGTCGTAGACTTTTGAAAAGGCGGTAATGGGGTCGCCTGTCGCCTGGTTAGAAACGAAGTAAATAGGATTACTGCCATTCGCTTTTTTAGTGACTTTAAAACCTGCTCGTTGAATGGCTGCCACTGCCCTTTCGTTAAACGCAGTGACTTCCACACCGCCGGAGAACGTTTCAACGTCAACGCCAAAGTGGTTCGCTGCTGTTTTGGCCCATATTTGCGATAGCTGACTGCGCCGGGAATTATGGGTACAGATGAAATTGAGCCGGGGCACTACCCCCTCGTTTTTTTTGTCTTGCACATAGTCGATTAATAACTTGAGTAATTCCTTTCTTTCCAAAGGAATACTGTCGACCGGCAATGTCTTAATGCGGGCTTCTATTTTGGGCAGTAGTGACATTCGTTTTGTCTTGATTTTGTAAATATGATTAGCAGCAGCCCGAGCCAGGAGCACAGGCATTGGCAGGAAGCTTATCCATTGTTACTACAGCTATTTTAACTGATTTGCCAGGCTTTTGGGCAAAGACCGTAACGCTAAAAATCCCTGTTTGTCCATTATTAAAAGCATTTATTTCGGCTGAAGAAAGATACTTACTCAATATATCATTGGGTATCACAATCGCTTTTTCTTTTTGCACGGTGATATTTTCAAATCCCATTTCGCTGATATATCCCAGGTACTCATCCTTTTGAATAGCACCAGCTACGCAACCAGCATACATTTCAGCATCCTCCTGAAGAGCTTTTGGCAAGTCGCCTACCAACACAATGTCTGAAATACTGAAATGGCCTCCTGGCTTCAGCACCCGGTATATTTCTTTGATAACGTTTTGTTTGTTGGGGACAAGGTTAAGTACACAGTTGCTGACTATAACGTCCGCAGCATTGTCTGAAGCGGGCATTTCTTCAATATCACCCTGGCGGAACTCCACGTTGTTGTAACCCAGTTTTTCTGCATTGGCTCGTGCCTTTCTGATCATGGCGTCGGTAAAATCAATACCGATTACTTTGCCAGTTTCGCCGGTTTCATGCCGGGCCACAAAGCAGTCGTTTCCAGCACCAGATCCTAAGTCAATAACCGTATCTCCTTTTTGGATTTTAGCAAATTGTGTAGGAAGCCCGCATCCCAAGCCAAGATCGGCTTCCTGAGCATAGCCCTGCAGTCCGGTATAGTCGTCGGTCATTATGTTATACACTTCGGTAGACGATCCGCCTGCTCCGCAGCATGATGATTGGTTCACAGCGATGTCTTGTTCGGCAATCTTGCTGTATTTTTCCCGAACGATGGATTTTAGTTCTTCAGAGGTTTGCATATTTCTTAATGTTTAATTGCAATATTACGATGCTTGTAAGTAAATTTTTTAACAGCAGAAGGGGTGCCTGTCAAACATCTTATTGAAAAGGCCCTTTATTTCAGCCCAGCGAACAGGGTCAATGCAATAGCTTACAGAGACTCCCTCAATCGTGCCTTTAATAATGCCCATGTCTTTTAGCTCTCTCAAGTGCTGACTGATGGTGGCTTGTGCCAAACCGAGTTCTTCCACAAGGTCGCCGTTGATACAGGCATTAGCTTTGAGTAAGTAGTCAACGATGGCCACACGAGCCGGATGCGCAAATGCCTTGGCGATAAGGGCCAGGTCGTTTTGTTCAGCCGTAAACAGATCTGTCTTTGTTACACCCATAATTTATAATTACATTGCAATATTACGATTAATAAATTTGCTGACCAAGCAAGCCTGTAAAATTTTATCCCTTACATTCATCAACAAGTTAAACGAGAGCGCATGACCACTGACATCTTACTTCCGATATGGAAAATGGGCCGAACCAGGCTCACCAACCAGCTAGCAGCCATCACACCCGAATGCCTTTCCAGGAGAATCCATCCTGATAGCAATTCGATAGGTTGGCTATTCAGGCACATCGCAGAAGTGGAACTGCTTTTTGCCAAAAATGTATTTGGAAGGCCTTTGCAGGTGAAGCTATCGACAGTCGGGCAGGGCATAAAGGACTTGGGGCACTTTACCAACCTTGAGGAGCTCAAAGGGTTGCTCGACGAATCGGGCAGGGAGCTGGAGGCGGCCATTTTGGATCAGGAAGATGGAAGCTGGACTACTGAGGTTACTACCCGGGAGTTTGGAACCATGACCAAAGCAGAAGCACTCTCCCGCATTACTACGCACACCGCATGGCATGCCGGTCAAATGGCGATTATTAAAAAGTATGCTACAGCCGGGTAGAAGCTTGCACTACCCGAAACGCTTTTTCGAATGCAACACAGCATCGTTAATTCGTTTTTTTATTTCAGACAAGGGCAATTTTTCCTTCAGTTTGGGAGGGTCAATGGCAGGATCGATATCATCAAAGTAGTTGACTGACCGCAAAGCAATGAGCGGGTTGAAATTAGGGTACTTAGTAGTGTAGAAGGCGATCATTTCGTCCATAGAGAAATGCTCTAGTAGATAGTAGACATCTATAAAGTCCTTGAGCCGCTTACCGGAGTTGGAAATGGCATTGAGCTTCATGGCGGCTATGTCTTCCAATGGATCCTTATGCAACATCCAAAAAATCGGATTTAAGGAAGAATTTCGACCACTCCTTTTCCCTTGTGCCCAGCTGAGCACTCCAATCTATTGTTTCAAGTATCTTAGACTCGCCATAGTACCGAACGATCTCTCTCCATTCTTCTAGATTTCCTCTTTCCAAGACTCTCTCAATGACGATCTTGTATGAGTTCTCATAGTTGAAAGTCTCAAGGTCGTACTCCCAAAGCAAGTGGCCGGGTAAATTGGGTTTTTCGTTCATCAGCGTAGCCGTGTTTTTCTGGCTTTAGAGCAAATGCAACCCTAATTTACAAAACTTGGGTGATAATCATGCTACTAGGTTCTGGGAAGCAAGTTTACGCCTCACTATCTGCCATCCTGTTGTGCTCCGACTGAAAGGCAAAGTTGATCTCCGGATACTTGGAAATCATCACGTCGAGCATTCCTTTCGATTCCGCCAGATAAACGGGTAAACCATCTTTATCTAGTGCGATAGAGTTGGCCTTAAAGTCGAGGAAGTCCTTCAGTTTGGCCGGGTTGTTGGAGCTTACCCAGCATGCTTTGTACATGGGCATCGGCCTGAAATGGCAACTGGCCCCATACTCATGAAGCAGTCTGTATTGAATAACGTCGAACTGGAGTTCACCCACAGTGCCCACTATTTTTCTGTTACCCGGCTGCTTGATGAAAAGCTGTGCCACGCCTTCGTCGGTGAGCTGGTGAATCCCTTTTTCCATCTGCTTCGCTTTCATGGGGTCAGCATTTTCCAGTTCTCTGAAAATCTCCGGAGAAAAGCTGGGAATTCCCTTGTAAGTCATCATTTCACCCTCGCTCAGGGTGTCACCTATCTTAAAGTTGCCGGTGTCATAAAGACCCACTACGTCCCCGGGAAAAGCCGAGTCAATCGTTTCTTTGTCCTGAGCCATAAAGCTGGTAGGGTTGGCAAAGCGCACATTTTTATTGAGCCTCACATGGTGGTAAAACTTGTTACGCTCAAACACACCGCTGCACACCCTGAGGAAGGCGATCCTGTCACGGTGGCGGGGATCCAGGTTGGCGTGTATCTTAAAAACAAAGCCTGAAAAGTTCTTTTCGGTCGGAAGCACCTGACGCAAATTGGTGTTTCTTGGCAGGGGCGTTGGGGCAATTTCGATGAACGTGTCGAGCAGCTCCTGCACACCAAAATTATTTAGTGCACTGCCGAAAAACACCGGAGCTAACAGCCCGTCCAGATAATTTTCTTTGTCGAAAGGCTCGTAGGCCATCTCTACCAGCTCCGCATCTTCTCTCAACGTATCTGCATCTTTGCCTATGATCTCTTCCAGCTTAGGGCTTTGGAGATCCGAAAATGATACAATGTCTCGCTCAACGGCAGTTTTGTTGGCATTGAAGAGATTGAGGTGCTTTTTATACAGGTTGTATACTCCTTTAAAATCCGAACCGTTGTTGATAGGCCAGCTGAGGGGACGCACTTTAATGCTCAGCTTGTCCTCCAGCTCGTCCATGAGCTCAAAAGGGTCTTTGCCCGGTCGGTCCATTTTGTTCACGAACACAATCACCGGCGTGTCTCGCATGCGGCACACACTCATGAGTTTTTCAGTTTGCTCTTCCACACCCTTCACAGAGTCCACCACAAGTATCACACTGTCGACGGCCGTTAGCGTCCGGTAGGTGTCTTCTGCAAAGTCTTTGTGACCGGGAGTGTCCAGCAGATTGATCTTTATGCCTTTGTATTCGAAGCCCATCACCGAGGTAGCCACGGAAATACCACGCTGCTTCTCTATCTCCATAAAGTCGGAGGTGGCGGTCTTCTTAATTTTGTTGTTTTTAACGGCTCCGGCTGACTGAATAGCACCACCAAAAAGAAGTAATTTCTCCGTCAACGTCGTTTTTCCCGCATCGGGGTGACTGATAATGGCAAATGTTCTGCGGCGATCTAATTCTGCAGTGTTCTTCATACAACTCCTTAACTATTCGTGATTTACTCTGGATTTGGTGGATAAAAAGGCCTCATTCACAAAGATTTTGCAAATATAAGTCTTTAAAGACAAGGGATCGACATGCGGTGTGATAAATAGGAACTTACACTAGCGCCCGCTTTTTTGAATATAGTTCAGAAGGGTCTTTTTCAATGAGGCAATTTCCTTTTGGGAAGCATCCACCGCTGCCGCTTTCTCTGCTATCAGTTGTCCCAGCGTGTTGATGGCGGCCACCAGCTCTCCATCTTCAAAGGCGGTGTCTTCATTGGCACTTCGGGCCTTCGACTTTTCCAGCTTAGCTATGAGCTTCTGTCTTTTTGCTACGGCCCGTTGATGATCGGCGCTGGTTTTTCTGGCTTGTTTTTCGGCAGCTACTATGAGTTGTTGAATGTAGTCGCCATAGAATTTCGACTTAAATTCCTCCAGAAAATTCTTTGTCTGTTGCATGTACTCTTTCCGTGTCGACGCATCCATATTCACACTATTCAGCACAAGCGTTAACCTGGAAGAATTACCATCAACCTTTATCTCGGAAAACATTTCTATTGGCACATTTGACGAGCCTTTTTCCGGCGGCACTGAAAGTTTCCAGTAAGTCTTTCGGTTTTTTACCCTGGCTACGGTTTTAAGGTACCGCCACCAGCCCTTTTTCAGGTTTTTTGGAGGGAAGTCGAACTGGGCAACATAACCAGCGTGCTTGTCGCTGCCAATTGTAAGGGAAGCCGATGTCACTGCCGGGCCGAAATCAGGTACGGCATTTGAGCTGGCTCCGGTATTTTTGCTTTGAGCCGACAAGCCTCCTGCTGAAATGAAGATAATTAAAACAGAAAGCAGGAATATGCAGTTTTTCATTCAAACACCATTTCTTATCTAACGCAAATGTTCGCTAAAAATGCGTAATTAATACGGAAGTTGAAAAGTGAATTATACAGAGATAACCAGCAGCAACTGCACCAAGAATGAGAGAGACAACGAAAGGCAAAATACTTGTGACGGGAGGAAGCGGCTTAATCGGCAGCCGGCTGAGCGAGTTGCTGACACAGGCTGGGTATGAAGTGGCTTGGCTAAGCAGATCGTCCGGAAAGGCCGACAAGTACAAAACCTATACCTGGGATATTGAAAGGGGGGAGATACAACATGATGCTCTGGAAGGCGTTGAGGCTATTGTCCATTTGGCTGGTGCTGGCGTTGCTGATAAGAGCTGGACAGAAGCAAGGAAAAAGCTGATACTTGAAAGCAGAACGCAGTCGACGGCACTGCTCATGGAAAAGCTCTCGGCTCTAGAGCGGAAACCGAAAGTATTTATTGGCGCTTCGGCGATTGGCTATTACGGTGCCGATACTGGCGATGTGATGATTGATGAGAAGTCACCAGCTGGTGACGATTTTCTTGCCCAGGTGGTAAAGTCTTGGGAAGCATCATCAGCCCCCGTTGAAGGCATGGGAAGCAGGAGGGTACTTATCCGGGTGGGAGTGGTGCTGAGTGCAAGTGGTGGTGCACTGCCGCAACTGCTGGCCCCGCTTAAATTTGGGCTCGGCGCCCCTTTGGGAACTGGCAGGCAGTGGATGAGTTGGATTCATATCGATGACCTTTGCCGCTTGTTTCTGGAAGCCATTGAGAATACTGCTTACACTGGAGTTTACAACGGGGTGAGCCCGTCGCCAGCCACCAACAAAGAAATCACCACGGAGGCCGCTAAGGTATTGAAAAAACCCCTTTGGCTGCCGCCGGTTCCTGGCTTCGTTCTGAAAGTGGCGCTTGGCGAAATGGCGCAGATAGTTCTGGGTGGCAGTAAGATTTCTTCAAGAAAGGCGGAAGAGATGGGATTTAAGTTTGATTATACCCACCTCAACAGTGCTTTGAAGAACATTTTGCTGAAATAGCTTTTTTTTGCTACTGCCAACGAGCAAATCATGTTTTCGCCTTCGTTTTAATTGTCTCGATTTAAACGTATTTTTGCGTTTTGGCAATTCTGTACTGCCCCCAAGAACATAAGAGTATGCGTAAATTCATCATGTTGCAGCTTTGGCTCGGCATCCTTATCATCGGCGGTTATTTTGTTTACAAGCGCACCACGGGCAAAGATGAATACCTGACGCCGCCCCCCGCTTCCATGGAAACAGTGCCGTTAGAGGTTACGCTGCCCGACAACTATGTCAAAGTTTTCGAGCTGCCCGACACCCTGAGTTTTGCTGGAGAGCCGGTTCCTTTAAATATGACTGACGTGCGGGAGCGGCTGGACAGAGAAATACATGTCAACTCTTATTGGCACAGCAGCACTATCTTCCTCATCAAGCGATCCAACCGATGGCTGCCTTTGCTCGAAGAGCTGCTTAAGGAAAATGGTATTCCCACAGACTTTAAGTATTTGTCCGTAATAGAAGGTGGCCTTGAGAATGTTGTTTCTCCAAGGCAAGCGGTGGGCTTCTGGCAAATACGAGAAGGCACTGGCAATGATTTTGGCCTGGAAATTAACCGGGAAGTTGATCAGCGATATGATCCGATTGCCTCAACAGCCGCCGCCGCAAAATACTTGCTCAAAGCAAAAGAGAAGTTTGGGGACTGGACAAATGCAGCAGCCTCCTACAATATGGGGATGAAAGGTCTGTCAGATGAACTTGAAGAGCAGAAGACAAACTCCTACTACGACCTGTTGTTGAACGAAGAAACTTCCAGATACATGTTTCGCCTTCTGGCCATCAAAGAGATACTTGAACACCCCAAGAAGTACGGGTATGATATTCCCCAGGAGCTACTGTATCCGATTATTCCGCTCGATACATTGCGGGTTACGGAAGACATACCCAGTCTCGTTGACTTTGCCCAGGCGAGAGGCTTGTCATACAAGGAACTCAGACTGCACAATCCGTGGTTAAGGAGGGGTGCTTTAAATGTCAGGAAAGGAAAAAGCTATTTGCTCAGGCTACCGAAGGGGCATGTTGAAGTACTGCCAACCGACAACCAAACCGATGCCTTGAATTCCGGAAATTGATTTATTTTAAAAACGTTTTGTATCCATCAACAGCATGCCAAAAGATACTTTAAAAGCACCACAACCCACAACCGAAAGCAATGGGGAGCAGTTGGTGAATGGGGCCACAGATGGTATTGACTTTCTCGAGATTTTCGGAGCCAGGGAGCACAACCTGAAAAACATTGACCTGAGATTCAAAAGAAATCAGTTGGTGGTCATTACGGGCATTAGTGGTAGCGGTAAGTCATCGTTGGCGTTTGACACCATCTACGCAGAAGGCCAGCGCCGCTACATGGAAAGCTTCAGCGCCTACGCACGTTCGTTCATTGGCGAGCTTGAGAGACCCGATGTTGACAAAATCAATGGACTTAGTCCGGTCATTTCGATTGAACAAAAGACCACCTCTAAAAACCCTCGTTCTACAGTAGGCACGGTCACTGAAATTTATGATTTTCTTCGTTTGCTTTATGCCAGGGCAGGCGACGCCTATTCTTACCTCACAGGCAAGAAAATGACCAAGCAAAGTGAGGATCAGATCATCAGGCAGATTCTTAAGCAATACGATGGCCAAAAATTGGCTATCCTTGCTCCGGTTGTCAAAGGCCGAAAAGGTCACTACAGGGAGCTTTTTCAGCAAATCAGGAAACTGGGCTTTTCAAGGGCCAGGATAGATGGTGCCTTGGAAGAGATCACCCCCAAGATGCAGTTGGATCGCTACAAAACCCACGACATCGAAATTGTGATCGACCGGGTGGTTGTAAGTGAGAAAGACGCCAGTCGCATTACCCAGTCTACCAAGACAGCAATGACGCAGGGCAAGGGGGTCATGATGATTTTGCTGGAAGATGGAAGCGTGGCTCATTTTTCCAAGACACTGATGGATCCTGAGACGGGGCTTGCATACGACGACCCGGCTCCAAATACCTTCTCCTTCAATTCACCCTATGGTGCCTGCCCGGACTGCAATGGCCTGGGGGTTATTCAGGAAATATCCAGAGAGTCGGTCATGCCAGATCCCAACATCAGTATCAGCCGGGGAGGGATAGCACCCTTGGGTGAATACCGGGATATATGGATTTTCAAGAAGCTGGAGGTCATTCTCAAAAGACACAGGCTAAGTCTGGCTACCCCGATTAAGAATATCCCGGAGGAGGCGTTGAAGATAATATTGTTTGGCGACGACGAACCTGTAGCAGTTGCTTCAGTCAAATACCCAGGCACAGAGTGGAATACCAAATTTGAGGGCATCATCAATTTCCTTGAAAAGCAAAAGGACGGCGGCTCCGACAAAATGCAGCAATGGGTGGATGAATTTACAGTCAGCACCATCTGCCCATCCTGCCAGGGTGCCCGGCTTAAAAAGGAAGCACTGCACTACAAAATCGACAACAAGAACATTTCCGAGCTGTCTTTCATGAACATCACCCAGCTTTCGGAATGGTTTGAAGGGCTGGAAACCCGGCTCGACGAGCGGCAGAACATCATAGCAGCCGAGGTATTGAAGGAAATCAGGAAGCGAATCGGCTTTTTGCTGGACGTTGGCCTGGATTACCTGAACCTGGACAGGCCTCTAAGAACGCTTTCCGGAGGAGAAGCTCAGCGTATTCGACTTGCAACACAAATAGGCACTCAGCTTGTTGGCGTGTTATATATTCTTGATGAGCCAAGCATTGGCTTGCACCAGCGTGACAACGTGAAGCTGATCAAGGCACTGAAAGACCTCCGGGATCTTGGCAACACCGTCATAGTGGTGGAGCACGACCGTGATATGATGATGGAGAGTGACTTCCTCATTGATATCGGGCCGGGAGCTGGAAGGCACGGTGGCCAGGTGGTAGCTGCTGGCACGCCTCAGGAGGTTTTAGAAAGCAATTCGCTAACAGCCGGTTATCTCAACGGAATTAACAAGATCGCTGTACCGAAGGAAAGAAGAAAAGGAAAGGGAGAGAGCATTGTGCTGAAAGGCGCCACAGGCCACAACCTGAAAAATGTAACATTGACTTTGCCAATTGGCAAGATGCTCTGCATCACCGGTGTGTCAGGTAGTGGCAAGTCTTCGTTGATCCACGAAACGCTTTTCCCCATTCTCAGGAAGCATTTTTACGGCAGCAGATCAGAACCCCTTCCCTATAAAGAGATCAAAGGGGTTGAACATATCGACAAAGTAATAGAAGTGGATCAGGCACCTATTGGCAGAACGCCACGCTCTAACCCAGCCACTTATACTGGTGCCTTTTCAGATATTCGTCTGTTGTTCTCGAACCTTCCCGAGGCGAAGATAAGAGGCTACAAGCCGGGCCGCTTCTCTTTCAACGTAAAAGGTGGCCGTTGCGAAACCTGCGAAGGGGCGGGCATGAAAGTCATCGAAATGGATTTCCTCCCCGATGTGCATGTGCCGTGCGAATCCTGCAAGGGCAAGCGCTATAATAGGGAGACGCTGGAGGTAAGGTTCAAGGGCAAGTCAATTTCAGACGTACTTGACATGACTGTGGAGCAAGCCGTAGAGTTTTTCGAGTTCCAGCCCAAAATCCTCAGACGGATTCAGACCCTGCACGAGGTCGGCCTGGACTACATCACACTTGGCCAGCATGCCACAACGCTTTCGGGCGGGGAGGCGCAGCGGGTGAAGCTGGCAACTGAGCTTTCAAAGAAAGACACGGGCAAAACGCTGTACATTCTTGACGAGCCTACCACCGGCCTGCACTTTAAAGACATCCAGCACCTGATTGACGTATTGAACAAGCTTGTGAACAAAGGCAATACTGTCCTTATCATTGAGCACAACCTCGACGTGATCAAAGTAGCCGATCACGTCATCGATCTGGGGCTTGAAGGTGGCGACAAAGGGGGGCAGATACTTGTGGAAGGCACACCCGAGGAAGTGGCAAAAAGGCAGGTAGGGTATACGTCGAAGTTTCTGAAGGAAGAACTCGAAAGGGCGTAAATAAAAAATCCCACTGAAAAAAACAGCGGGATTTCCACACCTAAACCTACCATGTGTTACCCCGATGAATCGGGGTAAACCACCTACTTAAACTAACTACTAACCTTTATGTTTTTAGTCTTCCAACATGTAGTAGCTGTTTCCAGCGTACTCCATCAGGAACTCACTTTTCTTTATCAGTGATCTTTCTTTTGAAGAAGGATCTTTTTCCAACACTTCCTGAAGTGGCTGCTCCAGCAACACATTCCAGCTTTCGTCAAACACCACAATTTTATCCTGCAACACAGGAATGTCTTTGACACTTAATTCGTTATTGAGGCTGTTGATGATTTCTGCAATCTCCGCCTGCGAGAGCTTGTAGGGATTTTTAGCTACAAGGTCGCTCGTGAAGGTGCTTCCTATCAAGACTATACCCGCAATGCTCAAAAAAATACTTTTCATAATTTTGGTCTTTTCCAATTCTTTAATAATGTTCTGTTTCTTGGTTCCGACCAAAATGAACGCAAAATTATATTCTTTGTTTCTTATTTTTACAGAACATATTAATGAAGAGGTGCGTTCTGAGGTAAGAAAAGTGAGCGAATTTCAGAAAATGGGACAGGCTTACTCCAGTTTTATTTAAAAAGTACAATTTATGAGCTGATGAACCTTGCCAAATTGGCTATGAAGAGGAACGGAAGAAGGGAATTTTTTAAGAACTGGAGCAGCCACAATATCAAAATAATAATTGCCGATGCTTAAAAAAATCAGAATATAATTCTGGTATAATTTAGTAAAAAAATAGAATAATTATAAGAAGTTAGTCAATGTACCTTTATCTCCTATTATGTCAGAACAAACAAAAAAATCGGGCGATATCATGATTCCTCAGACCTCCAAAAAAAGAGTGGTAATCATCGGAGGTGGATTTGGAGGCTTAAAAATAGCGAAAGGATTGAGGAAAAAAAACTTTCAGGTAGTTCTTTTTGATCGACACAACTACCACACTTTTCAACCTCTCCTTTATCAGGTGGCCACGGCTGGGCTTGAACCCGACTCTATCGCAGGCCCTTTGAGAAAGCGACTAAAGAATTTCAAAGACTTCTACTTTCGAATGGCCACGGTTGAGTCCGTCGATACGTCTAGGAATTGTATAATTACTGAGATAGGAGAACTGGCCTATGACTACCTTGTCATAGCCAACGGGTCGCTCACCAACTATTTCGGCGACAGTGAGCTGGAGAGAAATGTTTTTCCTCTAAAGCAAATTCCTCACGCACTCAACCTGAGAAGCCAGCTTTTACAGTCGTTCGAAAAAGCTGTGTTGCAATCTGACACGGAAGAAAAGCAAAGCCTGATGAACTTTGTCATCGTAGGGGGTGGCCCCACGGGAGTTGAGCTGGCAGGGGCGCTTGGAGAATTGAAATTGCATGTGCTGCCCAAGGACTACCCTGAGATCAACTTCAAAAAGATGATGATCTATTTAGTGGAGGGCCTGCCGAGGCTGCTCAATGGCATGAGCCATGAGGCCGGCGAAAACGCTTTCAACTACCTTAAGCGATTCGATGTGCAGGTGTTGGTTGACAAGAAGCTCAAATCGTATGATGGGAAAACGGTTACTCTGGATGATGGCATGAGCATTCCGGCAAGTACGCTGATTTGGGCGGCCGGTGTAAAAGGCAACATTTTGCCTGGAGTGGCAGATGCCTCTGTTTTCAAAAGCCGTATCAAAGTAGATGAATACTGCAAGGTGATTGGCACCGACAATGTTTATGCCATTGGCGACGTGGCTTATTTCCCAACGGAAGCCTACCCGAATGGCTTGCCTATGCTTGCGCCTGTGGCCATTCAGCAGGGAACCTTATTGGCAAAGAACCTCGTTAACCTCGACAAGGGGAAGGAAATGAAGAAATTCGAGTACCTTGATAAGGGCAGCATGGCCACCATTGGAAGAAACAAAGCCGTTGTCGATTTGCCAGGCAACATAAGAATGAAAGGCTTTATCGCCTGGTGGGTTTGGATGTTCATTCACCTGCTGTCCATTATTGGCTTCCGCAATAAGTGGATCGTGCTTAGCAACTGGATATGGAATTATTTCACGTTTGACCGAAGCACAAGACTTATCATAAGGCCTTATGTGAAGAAACCTGCCAGACAAGAAAAAGAACCTGAGAAGGAGGAAGTTACCTCCCGTTGAAAGGGCCCGCTAACGGTTTGAAATTGAGAAACACTCCACTTAACCGGAATGTATTAGACCAAGTGTGGATTTTATTTATATTTCGCCCATAAGATGATCAATAAGAGGCGGATATATTGGATTTGTCAGATTGGTGGATGGTCGATTTACGGCTTCAGCAATTTGTTTTTGCTGTCGACGGCAAAAACACTCACGCTATCCGACATTACAGGGCAAATCATTTCGACGGCTTTCTATATCCTTATCACGCACTTCTTACGGTTATTGGTTATAAAAAGAAATTGGCTTGGCAATTCATGGCCAATTCTTATCCCTAAGGTGATATTCTCCACCTTTCTGGTGGGCATTATCGACTACTTCTTTCTATTGGCGCTTCAGTACAGCCTGGGCACGTTGATGAAGAGTGATTTCAGTTTTGAAACAATGAGTGCGAACGTCCTCATCTCCTGGACACTCACCTTTATTTGGGCGTTGATTTATTTTACCTTTCATTATTTTGAGAGGTACAACAAGTCTCTTCAGTTTGAAGCAACCATCAACGAAATAGAGCTCAACAACCTGAAGTCGCAGTTGAACCCGCATTTTATTTTTAATGCACTCAATAGCATCAGGGCGTTGGTTGACGAAAACCCGTCGAAGTCGAAAATAGCCATTACACAGTTATCCAACATACTGCGATATTCCCTGATTCTTGACAAAAAGAAGCTGATTCCTTTTCAGGACGAGCTTCAAACAGTAAAGGATTACCTTGCGCTCGAAACAATCCGATTCGAAGAAAGACTTAAGACAGAATTTCAAATCCATCCCGATTCCTACCTTTACATGGTGCCGCCCATGATGATTCAAACCCTGGTTGAGAATGGAATTAAACATGGCGTGTCCAACCTTAAGCACGGCGGACATATTAAGGTGACCACGGAAGTGAAAAACAACACCCTGATGGTGCAGATCAGAAACAGCGGGTCGTACAAGAATGGGGTGGTGAGTCCCAACGGTGGATATGGTCTGCAAAACACCAAGCGCCGATTGAAGCTTATTTACGGAAGCGGCGCCTCCTTTAAAATTGCGAACGAGGGTACAAATATGGTTTTGACTGAACTAAAATTTCCTGAAACAATTTAATTACTGATAATAGATCTAGACATGAGAGCACTGATAATCGACGACGAGAGGTTGGCACGGAAGGAGCTAACAACTTTACTGAGCGTACACAAAGACATTGAACTGATAGGAGAAGCCGTCAATGCTGATGATGCGTTTGAAAAAATCAACACCATGCAGCCGGACCTGATTTTTCTGGATATCCAAATGCCGGGCAAAACTGGGTTTGAGCTTCTTGAGAGCCTGGAAAGAGTGCCAAAGGTTATATTCACCACGGCGTACGATGAATTTGCTATCAAAGCGTTTCAGTACAATGCGCTTGATTATTTGCTAAAGCCCATTCAGCCGGAACGATTGAATGAAACTGTTAAGAAACTGTTCAACGAAGGAGTAGCGCAAGGCGAGGAAGATCTGTCAGGTTTGCCGCAGAAAAAACTTGGCGCCACCGATCAGGTATTTGTGAAGGATGGCGACAAGTGTTGGTTTGTCAGGCTCTCAAACATCAGGTTATTTGAATCAGATGGCAATTACATAAAGGTCTATTTCGATAACTTCAAGCCCATGATTCATAAGTCGCTCAACGCTCTTGATGAACGATTGGATGACAGAACTTTCTTCAGGGCAAGCCGCAAGCATATCGTTAATCTCGACTGGGTGGAGTCTATCGAGCCCTGGTTCAATGGTGGGCTAATGGTGCAGCTGAAAGGCGGTGAAAAGGTGGAAGTGAGCAGGAGGCAGGCTGCCAAGTTCAAAGACATGATGTCTTTGTAAGCTACTGCTTCACAATATTGATAATCTCCTTTTCGATGTGCCAGTCCTTGGCAAGGTTTAGCATGGCGGTGGCCTCCATTTCAGTGAGGTAGCCCTTTTTGTCATTGTCCTGCCACACGGAAAGGAGATATTTTATCCTTTTTTCTTTCTCAAGTTTGCTTATCACCTTGTTCAGGTATTCTCTGGAGCGGTCGAACGCAGAAAGATAATCCTCGGCAATAAAAGTATTGGCCCATTGCAACTCATCAAACGCATCAAGCGATTCGGCCGAGTCGTTCAGCATGTTTTGCTCATCTTCATCTAGTCCATGATAATGGAAGATAAGCGACTTAAGAAGCATAAAGGCCTTTTTCTCTTCTTTTTCCATTTTAATCCTGAGGTGTCCGGCAATCAATCTCTCTTTTGCTCACTACAGCATAAGTTGAGAAGTGATTTCATCTGCAAAAAGTTTGCCTTTTTTTGTTAAATATAGTGTACTATCGGTTGTAAATAATAACTCCTCCTTGCGAAGAAGCGAAAGCTCCCTTTCTTTTTCCTTCAAAAGGTCAACACCGAACTTTGTACCCGCCAGTTCAAGGCTGGTGCCCCACATGGTTCTAAGCGTGGTTAGCAGATACTCGTTAAAAGCCTGATTAGCCTCCAGCACCTCCACCGTTGTCGGAATTTTACTTTCATTGAGTGCCTTGATATAGGCGGCATTGTTGGCGACATTATACTGCCTGCTTACGCTATTGTAGGAGTGAGCACTTGGGCCAATGCCCAGGTAGGGCTTTTGCTGCCAGTAGGCAGTGTTGTGTTTCGAATACCTCCCGGGCTTGGCAAAGTTGGAAATCTCGTATTGCTCATAACCGGCGCTTTCCAAAACTGAAACCAGCATTTCAAATTGCTCAGCAGCAAAATGATCGTCTATCGGGGCCAGCTTGCCTGTCTTTTGCCATTGGCCAAAGGCCGTTTTTTCTTCAATTGTCAGGCAGTACGCCGAAATGTGCGGAACATTTAATTCAATCGCTTTTTTCAGATCATTTTGCCACACTGAGTGATCTCTGAAGGGTACGCCATAAATCAGGTCAATGCTGATGTTCTCGAAACCGGCCTTTTGTGCAAGCTCCACGCATTTCAGCGCCTGGCTGCTACTATGCGACCGGTTCATAAATCTCAGATGTTCATCCCAAAACGATTGAATCCCGATGCTCAGCCTGTTGACTCCAAGTTTCTTGAAAGTGTCAAGCTTAGCTGTTGTCAAATCCTCCGGATTAGCTTCCAGCGTCACTTCCGCTACCTGCGTCAACTCAAAGCTTTCTTTCAATGCGCCAAAAACCTGCTGCAAGTCGCCCTCGTCAAGCAGCGACGGTGTTCCACCGCCTAAATAGACGGTTTCTATGGCTTCATTGTTTAAATACCCTTTTTGAAGCGTAATTTCATGGCAGATTGATGCAATAAGGTCACTTTTTAGTTTCAGCGAGGTGCTGAAATGAAAGTCGCAATAGTGACATGCCTGTGAACAAAAAGGAATATGAATGTAAATTCCGGCCAAGAGCGTTTACTTTATCCAGCAAAACTAAGCAAAACATTGGGGAGACTCGCAAGCTGCCTGTTGGCATGGGGGGCCTTAGCTTTTTTCGGCACCACCGAAGCGATGTCGCAGGTATACACAATAAACATTCAACCTGCCGACACACTGGCCAGTTATGCCCTAAAAACCCTGGACAACAGAAAATTTACAGACTCTGTTCAGGTAGTTTCAACCCTTAGGCAAATCACCTCGAAGCTCAGGCTCGCCGGATACATCTTCGCTGATTTTCATGACCTACGTTGGAAAGGTGATACGGTCAACGGATTTCTGTCAGCAGGCAAAAAGCAATACTTGTCTCTTCGAAATGCCAGGAACGGCAAACAATATTCATCCTGGAGAAGCCTTCAAAATAAAGCAGGATTTACCAGAGACCTTGAGTTGTACCTCAACAACGGCTACCCGTTTGCCCGCCTCTACTTCACAGAGGCGGTGTTTTCGCACGACACGCTTAGGGCTACGCTTGAGGTGGAGAAAGGGCCGCAGATCGTGTTTGACTCACTGGTGATACGAGAAAAAGGCAAGACCAAGGCCAGTTTCCTTCAGAAGTATCTTTTTATCGCAACAGGTAGCCCTTATTCTGAGAAGGCCTTTCAAGGCATCGCTTCCAGAATTAATAACAGCGGATATTTAAGAACCTCATCAAGCCCCCAGGTAGAGTTTTACGCCGGCAAGGCGAGAGTTAGCCTCGCCGTCGACGAATTGAAGGTCAACCAAATTGACGGAGTCATTGGGTTTTTGCCGGATCAAAACTCCGAAACGGGCAAGCTGCTGCTAACCGGTCAGGTCGAAACCGACTTGCACAACCTGTTTGGAACCGGCAAACATGTGTATTTAAACTGGCAGAACTTCAATGTGGCTTCTCAAAAGCTGGAAGTAGCCTACGATCATCCTGTGCTGCTTGGCTCGCCGCTCGACTTTCATGGTGCATTTCAGCAGCTCAAACAAGATTCCTCTTTTGTCACCAGGTCGGCCCAGGCTGGCTTTAAGCTTCCCATTGGTTATTTCCTGAAGCTTAGGTTTGGAGTAGACTTCAGACAAAACAGTCTTTTGTCGGCTAATCGAATCAGTAGTGCCGACAAACTCATCAATGCCGATAGCCGGATGAACCAGTACCAGGTGGGTATAACTTATACTCAGCTTGATGATCTGCTGCTGCCGTCAAAAGGCATGTCATCGGGGCTGACAATTGGCGTTGGCCAAAAAGAGATAGTCAGAAATAGTATGGTTGATCCTGAGCTATACAATGATGTCCAGCTCAAATCAATTCAGACGACCATTGAAGGGTATCTCGAAAACTATTTGAAGCCGGCGAAGGCTGTTGTTTTTGCCCAGCAGGTGTATGTGGGCTCCATTCTCAACGACCAGGTTTTCAGGAATGACCTCTTCAGGTTTGGTGGTTTGAGAAGGCTTCGTGGGTTCAACGAAAATCAATTTTATGGCCAGCACTATGGCGTGGGAGTGGCTGAGCTCAGGTTTTTGTTTCAGGAGGAAAGCTATTTCGTCACATTTGCTGACCAGGGAATTATTAGCAGTGAAGCGGGTAGCTGGGTGTATGCAGCTGGGGTAGGAGGGGGCATGGTATTGAAAGTCAACAACGGGATTTTCAGACTGATGCTGGCGGTAGGAGGCACCAAAGGGCAGCCGATGGACGTAACTCAGCCCAAAGTTCATTTCGGCTTTGTCAACAGGTTTTAGCAAGTGCGCCGCAGCAAGGTTGCGTTAAAAAACCCAAGTGTTTTGCTTATACAATTTAAGCTGTCATTTTTGTGACGATATGTCCGCCCATGAGTAAATACCATTGTCTCTTACTTCTTCTTTGCTTTTTTGGCTTGAGCAAGGCTTCCGCACAGGAGAGTGGTGCAACCAGACGGATTCTGGAGGAGCGATGGTTTTATAGCACAGAATCCAACAGTTTTGAACCCTCTTTCAAAGCTACGCTGCCCGATCCGGCACTTGTAGGGTTTTATATCCAGCTAAACGGCGATTACCTCCATTTTTTGAGGATATGTGCACCGATTGGCACTGCTGTTTGGGTGGATACCCAGCTTATACTTGGTGAAACCCAGGAAGATTGCTTTCAGCTTGATTTGGGCGAATGGCGAAGCAAGTTTGCCAGGGATTCTGTTTTTGTCGTGCTACACAAAGACACGGGGTTGCTGTCATCGGCTGACATAACAGCAATCGCTCATGGGGAAAGCAGCGGGACGAATGACAAAGTAATTCTCCCGGTCAAACGCTCTATCGACAAGAGGGATCATTTTATACTTTTGTTTACAATAGCCTTCTTAGTTACCACGGGTTTCTTCCGCCTGCAGTTCTCTCGTATTTTCCGATCTTTTATCGACCTCAACAGGGTGCTAAGCTTCAGGGTAAGGGATGAAATGGTGAGCGGCTTCCGGCTTCTTTCCACTCCTTCCATCACCATACACATGCTGGTTAGTATGCTGGCCGCATTCTTTTTGACTATCGGCCAGTCTTACCTGTCTACGGAGGCTGCCATTGCCCCAACGCTATCAAACTATATTAGCGAATGGGTTGTTTATGCATTGCTTATAATGGCATTCCTGTTGTCGAAGAGGTTCCTCATCCAAATTTTTGGAGAAATCTTCCAAATGAGAGGAGCCATCTACCTACAGGTTTTTGAATACCTCCGCACCATTTTTATACTGCTTAGTATAGCACTTTTCGTCTACGTGCTCTTTTTTTATCTTTTCGGAACAGCATCACAGTGGCTTATTAGTAATATGGCCGGGTTTGCAATTGCCTTCCTAATTTCCGTCATGCTTTTAATGTTTTATAAATTAGCTTTTGAAACCCGCTATCAAAAACTTCATTTATTTTCATATCTTTGCGCCACCGAAATATTACCAGCGATTCTTTTGATCAAATGGATGTTTTTTTGATCGAAAGTGTAGCAGTCACTCAAAACAGGAAATAGCGCAGATATGATCTTGGAAGATAAGAGTAGGCTTAAAAAGGTATCAAGTATCTTAGTTTCTCAGCCAAAACCTTCTGACCCAAATTCCCCATACTTCAAACTTGCAGAGCAATATAATATTAAGGTTGACTTTAGGCCATTTATAAAAATTGAGCCAACCAATATTAAAGAGTTCAGGCAGCAGAAAGTGGATATTTTGGCGCACACAGCCGTGATATTTACAAGCCGAAATGCTGTTGACCACTTTTTCAGACTCGCTGCTGAAAGCAAGATTGAGATACCAGCTGACATGAAATATTTTTGTATTTCAGAACAAACAGCAAACTATCTCCAGAAGTACATCGTCATCAGGAAGAGAAAAATCTTTACTGGTCTTCGCACAGCGACCGACCTGATAGAGATTATCAAAAAGCACAAAAACGAAAAATACCTTTTCCCATGTTCCGACATAAGGAAGGAAGACATCCCTGTTTTTCTTGAGGAAAATGGGTACAAGTTTTCTGAGGCTATCATATACAAAACCGTAGCAAGCGATCTCTCAGATCTTGAGGATGTTTACTATGACATATTGGCTTTCTTTAGCCCATCAGGGATCAACTCCCTGTTTGTCAACTTTAAGGATTTTAAGCAAAACGACACACGAATTGCGGTGTTTGGCCCGACGACAGCAAAAGCTGCCAGAGATGCGAACCTGGTGCTCGACATTGAAGCGCCTCTTCCCAATGCCCCTTCTATGACTGGTGCCATTGAGCTCTATATTAAAATGGCAAACGGATTAGTGTAGCTTGAGCTAAGGTTGGCAGGCTTTCAGGTTGTTGTAGAAAGTACTTTAGCTTTTACGCTAGTTTAACTACCTTAACGGCAACGAATAAGCTGCATGAGAAACAAATTGTTTTTTATTATTCTTCTGACGGGTGCTGGTTACACAGCTTCTGCACAACAAGATGCTCATTTTAGCCACTACATGTTCAACCAGGCCCTTTATAACCCAGCCTGGCTGACGCAAGAGAAAAGTGGCTATGTGTCTGCCCTGCACCGAACGCAGTGGGCTGGTTATGCAACTTCTTTCGACGGGTCCGGCGGCGCCCCCACTACTCAGCAGTTCAACTTCGGTATGCCGCTGGCAACCATGCCCGGCGCAGTTGGCGTAACAGCCATTCACGATCAGTTGGGGCCGTTGACCAACGTGCACCTGCAGTTCCTTGGGGCTTACTACAAAAACTTTAACCGGGGAAGGGTCAGCATCGGTCTTCGCCCTTCATTGGTCATGCAAACCATAGACTTTGATCAGTGGAGATTTGTCGATCCGAATGACCCACTTAACAAGGGCGGCCGGGAGTCTCAGCTTAGGCCAGACCTTAGCTTCGGAGCCATGTATTCCAATACCGATTTTTATCTTGGAGTAGGCATCAACCATATTTTATCGCCGTCATTTGACTTTGGAATCGCACAAATAGAAAACAGGCTTGAAAGATCAGTTAACCTGATGGCCGGCTACTCCTTTAAGCCCACTTACAATCTGGAAGTGAGTCCAAGCGTTCTTGTTAGGTCTACCTTCAAAACATTTACTTTTGATGCAAGCGCCATTGCTACCTACCAAAATAAACTTTGGGGAGGCTTGGGCTTTAGGGAGTCTGAAGCTATGATTGTACTTCTGGGGTATAACTTCCTCAAAGACGGTATCTTGAAAGTCGGATATTCTTTTGACTATGTAATAGAAAGCAGAGAAGCAAAACAATCTACCTCTCACGAAGTTTTTGTCAGATACAAATTAGGTGGGCTCACAGGCGGCGGCGGAAAGAAAATCATCCGAACACCAAGGTTTAGGTTCTGATAGCGGAAGCTTTTTACCGCCCGAAGTGGATTATTTGTGAAACAAAAGAGGGGTAATTAACGGAATTATTCTTTTTTTTGTTAAAATTGCGTTAACCGACTCTAAAAAAATTGGTATAAAAGACCTTAATGATAATATTTGTAAACTTTGTGTTGTTTTATAGTTGCAGGATTTTTTATAAACTAGGTGTTATGAATAAAAAGAGTGTTGTAAAAAACTTAGCTCTTCTGATTATTTTTGCTGTCGTGTCACAATCGTGTGGGCTACTTGGCCTTGGCGGTGGTGGGTATGACGACAGAGGAGAGCTTGTGGGTGTTCCTGACCGGGAAGGTTGGGAGATGACGATACCATTTGGAATGGTGTCAGTACCTCCGGGTACTTTTCACATGGGACAGGCGGACGAAGATGTGGCTGCTACGCAGATCAACTTCAACAAGCAAATCACAATTGGTGGTTTTTACATGGATGATACTGAGATTACCAACAATGAGTATCGTCAGTTTGTTGTAGCAATGTCCGAGGGATCAGAAGTAGACATGCCAGAGGGTATCACGCTGGAAGATATCTATCCCGATACTGCTGTTTGGGTAAGAGATTACACACACCATATGGGTGACCCTATGATGGTGTACTATTGGTCTCACCCTGCCTTTGACAACTATCCTGTGGTAGGTGTCGATTGGGAATCTGCGCAAGCATTTTGCGACTGGAGAACAGAGCATTTGAATTCTTATCGGGCCGACCAGGGCTTATTCAGGATGCCTAACTTCAGGCTCCCCTCTGAAGCCGAGTGGGAATATGCCTCAAGAGGAGGCAGAGATATGGCCAAGTATCCATGGGGTAACCCGTATATAAGAAACACGAAAGGTTGTCTGTTGGCCAACTTTAAGCCAGGCAGAGGTAACTATTTCGATGATGGATTCGCTTACACAGCACCGGTGGCAACGTTTTTTGCCAACGACTTCGGTCTTTATGACATGTCGGGCAACGTAGCCGAGTGGTGCGAAGATGCATTTGATGAGGCTTCAGTTCCGTTAGTGTGGGATCTGAACCCAACTTATAACGATGATAATGAACCTAGGAAAGTAATAAGAGGAGGATCGTGGAAAGACATCGCCTACTATCTTGAGACAGGTACAAGAACATTTGAATATAAGGACACTTCCAGAGCAAGTATAGGCTTCCGTTGTGCTATGACTTACCTCGGAAGGTCAGCTGGCAGTGAATTCTAAACACTAACCTAAACCCATTCTAAGAACTTAAATTTTTAAACAGATGAGCAAAAAAGGCGGATTTCAGGAGCTTCTCTTTTCAACAATAATGCCCAAAGTCTATGGTATTGGCGCTGCTGTCGTAATTGTCGGTGCCATGTTCAAAATCCTTCACCTTCCCGGTGCGAGTGAGATGTTGGGTATTGGACTTACCACAGAAGCAATCATTTTCTTTCTAAGTGCATTCGAACCGAAGCACAAGGAGGTAGACTGGTCAAAAGTTTATCCAGAATTGGCTGACGACTTCGACGGAGGCCCGGCAAGACCTAGACCAACTGCGGTTGCTGTGGGTGACGGAACAAGCCAAAAAATGGACAAAATTCTGGCGGAAGCTAAAATTGGCCCCGAGTTATTGGACAGTTTAGGTAAAGGCATGAGAGGCCTTGCAGACACATCTAACAAGATGGCTGCACTAGGCGAAGCGTCAGTTGCTACCAACGAGTACGCAAATAATGTGAAAGCCGCTTCCAAGTCGTTGACAGATATGAACAAAGCTTATGCTACTACAGCTACAGCTATGACAGAGATGGCCAACGCTTCAAAAGATGCTAAAGAATATCATTCTCAGGTGCAAAGTGTGACTAAAAACCTTAGTGCGCTGAATGCAGTGTATGAGATGGAACTTCAGGATGCTAATACTCACCTGAAGGCGATGCAGAAGTTTTATTCAAACATAGGCACTGCCATGGAAAGCATTGCGCAGGCCGGTAAGGACACAGAGCAGTTCAAAGGCGAACTGTCTAAACTTACAACGAATATTACGCAACTGAACAAAGTTTATGGCAACATGCTTACTGCCATGAAAGGTTAATTTATTTCTACTAACCACCAAAAAGTAAAACTATGGCTGGAGGGAAACAATCGGCAAGAGATAAAATGATTGGTATGATGTACCTGGTGCTTACTGCACTTCTTGCTTTGCAGGTAAGTAACAGTGTGCTGGAGAAATTTGTACTGATCAATATGAGTCTCGAAGCAACCGTTCAAGAGAAGGTTGCGAGCAATTTAGGAACAATTGGAAGAATCGAAGCCGCTGTTACTGAGTCTGGTGAAAGAGCCGATGACGTGGCTGTACTTGAAAAGGCTAAAGCTCTTAGGGAAGAAACAGAAAAGACCGTTCAGGAAGTTGAAACCTATAAAACCAGGTTAGTTGAACTAACCGGAGGTAAAGATGAGCACGGACAGCTTATAGGTCAAAAGGATATCGATACAGCTCCGGCCTTGTTTATCAACGAGGGGGAAGGCGATAAACTAAGGGAACTTTTGAACAGCTATTCGGACTATTTGCGTAAGACAACTGGTGACGAAACGTTTAAAAATATTGCTCTTGATGCCAAAGACGTAGAAGTATTTGCTAACGACCCTGAACAGAACTCTAAAGGATTTGCAGACCTCAACTTCGGACACAATACACCGATGGTGGGTGCACTTGCTACGTTGAGTCAGCTTCAAATGGAGGTGATAGATTCAGAAGCAAGAGCATTGGATTTGCTGGCGAGGCAGGTGGGTGCTGCTGACCTTAAGTTTGACCAGATTGTTGCCATGGTTAGGCCTGAGTCAAACATAGTGGCTGCGGGTACCAAGTTCCGGGCTGAGTTGTTTATTGCAGCATCGTCATCCTCTGCTAACCCCAAGATGACAATTGATGGGAAAGAGATTCCAGTTGTAGGTGGAATGGGTCAGGTAGAATTTACTGCCACCCCTGGAAACTACGTAAACGGACGGGCAGAGAAGACGTTTGAGGCTGCTATTACGGTAAACTCAAGAGGCAAGGATACGACTTTCGTAAATACTGTGAAATACTTCGTGTCAAAGCCGGTAATACAGGTGCAGTCTGCTTCATTGTCAGCTTTGTACTTGAATTGCGGTAACGAGCTGAACATACAGGTGCCCGCAATGGGAGAAGCATATGATCCTTCATTTAATGTAACAGGTGGTACTGCTACAAAAGATCCTTCAAAGAAGGGCTTTGTTACCGTTGTACCTCAGGCAGCAAAAGTGGACATAGCCGTATCGAGTGGAGGAAACTTGATTGGAACAGAAACTTTCACGGTAAAGAGAATACCCAAGCCTGAAATAGTGGTGTATGACCGTGGTAGAGCGGTTGACATGAAAATGGGTGTGGCTCAGCCACCAAGAGCGCTTCAATTGAGAGCCGAGCCTGATGAGTCATTTGCTTCTTTGCTCCCTAACGATGCAAGATTCAGAGTAACCGACTCGGAAATTGCATTGGTAAGAGGTGCGAGAGCTGTTGTAGTTCGCCGATTCCAGGGGCCGGACATCAACTTGGCTGACATAGCTGGCCAGGCAAGGAGCGGTGATGCCATAGTAATTGACATTAAGCAAGTACAACGTATGAATTTCAAAGGTGCCACAGAGGACTTTAATAACTATGGCCCCAGAATTCTTACAGTTCGAATACAATAAATTATACAGGTATGAAAAAGTTTGTTTATGTAATTGGTTTTGTTCTGTTTATCGCAGTCCTCTCTATGGGAGAATTGCAGGCGCAGGAGGCAAAGCCGGGGTATAACCCAAACTCGGAATTTCCGGTACATGAATCTCAGATCATGTTCAAGAAAGAGTTGTGGTGGAGAATGGATTTGCGTGAAAAACAAAATCAACCATTCTATGCGATAAATGGAGAATTGCCTACATTATTGGTGAAGGCAGTTAAGGCTGGGTTGTTGTTTCCTTATATGAATGATTCCCTTACCAACAGAATGTCAAAAGAGATGTTTCTTGAAAACCTGAAGTTACCCGAAGAGGGTGGCGGCTTGACCGAGGAGGAAAAAGCGATGGGTTTTGGTGCCGATCAGGGCGCTAGCGACTGGGGTGCCAGTGACTGGGGCGGTGGCGGCGCAGCAGCTCCGGCTGGTGGTGGTGAGGCTGCAGCTCCAGCAGCGCTAGAGTTTAATACCCGTGATTTTTCTATTTTTGAATTGCGTGAGGATTGGTATTTTGACAGGAACCGTTCTAGAATGTATCATGACATTCAGGCACTGAGCATGTTTTTGCCTGCTGACAAGAACCCTGCCTTGTACGAGAAGCCAATCGCTTCGTTTAGATATAAGGATATAGTGGACTTGTTTGCAACCATGCCCGACGAAGCTGTTTGGTACAACGCTCAGAATATGGCAGAGCATAGAAAGATGTCAGATGCGTTTTTGCTTAGACTCTTTAGTGCCACGCTGGTGAAATACTCTAACCCTCAGGATCAAAGGATTATTGATGTGTATTCAAAGTCGCAGAAAGAAGGTGTACTTGCTTCTCAGAGACTGGAGTATGAACTGGTGGATTTCGAAAATGAATTGTGGGAGTATTAATTACTTTCAGTTATATGCAAAAAGGGGCGCTAAGCCCCTTTTTTATTTGTGTCTATTGACGTAAAGTGATCCTTGACGAGCAACGCCTTTTTTTGACCTATCAGGTTCGAAAGTTCAGTAATAGAAGCCCGCTTGATTTTTTCGACAGATTTCAGCTCACTTAACAGGAGACTTCTTGTCTTTTCTCCAATACCATCAATGTCATCAAGAGCAGATTTGGTTTGAGTTTTGGATCTCTTGGCTCTGTGAAATGTGATGGCAAACCTATGGGCCTCATCACGTAGTTGCTGGATGATTTTGAGGGACTCTGACTTTTTTGCCAGGTGGATTGGAATCGAGTCTTCCGGGTAATAGAGCTCTTCCAGTTTTTTGGCTATGCCGATGATGGGAACCTTGCCATAGATACCCAGTTCTTTAAGAGAGCTGACCGCTGCACTTAGTTGGCCTTTGCCTCCGTCGATGATGATCAGGTTGGCGAGAGGAAGACCTTCATCAATAACCCGTTTGTACCTTCGGTAGACAATTTCACGCATGGAGCCAAAGTCGTCGGGACCTACCACGGTTTTAATGTTGAAATGACGGTACTCTTTTTTGGCCGCTTTGCCATTGATAAAGCAGACCATTGACGCAACAGGGTGAGTGCCCTGAATGTTGGAGTTGTCGAAACACTCAATCCTCATGGGTGTTTGCGTCAGCTTTAAATCTTCCTTCATTTGAAGGAGCACCCGGTTTTCCTTGGTTTGACTTTGGAGTTTTTGATTAAAACGTTCCTTTTTGAAGAAAAGGGCATTTTTTACTGAAAGGTCAACTAGTTTCTTTTTGTCACCTATTGCTGGTTGCGTGATACTCAGCGTCTCATCGTAAAGACTTACCTGTTTGTTGGTAAGGATTTCCTTGTTGCTGCTCTCATATTTGCTTCGCAGGCTTATCATTAACAACTGTAGTATTTCCTCATCGGTTTCGTCAAGTTTTCTTTTTATCTCCAGGGTGTCGGAAATATTGATAATACCACCGTCCACCCTCATATAGTTGACAAATGCTGAGGACTCATCTGACACCAGCGTAAATACATCGGTATTGGTGATCTTGTTGCTGACAATCAATGACTTTGACTGGAATTTTTCAAGCAGGTCTAGCTTGTTCTTAAACTTTTGCGCTTCTTCAAACGCCAGTTGCTCGGCTGCGGTTTGCATTCTCTCTTTGAAGTAGTTTCTTACAACCGATAGATTGCCTTTCAGGGCCTCTTTTGATTGATTGATTTCTTCCAGGTAGTCATTGTGATCCTGTAGCCCCTCACAGGGCCCCAGGCAGTTCCCTAAATGGTATTCAAGGCAGACCTTGAATTTCTTTTTCTTATGTTTTGAGGAGAGAGGTCAAAATTGCAGGTTCTTATTTTGTAGAGCTGACGAAGGAGCTGAAGCACATTTTTCATGGCCTTCACGCTGGTGTAAGGGCCGAAATATTCACCTTTCGTCCTGTCGACCTTTCTGGTGGAAATAATTCTCGGAAACTGTTCTTTCAGGATGACAATGTAAGGGAAGGTTTTGTCGTCCTTGAGCAGGATATTGTATTTCGGCTGATTTTCCTTAATCAGGTTGTTTTCAAGAAGTAGCGCATCGAACTCAGAATTGACGATAGTGAATTCTATTTCAGCAACCTCACCGACCATCTTGATGGTTTTGCGACTAAGCTGATTGGATCGGTTGAAATAACTAGCTACCCGTTTTTTTAGGTCTTTTGCTTTACCTACATAAATGAGCTTGCCGTGTTTATTTTTGAACCTGTATACACCAGGATCATTTGGAAGCAAGAGGACATCTTCCGTCTTGTATGAGGTCAGCGAAATTTCACCTGATGACATGCCTTAAAAGATGTCGTCTTCTGATACTTTTTCAATATCAACGCCAAGAGAATCGATGCCTTGCGTGCGATCATGCTTCGAACAGTCGAGCTCAACTGACAGACCATTGACAGGTTTCGGAAAAGGGCCTTTTTCAATGCCAAGGTCGGGATCGGCGTACACTTTCAGCATGAAATTGTTCCAGATGGGCATGGCTGTTCTGGCACCTTGCCCCATGGCCCAATTGCGGAAGTGAATACTTCTGTCGTCTCCACCAACCCAGCCACCTGCAACGAGATCCTTGGTCACTCCCATAAACCAGCCATCGGAGGCGTTTTGCGTGGTGCCTGTTTTTGCGCCCACCTGGTTGTTAGCTTTTATTTCTCTTGAAAGGCCGCCTCCGCTTCCATGAGGTTCTTCGGTGGCTCCTCGCAACATGTACAGCATGGTGTAGGCAGTTTCTTCACTCAGAGCTTCCCTGGTTTGCGGAACAAAGTCCTGGAGCACTCGGCCGTTTTCATCTTCAATACGGGTAATAAAGATCGGTTCTGTCCATACGCCCTGGTTCACGAAAGTGGAGTAAGCACCGACCATTTCATAAACTGAAACTTCGCCGCCGGCACCCAAACATAACGCAGGAACAGCTGCTAAGTCGCTTTGAATACCGATGCGGTGTGCGTAGTCGACGACAGTTTGTGGGCCGAGTTTTTTCATCCAATAGGCGGTAATAGTATTGACGCTTTGTGCCAGAGCACTTCTGATGGTCATCATTTGGCCGGTGGGGTTTCCTACGGCATTGCTGGGTGTCCAGGTGGGAGGATCCTGCCCGGGGAACGAAAAGGTGATGGGGGCATCAGCAACCTCATAGCAAGGGGAGTATCCATTATCTATTACAGCTGAATAAACGAAGGGTTTGATCGTAGAACCGGGCTGCCGTTTTCCCTGCATCACGTGGTCAAACTGAAAGTATTTGTGATCTATTCCCCCGACCCAGGCTTTTATGTGGCCGGAATGCGGATCCATTGCCATGAAACCAGCCTGAAGAAAGTGCTTATAGTACTTCAGCGAGTCATAGGCCGACATAAGTGTGTCAATTTCGCCGTCCCAGCTAAATACTTTCATAGGCCTTTTCAGGTTGAGCAATATATCGACCGAGTCAGCGTCCTTGCCGTATTCTTTTACCAGGCTTTTGTAGTAGCTGGTTCTCTGCATGGTAGTTTCAATGAAGTTTTCCACTTCGGTGAAATCCTCATTGATCCAGGGATTTCTGCCTTCAAGGTGTTTGATAAACACTGATTGAAGTGTGTCCATATGTTGTCTGACTGCATCTTCGGCGTAGGTCTGCATTCTGCTGTCTATGGTAGTATAAATCTTGAGACCATCCTCGAAAAGGTCATAGCCGTGCTGCGTGGTCCAGTCCATCAGGAAGTTTCTTATGACTGTTCTGAAGTAGGTAGCGAGGCCTTCATTGTGTCCATCAACCTTGTACTGCAAATCAAATTCTTTGGCTCTGAGAGAATCGTAGGCTATCTGATCTATTCGATTGTATTTGCGAAGGTTGTATAGTACCTCATTCCTTTTGCGCATGGAGGTTTCAGGATTGAGAATAGGGCTGTACCTGGTTGGCGCATTTACCAGGCCAACGAGGAGGGCAGCCTCGTGGTAGGTAATTTGTTTCGGCTCTTTGTTGAAAAAGGTTTTGGCTGCCGCTTTAATTCCGAAGGCGTTGCTGCCAAACGGAACGGTGTTGAGGTACATCGCCAGGATCTCTTCTTTGGTGTAGTTTTTCTCCAACTGCACGGCAATGATCCATTCTTTGAACTTGGTGATGATTTGCCCAAGGCCAGGGACATTATGCAATTTCCCTTTGTTCTCTTGCTCAGTTTTATAGAGGTTCTCCGCTAGCTGCATCGTTATGGTGCTGCCCCCACCGGCAAAGCTGAAGGTGAGTTTTCCGACGACCGCTCTTACCAGTGCCCGCAAGTCGATACCGGAGTGCTCACTAAACCTGAGATCTTCGGTGACAAGAAGCGTTTCTGTGAGCTCTCTCGAAAGTTCATCGTAGGTTACCGGCGTTCTGTTTTCTCTAAAGTATTTACCCAGCAGCACGTTGTCAGCTGAAAATAGCTGTGAAGCAGTTTCTTCTTCGGGGTTTTCAAGGCTTTCAAGGCCGGGGAGTTCGCCAAAAAGACCAAAGGAATTGTTTCCGATCATGTTAAAGAACACAGGAACACCAACCATCGTGCAAATGAAAACCACCCAAAGGGTGATCAATAGCCATTTGATTTTATTGCTCTTCATTAATAGTTATTGTTAAAGAAGGTTAAGTAAGCTTCCAGGTCTTTGGTTTGATAGAAAACGTTGAAGTTTTCTCTTGTGATTACGAAATTATAAAATTTTATGGTGCCATATTCCTTAAACAAGGTATTGTTGCTGTTGAAATTTTGATAAAACTCAGCCGCCTCTTTTTTACCTGGAAACGAGTTAACTAAAATCATCGATCTTCTGGCGTCAAGAATCAAATTGCCGAGTGTAAGCCCCTGAATTTGTAGGTTGGTTTTAATATAAGTGTCGACTTTCCCCGGAAGTTCATCGGGCAATTTGCCGTCAGGCGGATAAATAATTACGAAGAAATGGAGCTGATCGAACTCTTGTTTGAATTTTGCCTTTGCGCTATTGACAAGGTTTAGCTGGAAATCATCGTATGCCTTCACGAGTGTTTTCGCATAAGGAATTAGCTCACTCTCGGAGTAGGTGGTAATGAAGTTGTTCAGCTCAAACTGGTACCTGTACACGTCGTCCAGCTTTGCGATCAGCATAACGTCCAGCAGCTTCATATTGTCAGTAAAATCGTTATCGTCGTAAGCCAAAAGCCCCTCAGAAGTGATTTCCCTTGCTTTTTTGTACTCACCCCGCTGATAATAGCCATACGCCTCTGCGTACATTTTCTGGAGCTTGGCCGACGCTGCGGAGCTTTCTTCCCGATACCGTGGATTTACAATCAGTTTGGCAAAAATGGATTCCGGAAAGCGGGTAATTAGCTGTCTCTCATAATCAGAATAGATAGCACTGTCCAACTCTTTGTAGATGAGATACAGTTCATACAGCGCCTCTGGGGCATGCTCTGAATCCGGAAACCTTACAATGAGGGTGTTGAACGTGATCCCGGCATTATCTTTTTCCAATAACTGGAAGTTGTAGATGTTGCCGAGCTGGAAATGGGCTACCTCCACTTTCGCAAGTGCTTCATTTTGCGCCTCTTGAGTCAATGGAAGTGTTTTTATTAAATCTTCCTTGGAAATGGACGCAATCGCTTCGTCAGGATTAGCCTGTGCTGTTTGTTTTGGTGCCTCGGCATCCCTTACCGTTGCTGCAATCTCTCCCTGCTTCACTGATCGCCTCCAGTTGTCGGCCAGGGGCCTGTTGCCCCAAACCCTGGCGAACTCCTGCCGGCCCTGGCTGACAGCCGAAGCGCTGTAAAAATACCAGGTGCCCTGCTGTTGCACATTAATTTCCCTACCCTGAGTCTGGAAGTTCACGGCCTGGTTTCCACGTCGGCCCTTTTTGCTTTCAGCAATGGCTTTCTCTTTGTCTTCAGCTTCCTTGGCCTTGGCAGCGATGTAATCATCGAGGTACTTGTCCAGCTCATCCTCGGGCATTTTTGCAAGCATTAGCAGGCTGTCCTGGGTTTCAATGATTGTAACCTGTTCCACAAAAGCGGTAAGTATTTCGAGCCGTTGGCTCAGCGCTTCGTAGTTGGGTTCGTCTTTCGGTAGCACACTCAGGGTGCTGTCGTAGTAGCTTTGAGCAGTCTTATATTTTTTGAAATGGCGGTAGTACACCTCGGCAAGCTGAAGGTATGAATAACCCTTCTGCCTGGGGTTCGATGTGCTGGATTGAATAGAGTAGTTGTAGTTTTCAATGGCCTCATCATAATTTCCCTGCTTTAGCTCAAAGTTGGCCAGCTCGTAGTAAATCTTGTCTTTGAAGTCAATGTTTTTCTCGTCCTTTAAGAGCTTCCGAAAATACCTTCTCACAGTTTTGAGGTCATCCGAATTGGTGAGCTGGGTAACCGACGCCATGTTGAGCTTGGCATAAAACGACAGCTCATAGGGAGGGTTGTTCTGCAGGCAGGACTGATAGTTTTCATACGCCAGCGCATCAAAGGTCAATTGCTGATACACCTGACCAATAATGAAATAGATTTTTGCCCTCTCGTCGTGATTAGTTTCAAGAGGAACCGCTTCGACCAGGTTTTTCACCATGTTGTCGAGGTCGTCGGTCAACTGATAATAACGGGCCTTAAAAAGAGCGAATAGTCTTTTGTTATCCTTGCTGAGTTTTTCTCTTTGCAGGTAGTCGATCACAGCTGTGGCATTGTTGTATTCCCCGGCATCAACAAATGTGCGAAAAAGCCAAACCAGCGACAGGTGGCGTGTGTCCTTGTCTTTGCTCTTCACATTCACATATTTGAACGTTTCTACAGCATTCGGAAAATCGAGACTGAAAAGCCGTGCCTTGCCTACGGTGATGTAGCTGTCATCAACCCACCTACTGTTTTCATGTCTTTGAATAGCGATGGAAGCCTTTTTAACAACATCCTCTATCAGCTCCTCGTTAGCCTTGGAAAAAGACGAATCCATGGGAGGATAGATAGGTAAAATCCTGTTGTAATTTCTTTCACCATAATTGAGCAAATTTTGTTCAACTTCGAGGATTCGTTCTCTGGCGTAGAAATAGGCATTGTAGTGAGCAGTCGTATTATGATACACGTCGCCCACCGGAGTTATTTTGCTTCCTTTGCAACCAACGAGGAGATAGGAGAAAAGAAGAAAACTGAGGAAATGGTATGGTGAAATACGTTGGGTCAACTGAATTGATTTGAATTGCTAACGCTCAAAAATGTCTCAATAATACATAAAAATAAGAAGGTCTTATTTTATTCTATAATTTTGTGGCTCCCAGAACCTAAAAGGATTTGAAAAATAAGAAAACATTATCCAGCTGGCTTACCACCGGCTATCTGCTAATCATACGGAGTGAGGAGAATTTTGCGGAAAAGAGCACCATCAGGTTCAACTACGCAAGGCTCCTGCTTTTAGCTTTTGTTGTAGTATCAGTTTTTTTTGCGATTTGCTTTTACCTGGCTACCACCATTTTAGCTAAGTGGTACGACCCACGCCATCAGCAAATGGAAACCAATCGGAAATTAGTGAGTCTTTCACTCAAAGTGGATTCTATGCTTGTTGAGATGGATAACAAAGACTTGTACATCGATAACCTGAAACTGGTGCTTTCGGGCGACACAAGCATGTTGGAAACCGAATCGGCCCTGAGGGCGTCTGAGCAACAGGAAAGAGTGTTGTCGGCTTCTGAGATCAACAGCGAAAGACTGGCACCTATCGACTCAATTTTCAGACAAAGGTTCGAAAGTGCTGACTCTGAGATATTGCCTGTAAGTTCTTCTATTGGCTCTGATCTTCAGGACATCTACCTTTTTCAGCCCATTTCAGGCATTATTTCTGACAAATTCAACCCTAAGAACAACCACTATGGGACTGATGTGGTGGCAAAAAAAGATGAGCCGGTCAAGTGTGTGGCCGACGGCACTGTTATACTTGCCGACTGGACACAAAATGACGGCTATGTGATTGGTATTCAGCACAGAAGTAATTTGATTTCAGTATACAAGCACAATTCGGAATTATTGAAAAACGTTGGTAGCTTTGTCAGCGCCGGCGAGATTATATCTATTATAGGCAACACAGGCGAATTGACAACCGGGCCTCACTTGCATTTTGAGCTTTGGCACAATGGAATGCCGGTGGATCCTGAAGAATTCGTAGCTTTTTAATTTATTTATTATGACCATGTTTAATAACAAGGAAATTAAGGAAGCCGAAGAGCTCAGCAACTCCAGCAACATTATTGGAAAGGGAACTATCCTTCGCGGAGGTATCGAAACCTTCGGCAACATCAGGGTAGAAGGGAAAGTTATTGGTGATATTATCACTAAGTCAAAGGCGGCATTTGGTCATTCCTCTTACATTGAGGGAAATGTATTGGCGCAAAATGCTGAAATCGCCGGCACGGTGGACGGCAAAGTGGAAGTAACAGAAATGCTTGTGTTAAAGCCCTCAGCAGTTATCAATGGAGACATTATCACCAATAAACTGGTTATTGAGTCGGGTGCTTCTTTCAATGGAAAATGCCAGATGGGTGTAACTGTTAAGGAAATAAAAATTGGAGAAAAAAATTCGGAAGAAAGACCGCTCCTCAAAGCCCAGTCCTGAACAATCTGAGGCAGGAAAACTAAAAGACGCTGGCACCGGTTCAACTTTTCTGAGGTTTACCGGTGTCGGTTTTGAAATGTTGGCCACTATAGGCGTGGGAGTAACCGCCGGATACTATGCCGACAAGTACTTTCAGCTTCAGTTCCCGGTGTTTTTGTTGTCTCTTTCGTTCATTTCACTTTTTGGCTCTCTTTATTTGCTTTACAAGCGCCTTCCCAAAGAATAATGAATAACTATCTCAAGCTGTTTATTTTTTCAGCAGTTGTCGTTGGAGCATATTTTGCATTGCTGGCCTCCGGTTTCGGGCAATATATCCATTCAACGGCGATAGCGGCTATTATTTTCTACTCGCTTCAGTCCCTGCTGCTACTTTGGGCCGAGAGTAATTTTGTAAACAACGATGGTCAAAATTTCGTCCTTTTCGTCATTGGCAGTATTTCCTTTCGTCTTCTGACAAGTTTATTGGTCGCAATCACCTACCTTGTGGCGATTGGCGAAGAAAACACCAGTTTCATCATGACTTTCTTTGCCCTGTATTTATTATTTCTTGGGTTTGAATTATTTACGCTTATGACTAACTTGCGCTCAAATTCGAAAAGCGTTCAAATTGATGGATGAAGGTGTAAATCATAAGAGGGCCAACCTATTAAAAATCACCGTGTTATCACTGGTGATTATTTTATTTAATAGCCCGTTGGCGGTAGCTGCAGAGGAAACAGGGGGAACCTTTAATCCTTCAGAATTGATCAATCATCACATTTTGGATGCACATGAGTGGCATTTCTTCGACGGCCACTATGGCACGCTTTTCCTGCCAGTTATTTTGTATTCGCCAGACAATGGGTTGGAAGTATTTTCCAGCAGTAATTTCTATGATGAACATCACAACATCGTTGAATACAACGGCTACAAGTATGAGCACGGACATATTCTGCCTGTAGCAGAAGGCCGTACAGTTATTGACTTCTCGATCACGAAAAATGTGGCCTTTCTTTTCCTGAATGCCACTTTGATGATAGTAATCTTTCTTGCGGTGGCAAGAGGATACAAAAAACGGCCCAAAGAAGCGCCGAAAGGCATTCAGTCTTTGTTCGAGCCAATCATCGTTTTTGTGAGAGACGATATAGTAAAGCCTAATATTGGCCCCAAGTACGAGAGGTATCTGCCGTATTTGTTGACTTTATTCTTCTTTATCTGGTTTGGTAACCTGCTTGGCTTGATGCCAGGTGCTGCCAACCTCACTGGAAATATTGCCGTGACTGGCGTGATGGCCATTATCACGTTCCTTTTCACAAATTTTAGCGGAAACAAGACTTATTGGGGACACGTTTTTAATACCCCCGGAGTTCCGTTTGCATTGAAGTTCATCATTGTTCCTGTTGAGATCATTGGCGTTTTCACTAAGCCTATTTCTCTCATGATACGATTGTTTGTGGCGATCACCGCAGGCCACATTGTAATTCTGAGCTTGATTAGTTTGATATTCATATTCGAGAGCTATATGGTGGGCTTTGCGTCAACATTGATAGTGGTTTTCATTACCTTTATCGAGTTGCTCGTTGCCACGATCCAGGCTTATGTTTTTACGATGTTTTCGTCGCTCTATATTGGCCTTGCCATTGAGGAGCATCACGAAGAGCATCATTAATTACGAAACCATTTTCACTATTAAATAATAAAACTATGTGGTTATCTATTTTGCTTGACATGAGTTTGGCAATTATGGGCGCTGGTATCGGTGCCGGACTTGTTGCGATAGGCGCAGGTATTGGTATCGGTCGCATCGGTGGCTCGGCAATGGAAGCAATGGCTCGTCAGCCAGAAGCTGCCGGCAGAATCCAAACCGGTATGCTTATTATTGCTGCACTTATTGAGGTAATTGCCCTCTTTGGTGTGGTAGTATGTTTGCTTATCTCATTCAAAGCCTAAAAATGGCTTCACGGAGGCTGCACTTAGTAGCCTCCGTTTGTTTTTGACTGTAAACGTGATAAAATAATGGAACTCTTAACACCCGGGATAGGCCTTATATTTTGGCAAACGGTTATTTTCATAATCGTTTTTATTGTTCTGCTTACATTTGCCTGGAGGCCGATTGCTGACGCCCTTAAAGCGAGAGAAGGCTTCATCAACGATGCCTTGAAATCAGCTGAGCTGGCCAAAGAGGAAATGGCACAATTGAAAGAAGACAATGAGCTTCTTTTGGAGGATGCCAGAAAAGAAAGAGACCACATATTGAAAGAGGCTCTTGCTGCCGCCAATAGAATCAAGGAAGAAGCAAAAGCCGACACTTCAAAAATTGCCGAAAAAATGATAGCCGATGCCAAGTCTTCTATCGAAAATGAGAAGAAGGCTGCTCTGGCTGAGGTACAAAACCTCGTGGCTGAAATTTCTTTAGACATTGCTGAGAAGGTTTTGAGAAAGAACCTAAGTGGCGACAAAGCACAAAAGGCGCTGGTAGACGAATACATCAAAGACCTAAAAGTCAACTAAGATGTCAGAATTCAGGATAGCCACAAGATACGCCAAGTCTTTGCTGGAGTTGGCAGAGGAAAAGGGAGTGCTTGATAAGGTCAACGAAGACATGATCGCATTTGATCACTTGTGCAAGGCTAACAGGGATTTTGCTTTGATGCTTAAAAACCCAATTATTCAGCACCACCGCAAGCTGGCCATTCTTAAAAAGATATTCGCCGGCAAGGTGCATGACCTGACCCTGTCCATTTTCGATATTATCACAAGAAAGAACAGGGAGTTCATTTTGCCAATGCTCGCAAGTGAATTTACCCATCAATATAATGTGAGGAAGGGTATTTCCGAGGCAACAGTTACCACCAATTTTGCCTTGACACCTGATCTTCGTAAGGAATTCATGAGGCTGTTGAAAGAGATTACCAAGAAGGAAATCGAGTTGACAGAGAAGGTAGACAAGGAGATGTTGGGAGGCTACATCATTAAAGTGGGCGACCTTCAATTAGACGACAGCGTCGATTCTCGTCTCAAAGATTTGAAGACGAAATTGATTTCAAGTTCATACATTAAGAAGTTTTAAAAACACCATAATAATACACTAATGGCAGACGTAAGACCTGACGAGGTATCAGCGATTTTGAGAGAGCAGCTCTCAAACTTCAGAACTGAGGCTGAGCTCGAAGAAGTAGGAACAGTTCTTCAGGTAGGTGATGGAGTGGCCCGTATTTACGGACTTACTCAGGCACAAGCCGGTGAACTTTTAGAGTTCGAAAACGGCTTGAAGGCATTGGTACTTAACCTGGAAGAAGACAACGTAGGTGCAGTATTGCTGGGCGACCCAAAAGGAATTAAAGAAGGTGCTACTGTAAAGCGCACAAAGACAATTGCCTCCATTAAAGTAGGCGATAGCATGTGCGGCAGAGTAGTAGATACACTTGGCAATCCTATCGACGGTAAAGGTCCTTTGACTGGCGACTTGTACGAAATGCCGCTTGAAAGAAAAGCGCCGGGTGTTATCTATCGTCAGCCGGTAAACGAACCGCTGCAAACTGGTGTAAAGGCTATTGATGCCATGATTCCAATTGGTCGTGGTCAAAGGGAGTTGATCATTGGTGACCGTCAGACAGGTAAGACCGCTGTGGCCATCGATACCATCATCAACCAGAAAGAGTTTTACGAAAAGGGCGAACCTGTTTACTGTATATATGTGGCGGTAGGCCAAAAGGCCTCTACCGTAGCAGGTATTGTTGCTTCTCTTGAAAAAGCAGGAGCTATGCCTTACACTGTTATCGTGTCGGCTGCTGCATCCGACCCGGCACCAATGCAGTTCTTTTCGCCGTTTACAGGTGCTTCTATCGGGGAATACTTCCGTGATACCGGACGCCCTGCTTTGGTTATCTATGATGACCTTTCCAAGCAGGCGGTTTCTTACCGTGAGGTGTCACTTCTTCTTCGTCGCCCGCCAGGACGTGAGGCCTACCCGGGTGACGTATTCTATCTTCACTCTCGTTTGCTCGAGCGTGCTGCCAAAATCAACGACAACGATGAAATTGCCAGCCAAATGAATGACCTTCCAGAGTCATTGAAAGGCAAAGTAAAAGGAGGCGGATCATTGACAGCCCTTCCGATTATTGAGACGCAAGCCGGTGACGTTTCTGCTTACATCCCGACTAACGTAATCTCAATTACTGACGGACAGATTTTCCTTGAAACCAACCTGTTTAACTCAGGTGTGCGTCCTGCTATCAACGTTGGTATTTCTGTGTCAAGGGTGGGTGGTAATGCCCAGATCAAGTCGATGAAGAAAGTGGCTGGTACGCTGAAGCTGGATCAGGCCCAGTTCCGTGAACTTGAGGCTTTTGCCAAGTTCGGCTCCGACCTCGATGCGTCTACCAAGCTCACAATTGACAGGGGTAGAAGAAACCAGGAAATATTGAAGCAGCCTCAGTTCAGCCCAATGTCGGTTGAGCATCAGATCGCTATCATTTACGTGTCAACAAAAGGCTTCCTTGACAAAGTACCTTTGGACAAGGTGAAAGCCTTTGAGAAAGAGTTTCTTGCACTATTGTCAGCGCAGCATCAGGATGCACTGGATTTGCTTCGTGCGGGTAAGCTGGAAGACAGCGTGATAAACACCCTGGCCGAGACGGCTAAGAGTCTTCAAAAAAGTTACGTATCCTAAATAGCATGGTGAGTCCGCCCACTGGCGGACTTTTCAAATAGAAAGTATATGGCGAACCTAAAAGAGGTTAAGGGCAGAATTCAGTCGGTCACTTCTACTCAGCAGATCACTAAGGCCATGAAAATGGTGGCGGCTGCAAAGTTGAGGAGAGCGCAAGACCGCATTACGCAAATGCGCCCCTACTCTGAGAAGCTGACAGGTATACTTAGAAATGTTACTTCATCTGTTAGCGACGATTTGGAGAATGAATATGCCGTTGTTAGGGAGGTGAACAGGGTCGCTTTGGTTGTTGTTTCTTCTGACAAAGGCTTGTGTGGTGCTTTCAATAGCTCCGTTTTTAAAGCAGCTGTCAACCTTCTGAAAACAAAGTACAAGGAGCAGAATGAGTTCGGTGGAGTTACCATCATTCCTCTGGGAAAGAAGGCCATGGAGTTTTTCAAAAAGAGAAACTACAAAGTCGACACGAAGTACTGGGACATTTTCTCTAACCTCTCATTTGATGAAGTTCGCCCGGTAGCCGAGTACCTGATGGAAGCTTATAAGGCTGGAGATTTTGACGCCGTAGAGCTTGTATACAACGAGTTCAAAAACGTGGCTACTCAGGTGTTGAGGGTAGAAAAGTTCCTTCCTATTGAGCCGTCTGAGGTGGAAGAAGAGAGCACGTCCAGCTCAAATGCCATCGACTACATTTATGAGCCATCAAAGGAGTTCATCGTAAAAGAGCTAATCCCCAAGTCACTGAAGATTCAGGTGTACAAAGCCACTTTGGAGTCTAATGCTTCAGAGCAAGGCGCCAGGATGACAGCCATGGACAAGGCGACTGATAACGCTGGCGAGCTTTTGAAAGAGCTGAAGCTGATGTACAATAGAACCCGTCAGGCAGCGATCACCAAGGAGATCCTAGAGATCGTTGGTGGTGCTGAAGCACTAAAGAGTAGTTAAAATAAATATTTGACGATAAATTGAGCCCGTGAATATTCATGGGCTTTTTTTGTAGATGGGCAGGTCTTTTATAATAGGACTGCTTAAACATGGCAGCCTGGAGGTAGCTCTGGGTGCTGTCGTTATGTCGATGGTTGTTGCCTCTACCTGCGATGCCTATGTGCCTGCTTCTGTTTATATTTCCCTGTTTTTGGCTGTTTGGTTTATCTATATTCTCGACCGGCTTTTTGATGCCAGAAAAATACCCACATCCGCCAGCAACCCCCGGCATCATTTCTACCAGGAGCACTTCTCACAGTTGCTTACAGTCCTTGTGATAGTGGGATGCGTGGGCCTCGGCTCGCTGGTCTATTTGCCGGCACCAGTGTTGCTTTATGGTGTGTTGGTGATGGGAAGCTGCCTGCTGTATTTGCTGTGGGTATTTTTGTCGACCCGGAGCCTGCCTAAAGAAGTGGTTGTGGCAGCGCTTTATACTGCCGGAATTTCGCTGGCACCCCGGGCCTTGGCGAGCAGTGGTGTGGGGCCCGTGGATCTGCTGATTTTCATGGTGATATTCCTCATTGCTTTTATCAACCTGATTTTATTCTCCCGCCAAGAGCGGCAGTACGACATGGCCGATAGTCAGGAATCATTCATAACCCGGTGGAAACCCGAAAAAATAGGCTTGCTGTTGCGGGCTGCTTTTACTATGGCCATTATCGGGATAGCTGGCTTCTCCTGGTTCAGTGACAGCCTCCTTGCTCTGCAAGGGTTGCTGATGCTGATGCTTGGTGTACTTTGGATACTTTATCAGCGAATGGCTGATTTTGAAACCTCTTTCACCTATCGGCTCATTGGCGATGGCATTTTTCTGATGCCGATACTTCTTCTGATTTAGCATGGCCAATGGATTTAACCTTTTGGCTCCTGTGTACGACCCGCTGGCCCGGCTTGTCTTTGGAAAGTGCATTGACAGAAGCCAATGCGACTTCTTCGGAAGGGCAGTGAGTGTCAAGTCTACACTGGTAGCAGGCGGCGGCACTGGCCGGTTTTTTGAAGAATACTTCAAGCAGCATCCGGATAGCCAACTGGCTTTTATTGAGAAGTCGGCAGGCATGATCGCAAAGGCACGGTCGAGAACGATGCCGGGGATGAATATTGGTTTTGTGCGGTCGGACTTTTTGACTTACAGCGAAACCGATCCTTATGACCTTGTGTTACTGCCGTTTTTTCTGGACATGTTCTCCGACGAGTCGGTGGAAGGTATTGTGAAGTCGGTATCGCAGGTGAGTAAACCGAACACACTGTTGATCGTGACTGATTTTGTGAAACAGGAAAAACGAGGGTGGAAATCACTTCTCATAAGGGGTATGTACTTATTTTTTCGCTTAACTTGTGATATTGAGGCACATAGGCTTCCCAATTGGCAGGAGGCATTTGCCAGAGCTGGATGGAACATTAAGGAGAGTGCCACGTATTGTAGAGGAATGATAGGTACTCACCTTTTAGCGAGAAGCTAAATATTTTTTTGATCCAACCGATTCAATCGAAACCTATTCATTTTTTGGATGTCTTTTACCCTGCAACCTAATTAGAAATTGGATTCAGAAAGTGCGAGTTTACAGGAATACCTTGTGGTGAGGAGCCAGGAGGGCGATCGTCGGGCGATCAATGAGTTGTACAAGCTGTACTCAAAGGCTATGTACAATATCTGCCGCCGGATGATAGGCGACGAGGAAGAAGCCAGAGATGTGCTTCAGGATGCGTTTGTCGATGCCTTTGCCAGCTTGAAAAAGCTCCAGCAACCCAAGACTTTCCCTGCGTGGATCAAGCGGGTAGTGGTGAATCATTGCATCAATACGCTCAGGAAGAAGCGACTTTTCACTATCAGCATTGAGGAAAAGTTTGACCTGGCTTATGAAGATGACGACGACAACTACTATGCACGGATGGAGGCCGGTAAAATACTGCAAGCCATGGATCAGATTTCGGTGGGCTGCAAAACGGTGATGAATCTGTACCTCTTTGAAGGGTATGACCATGGAGAGATCGGGCAGATATTGGGTATAACGGAGTCGGCTTCGAAGGCCCAGTACTGTAAAGGAAAAGCAAAAGTGAGAGACTTGTTAGGAATGGAAAAATTGAAAGTAGCCAACCAATGACAGATTTTCTAAAAAAGAACATTGATGAGCGCCGGGACAGCTTCGATGTTTTCGACACGGACCTTGATTTGGCCTGGGAAAACATTGACAAGCGACTCAATGGCGGCAAGAAATCAGGAAAGGTAGTGCACATGTGGGGCTGGAGCGGTAAAGTAGTCCGGGTAGCCGCTGCTGTTACATTATTGTTGGCGGCATCCATCGCATTCATGTGGAACGGTGTGGGATCATCAAAGTCGCAACCGACACTTTCTATGGTGTCGCCGGAAATGGCAGAGACTGAGCAGTATTATGCCATGATGATTTCTGAAAAAATGAATGAAATAGAAGCCAATGGGCAGTGGGTAGACAAGGAAGTGGTGGAGGACATGCTGGCCCTCGATCAGGCCTATACTGAGCTCCAGACTGACCTGGCAGACAACGTAGACAATGAAGAGGTCATTCATGCAATGATCGTGAATTATAAAATTAAGCTGGACATCCTAGACAGGATACTGGCACAAATAAAGGAGGCAAAAAATGGAGCAGGTAGGAAAGAATCGTCTCTTTAGGTGGTTGATCATGCTGTTGCTTGTGTTGGCGGGAAACCACGCACAAGCGCAGAGCGATACGAGACTGACGAAGAGCATTAACAAAGCGTACAAGGTTCCGAAGGACATTACTGTTGACGTGAGCAATAAATATGGACGGGTAGCGGTAAAGTCGTGGGCAAAGGATTCTGTGCTTATCTCGGTGGAGATAACGGCGTATGCCAAGGACTCCAGGTCCACTCAAAAGCTGATGGAACGGGTTGAAATTGACTTTAGCAATCTTGGGTCTTTTTTAACCGTTGAAACTGTGCTGGACAGGGGCAGCGGAACCTTTAAGGAATTGCTGAACACGGTTGGTGATGTGTCGAAGACGGTTTTGAGCAGCAACAAGCTTACCATAGATTACGAGATAACTTTGCCAGAGGGAGCGAGCCTATTTTTGGACAACCGCTTTGGGAATGTTTTTATTGCCGATCATGGGGGGCCCATTAAACTTACCCTTGCCCATGGTGATTTGAAGGCCAATGAGTTGAAGGGTAAGTCGATCGTTGATTTAAGTTTTGGTAAGGCGAATATTAGACGGGTGCATGATGTGGAGCTGACGCTTAAGGCTGCTCAGGTCGACATTCAGCAGGCAAAGGGTATCATACTACAATCGATGACTTCCGAACTCAGGGTAGAAAGTGCGCTTTCAGCGAGGGTAGATTCCAGAAACGACAAGCTTAATTTTCAGAAGATAGGTTGGATCAGTGGCAAAGGAATGTTTACCGACTGGACGTTGGGTGAAATACAGGAGAACCTCGATTTGGAGGTGAACTACGGGCAGGTGATACTTCATAGCCTTAATAAAGACTTTGCAAAGGTAAGGCTGGCAAGTAAGTACACGGACCTGGATGTAACTATGGATCCTGCCAGTTGGGTAAATCTTGATATCAAGGCGGAGCAGGATAAGATTTATATCCCTGGCAACTGGATTCCCATGCTTAATAATAGCCCAGTGGACGACAAGGAGGGTTACATACAGTTGACAGGACAGGTGGGCAGAACAAACGACAAACAAGGCATCATGCAACTGGACATGCAGGGAGCCTCGGTAACCCTTCGCTATATGGAGGCGTTGCCGTTTACGAAGAACTAATACTAACAATGAAGAGATTATTTTTTGGTGCGCAGCTGTTGATAGCTGCCCTAAGTCTTGCAACATGCCAATTGGCCAATGCGCAAACGACGCAGGAATACTCGCAGTCAGCCGGCGTACGATTTGGTGCCACGTCAGCGCTGACTTACAAGAAGTTTCTGGTAACAGAAGAGGCACTGGAAATCATGGTAAGTGGCAGGCACGAAGGGCTGCAGCTCACTACTATGTATGTGTTCCATGTGCCGATGGATTTGGCTTTTTCTCCAAACTTCTATGCCTACTACGGTGCTGGTGGCCATTTCGGATTTGAGGAGCGAAACAACCTGACCAAGATACTGGTAGGGACAGACGGGAGTGCGTTCACCTATGAAAATGGGGCGACCTTTTTCACCATGGGGGCTGACTTTCTTATTGGTGTGGAATACCGGTGGCTGGCGGCTCCGATAACTGTTTCTTTTGATGTAAAGCCCTATTTCGACTACATCGGTTTCCGCAAAACGGATTCGAGGTTCTGGGACTCAGCCATTTCATTTAAGTACATTTTTTAAAAAAGATCGATGAAAGCTGTCAAAATTGTTTTTATACTTTCTATCACATGCGGTTGGCTAAGTAGCGCTGCACAGGGCATCGAGAATCCCGAAGAGATCAAGTCTCTTTTTAGCAAAGAAAATGAGATCAAGGGCTTCGGTGGCGTGGACATCAATATTACGGATGTGTATCAGGAAAGAAGCCTTCTGCTGGGTGCCTATGGGGGTGCCATCATCAACAAGCATGTGATGTTCGGGCTGGCAGGTTATGGCATTTCTACTGAGAATCAATTCCAAGGGGAGTCGGGCACCATGCTGAATATCGAAGGTGGTTATGGTGGCCTGTACCTTGGGGGTATCTTGTTTCCCAACGAAGTGGTGCACTTAACGATCCCGGTACTGTTTGGTGCTGGCGCTTTTCACATAGTCGACAAGCAGTATTTCCCTACTTCCTTCGATAAGGAGTATGTGCTTGAGTCAACGGCGTTTTTCGTAGTGAAGCCCAGTGCGCAGCTGGAAGTCAATATTACACAATTCTTGCGGGTGGGAGTGGGCGCCACCTATCGCCTCATAAAGGGGTCGGATCTGAGAGACATTTCGGATGATGATTTGACCAGCTGGGGAGGAACGTTTTCGATCAGGCTAGGCAGGTTTTAAATCACTGGCCTGAGGTTTATGAATGGTTTATACTAAAAAAACAGACTGGAGAAACCAGCCTGTTTTTTTTGATTTAGGAATTCTTGTCGGACTTTCTGTCTTTTCGAGTGGCCACGGATTTTCTAGAACAGAAGACTACTCTTTCACGATGTCATAAGCGACCACTGTGTTGCCGAAAAACGTAGGAACAAATAGTAAGCTTTGATCCGCCGCAATTTCAATATCCGCCGCATTGGCACCGGCTGCTTTGGTGTCAAGCAGTTTTGTTTTCTTCCAGTCCTCTGTCACGTAGTATACCTCGCCGTTCCAGTTGGACACAAAGTAGTCGCCATCCAGCGCTACCACGCCATCACCACCGGGAATTGAGTCCACCACCATTTTCACGTCCTTATCGGCGATGCTGATAGTGCTGAATTTGCCTGCGCCAAAGGATGCCACCATCAACCTTCCATCTTCCGCCAATAGGCCATTGGGGCCGCCGAGGACCTCGCCTTCTGTCCATAGTGCTACAGCACCATTAGCTAGCGCAAAGATTTTGCTCAAGTTCGAATCGCTGATATAGACGGTTCCTGAAGCGTCAACGGTGATATCGTTGAGGAAGGAGGCCCCGTCTACCGGAAATCTATTGGTGATCTCACCGGTGTTGACATCTATCTCCACCACTTCGTCGATGTTGCTTACGTAAAGCAGGTTGCCTACCATGCCCATGCCTTTAGGGCCGTCCAAACCGACCACCCATTGGGTGTCGATGATGGCTCCATCAAGCCCTACTTTGGCTATAAATCCGTCTCCATCTTTCGCATCCGGTGGCACCGCTCCGATGCAAGCAACGTACAGCACGCTATTTGTTACATCGTAGTAAACAGACTCAGGAGTGGTCAGCGTTGTGTCAGTTTCCCATTTTTTCACAAGTGAAACGGTGGTTGCTGGCGTTTCTTCCACGACGGTTTCTTCGGTCTTCTTTCCACTTTGGCAGGCCACCAAAACGGCAGCGGCCAAGAAATAGCTAAGTTTTTTCATTGTTGATATAGGTTTGTTACTTCGAAGTTAATAGTATCTATCACAATTGTAAAATTGTCAGAAATACTTATTTTTCATTAAATTTTAACACAGTAATTCGTCCAATTCTTCACCATAATAACAAGATGTAAGGCTATATGTTCCTTCGTTTGTAAAGTTCTCTTTGCTCTTTGTGAATCTTCTTCCACTTATTCTTTCTCTCAAGCATGGCACTTACATCCTGCCTTGTTTCCAGGTACGCCAGTTCCTTTATCATTTTGACATAGTTGATCCAGTGTGCTTCGTCCACCGAACCTTCGTCCAGCGCCTGGGTGATGGCACAGCCTTTTTCATCGGTGTGTGTGCAGTTCTTGAATTTGCAATGCTCGCTCAAGGCTTCAATGTCTTCGAAAGAAGTGCTTAAGCTGTACTGGTCACCCCAGAGCTGGAGTTCTCGCATGCCGGGAGTGTCTATCAAAACACCTCCACTTTCCAGCAGCATCAGATGTCGGCTTGTTGTGGTATGCCTGCCCTTTGAGTCCAGCTCCCTCACCTCGCCTGTTGCCATAAACGGCCGTCCAATCAGACTGTTGATGATTGTCGATTTGCCAACGCCAGAGGAGCCTACAATCGCTATGGTTGATCCAGCCTTTATATAAGGATGAAGGGTGCTTACCTGATTTTGCAGGGCCGCTGCCACCACAATCTCGACATTTTTGATTCGCTCTTTCACCTGTCGAACAATGTCTTCTGGATGGGGGCAGAGATCGGCTTTGTTCAAAACAATGATTGGCTCCACGTTTTGTGCGAGTGCAAGGTAGCGCTCAAGTCGGGCGAGATTGAAGTTGCTATCCAACCCCTGCACAATGAAAAGCTTGTCGATGTTGGTAGCAATGATTTGCTCCTCCAGCTTTTTGCCGGGTACTTTTCTTGAAATGACAGACTGCCGCTGCAGCACCTTTTGAATGACGGCCTTTCCCTTGTCAATTTCCATCATCAGTACCCAGTCGCCCACTTTTGGCAACTCGGCATCTGTTTCTGCCATGTAAAAAAGGCGGCCTGTCGCCTCTGCAATATATGTTTCTCCGGCTGCAAGTACCTGGTAGTTGGTTTTGTTTTCTATAGATACTTTACCGACGATGAGCTCTCTTTCGTCCTGGGTAATTTGATTTTCAAAATAGGTATTCCAGCCCAATGGGCTTAAGTGATTGTATTCCATTTCAGTATTGGATTTAGTCAATAAAAAACTACTCCACCGTGGGAAGGTGGATCTGAAAGAAGCGCTGCCCGAAGGAGCGCCTTAGGCTATATCAAGCCCTGGAATAGAAATTTTTAAAAGTATCAGAGACTAAAAGTTATTTTGGCAAAGATAAGAATTTGGTCTAAATAATCATCAAATGACTCTTCTTCCCTTTTCCAGCTGAAGCACGTGGTCAACACATGCAGGCAATTCTTCCTCATAATGTGTGACATAAATGAGTGCTGTGGAGGATGCGCTACAAACAGCATCTACCACTGTCCGCACCCTTGTTTGTTGCACATGATCAAGGCCCTGACACGGCTCGTCGAGGATAAGCAGAGGAGGGTTTTTTGTCATGGCTCTGGCAAGGAGAATGATTCGCTGTGTGGTGGGCGAGGCTGTTTCGAAAATTTGTGTGCCCGAACGCTGCAGCTCAAGCAGGTCAAGCCACTCGTCGACCAAAGACGCCTGCTCCTTGTTCACAGGCTTTAGATAGCCAAGTGTGTCATGAAAGCCAGAAGCGACAATTTCCCAGCAGGTAGCCCTGGAATGAAAGTACTGTAGAAGCTCTGGCGATACAAAACCAATTTTTTTCTTGATGTCCCAAATGCTTTCTCCGCTGCCTCGCTTGTGGTCAAACAGCGTGATGTCGTTGGCATAGGCCTGGGGGTTGTCTCCATTGATCAGGCTTAGTAGCGTTGACTTTCCTGCGCCGTTTTGTCCTCGCAGCGCCCAGCGTTCTCCCGGCTTGATTGCCCAACTGACGCCGCTGAGAATAGTGCTGTCTCCATATTTGACGGTCACTTCTTTCATACCCACGATCAATTTGTATTTTGATAGCGGTTGATTTTCTGTCAGCCTGTTCACTTTGGTGGCATCAAGGGAGTAAGAGGGGGGGGTGGACAGCTTAATTGAACTAAATCTTTCCCGGGTGGCGACTTGTTCAATCTGACAATTGTCCAGAATGACGGCATGTGTAACCACGGAGGGTATTTCATCAACAGCGGTGGTAAGCACAATGGCGATGCCAGAAGTGATGATTTCGTCAAGGATGGAATTGAACGCTGTCCTGGTTGTCACATCCAGGCCAACAAGTGGACTATCCAAAAGCAACAACCTGGGGTTTTTCAGCAGGGAGGCTGCCAGCCTGAGTCTTTTGGTTTCTCCATTGCTTAGCTTGATAAGCTGCTTCTGACGCAGCGGCTCAAGCTGGAAAAGCGAGATGACTTTGCTGACGTCCCAGGACCCTTCTGCTAAGCTTTTCTGCGCCTCGTCATTAAGAAAATCTTCGACGGTTGGGGCATCCTCTGAAAAGGCGGCATTAAAGCGTTGCTGGTAAAAGAACTCCGAAGTGTTGGAAAGATTCTTGAACTGGTACTTTACTGGGAGGTAGCTGATGAGCTGCCGGTAGTTAAAATAGGGGTCTTTTGGCGGATGGGCCCTGATGTATTCATCGTAAAAAGGCCTGATGACTTGCCCCTTTACAACATTGAAATTACCTGCAATGGCCTCCAGCAGGGCGCTTTTACCGGATCCACTATGCCCCAGAAGAGCCCAGCACTCACCGCTTCTCACCTCAAAGGACAAGTCTTTGAAAACGATTTTTTCACCGTAACGAGCGGTTAGGTTGTCGAGCTTAAGAAGAAGCTGATCGTGCATAACGCTGAAAGTATTTTAAGCCGGGATTATGTTGAGCTCCCGGCAAGTTTAATAAAATTCTTTCACTGACGGTTTTTTTAATGTGCTGATTCAGGGTAGCCTTCATTTTGTCTGTACTACTTCGTCTAAATGTCATTTTTTAATCGATCTAAAATTTCTAATTTGTCGCTAACCCAAGTGTGATGGAAGATATAGAAAGAGCAGTTTCCCTGATGGGAGTAGGTATGATTACTGTGTTCCTGGTATTGGCCCTGGTGGTGCTTACAGGAAATGCACTCATCAAGTTTGTCAACACCTTTGTTCCGGAAACCTTACAGGCTTCCCCCAAATCCCCTTCCACACAAACATCCCAGGTAGCTTCCAAAAAAATAGCAGCCATTACCTCGGCGGTTCATCAGCTCTCAGGAGGTAAGGCCAACATCCAAAAGATTGAGAAATTGTAGTGTTTAAACAACCCGGAAATGAGTAAGGAAATAGGACTTTGTCTTGTGTACAGAGACATGTGGCAGTCGTCGGGCAAGTACATGCCCAGGAAAGACCAATTGGTGAAGGTGGCAGCCCCTATAGTAGACATGGGCTGCTGGAGGAGAGTGGAAACCAACGGCGGCGGTTTTGAACAAATCAATTTGCTTTATGGTGAAAACCCCAACCGCTCGGTTCGGGAATGGACACAACCGTTCAATGATGCAGGTATTCAAACGCAAATGCTTGAAAGAGGCCTGAACGGGCTTCGCATGTATCCCGTGCCCATGGATGTGCGGGAGTTGATGTTCAGGGTGAAGAAAAAGCAGGGCACCGATATATCCCGCTCATTCGATGGCCTCAACGACACCAGGAGCATCATCAATTCAATAAAGCTGGCAAAAAAGGGAGGCATGATTGCCCAGGCGGCATTGAGCATTACCCACAGCCCTATCCACACCGTCGACTATTTTGTGAACATGGCGGGCACCTTGATAGATGCTGGAGCAGATGAAATAGCCGTGAAAGACATGGCAGGCATTGGTCGCCCGGCTTCTATTGGCAAAATAGTGGCCGGTATCAAGGCGATCAAAAAAGACATATTGGTGCAATACCATGGCCATTCCGGGCCAGGCTTTTCGGTTGTTTCCTCGTTGGAGGCAGCCCGAGCGGGTGCAGATATCATCGACGTGGGCATGGAGCCGCTGTCGTGGGGCACAGGGCATGCTGATTTGCTCACTGTTCATGCTATGCTGAGAGATGCTGGGTTTTCGTTGCCTGATATCAACATGAAAGCCTATATGCAGGTGAGAACGCTGACACAGGAGTTCATAGATGATTTTCTGGGATACTATATCGATCCTAAAAACCGGCTGATGAATTCACTGCTGATTGGCCCGGGCTTGCCAGGAGGCATGATGGGCAGCCTGATGGCCGATCTGGAGAAGAACCTGGTTTCTGTGAACAAAGCCAGAGAGAAAAACGGAGAACCTGCCATGTCGCAGGACGACCTGCTGATCAAGCTGTTTGAGGAAGTGGAGCATATCTGGCCGAAGATGGGCTATCCGCCACTGGTGACCCCCTATAGCCAGTATGTGAAAAATGCTGCACTCATGAATGTGATGCAGATGAACAAGGGCAAGGAACGCTGGAGTATGCTGGACGATAACACCTGGGATATGATGCTGGGCAAGTCCGGTCAGCTGCCAGGGCCTGTAGCTGATGAATTGAAAGCTTTGGCCAAAGCACAAAACCGGGAGTTTTTTGAAGGCGATCCGCACAGCCTATACCCAAATGAGCTCGAGAAAATCAGGGGCGAGATGAAGGAAAAAGGCTGGGAGTTTGGAGAGGATGAAGAGGAGCTGCTGGAATATGCCATGCATCCTAAGCAATACATCGATTACAAGTCGGGTAAAGCCAAGAAAGCTTTTGATGAGGATTTGGCACAAAGAAAAGCAGCTGCGTCGGCGCCTGCTGCTCAGGCTACAAGCCAAACGCCAGCCATGGCAGCCCTGCCTCAAACATTAATGGTAGATGTGAACGGTGAGGCATTCCGGGTGACGGTATCCTACGATGGAGATAGTCAGCCGACGTCGGCTTCCGAAGCTCCGGCTATGCCGCAGGCTTCCAGCAACGGACATACGCAGGACATACTGGCTCCGCTTGAAGGCAAATTCTTTGCAACGAAAGACGCTGGCGAAAAGGCCATCAAGCCAGGTGACTTTATAAAAAAGGGTGATACTGTGGGCTACATAGAGGCCATGAAGGTGATCAACGCTATTTCCTCCGATAAAGAAGGGACAGTAGTGGAAGTTTGTTTCAAAGACGGGCAGGAGGTATACGATGACGACGTGCTGGTGAGAGTGAAAAGTTAAGGCCATAACCAGCTCACTATTTACTTCTTACCAATAACCACTTAACTCCCTACCATGGAACTGTTCGAAAAAGTATACAGAATGACCGCCCTGGGCGACTTGGTTGCTTATCCGTCTTATATCCTGATGATCCTCATCGGGTTTGGTTTGCTCTACCTGGGCATTGCCAAAAAATATGAGCCGCTGCTCCTTGTACCCATTGCTTTTGGAGTGTTGCTGGCCAACTTTCCCGGAGGAGGGATGGGAGTGGAAAAGATTCCTGAGGGGCTTACCCTGCCGCAGATTGCCGAGCAGTACGGCATCATGAACTTTGTTTACTACGCCCTGATCAAAACGGGCTTTCTGCCGCCAATCATTTTCATGGGGGTAGGTGCGCTGACCGACTTTGGTCCTATGCTGCGCAACCTCAGGTTGGCCTTTTTCGGTGCCGCTGCACAAATAGGCATTTTCTGTGTGTTGATGGCGGCTGTGGCCATGGGTTTTACTTTGAAAGAGGCTGCTTCTCTGGGCATCATAGGTGGGGCCGACGGGCCTACCGCTATTTACACCACCATCAAATTGGCGCCGCATCTACTCGGGCCGATTGCAATTGCGGCTTACTCTTACATGGCATTGGTGCCGGTGATCATCCCGTTTGTCGTTCGGTTTTCCATGACAAAAAAGGAGCTGCTCATCAATATGAAGGAGCAGGACAAACTGTTTCCGTCCACGAAGCCTATCAAGAGTTTGCAGGCGTTGAAAATCATGTTCCCCATCGCCCTGGGCTCTATTGTAGCTATTTTGGTGCCTAGCTCCGTGCCGCTGGTCGGCTTTCTGATGTTTGGCAACCTGGTAAAGGAAATTGGCGTGGCTACAGGACGCCTGTACCAGGCCACATCCGAGACCATTCTGAACTCGGCCACTGTGTTTCTTGGCTTATCTGTCGGCGCCACCATGACCACCAAAGCCTTCCTGAACACGCAAACGCTGATGATTGTGGTGGGGGGCTTTATTGCCTTTGCCATCTCCATTCTAGGCGGCATCATGGCTGTGAAAGTGTACAACCTGTTTGCGAAAAAGAAGATCAATCCACTGATAGGCGCTACTGGCTTAAGTGCCGTACCTATGGCCGCCAGGGTAGCCAATGAAATAGCCATCAAGCATGATCCCAGCAACCACTTGCTGCAATACGCCATGGCCAGCAATATTTCAGGAGTGATTGGCTCCGCCGTGGCGGCTGGAGTGCTGATTTCGTTTTTGGGGTAGGTGGGGTTGAGACTGTACGGCGCAGGATCATCTTCCCGCTTTGATTCATCAGCGTACCCCATGGCCCGTTTTTGATCTTTGATGATTTGCCCCTCTCCTTCGTTTTCTTAGCTCGACAATCACCAGAAACGAGGGCGATTGTGTTTATTAGCATCATGCGATTGAAAGCGAAATTAGCCGGGCCAGTCTGTCCGACTGACAAGTAAATACAAATCGAAAAATTTACGTTGAATCAAATAATAGCTATTTTTATGATATGGAGACTGTAGATATAAAGGCTGAGTTACAAGCGCTCATTGAAAAAGAGACTGATAATAGTATATTAGAAGCTATCAGGACTTTGCTCCGAAAATCAAGCTTAGACCCCGCATTAAAGCAGAAACTAACTTCCAGAGCTTTGAAGGCAGAAGACGACATTAGCGCCGGCCGGGTCATGGACAGGCATGAGCTGGAGAAAAGATTGAGTAGCAAGTTGGGCAAATGAAAGTAGTTTATACCGAACAGTCGTATGATAGTTTGGAGGAGTTAACAGATTTTTTGCTTGAAGAACAAGGCTGGACATTAGAGAAATTGTTGTCGTTCAGAAGCGGGTTGTTGGATAAAGCGGATGCCCTGGAAACCACCTATAACAACTATCAGCAGGAGGAATATTTGGAGCATTTAGGAAAGGGCCATTGAAGAGTAATAGAGGGGCATGTCAAAATCATTTATAGGATTGAGAGGGAACACATCTACATCATCAACTTTTTTGACTCCAGGCAAGACCCTGAGAAAATGAAGGGCTAATTGGCCGTCATTTTGTAATCACTGGTTGAATTGGAAGAACAAGCAATTTGTCGCCGTTAGGTAAACGAGTGGTCGCCAGCAACTTGCTATAAAGATCACGTTGACCACCGTTGTCACCAATCTTGTATCAGGCTCGGCACCCATGGCCGCCAAAGAAATAGCCATCAAGCACGATCCCAGCAACCATTTGCTGCAGTACGCCATGGCTAGCAATATCTCAGGGGTGATTGGCTCGGCTGTCGCCGCTGGGGTGCTGATTTCTTTTTTGAGCTGAAAGTACAACTATATATTTTTTGCAAGTTTTTTGGCAAAGTATTTTTAAGGTAAATTAGAGCTGTTTTGATCAGCTATTTTAATATTTATTATGCCTTCAAGGAGAACTGTTTCTAAACTAATGGCGGCAGCCGTTCTAAGCTTAACATTCTTTTTTCCTGTCCATGCCCAGGACACCCTCAGTGAAGGGTGGTATTACAGATCCCAAGGTGGAGATTCGTTAGTAAAGTATGACGCATTTTTTCAGAATGCTTCGTCTGTGAGTATTGATCTGTCGCCCGTTGAGAAAGAGAATCTTTCTCCTCTGGTTTTTTCGCCCAGTGGTAGATTAGCCAGCTCGGACGATCATGGTATCTACTTGCTGGATTTGACAAGTGGAGGAAAGGAGTATTTACTTATCAAAAAGGATTTCTTCAACACAAGCAGCATCTTTAGGTTCGAGACTGATAGCTCCATTTTTTACAATAGTCAGGTTGATTCTAAAATTTTTCATTTTGATTTAAAAACCGGTGAGGAAAAGCAGGTATATCAGTACGAAAACTCATTTTATGATTTTTCTTATGATTCTTACCGAAGAATATTGTGGGTGGTGGAACAAGACAGATCCGTCTGCGGTGTCCGTTCCGAATGTTTGAAGCTCCATGCTTATTCCCTCGAAAGTGGGCAAACGAAAGAGTATTCATATGGTTATGCGTCTGCTCCTCAGACAGACTCATACGGTTCTTTATACTTAACCGGTAGATATTGTTTTGATCCCGCAACTGAGTCGGTGGCAGTTTCGAAAGATGACCTTTTTGACATGATGCCATATTTCAGGGAACGTTCACAAACAGGGCCAATGCTGGGCTTAACGAGCAAAAACATTTTCTTTGATCAGGCCATAAAAGATTCTAAGACAACAAGAAACTTCACTTTTTACAATCACGGGGATGCGGTATTAAGAATATCGGATGTAAATGTAGATGCTCCTTTTTCAACCAATCTGCCAGAAGATGTAGAGATAGAACCCTCTGGATATCTCACCTTCCAGGTAAGTTTCGAGCCAAATCAGTCTGCAGAATTCGAAAGCTTTTTTACGTTCGTCACTAACGATCAGTTTAGGTTGTCTGACAGTGTGAGGTTAAACGGCTTAGGGTATCAAATGAATACTGTTTCAGCAGAGGATGGTATTTTGATGATTGACTACTCATTTTATGAAGGGAATAAACTAAAAAGCTTTGACCTGCCTCTGGAGACGGAGAGCACTTTAGGGAACGTCTATTTTGGCCAAACAAAATCCCCAATGGCGATTAACTCAAAAGGAGAATTATTCACGACAATTGCCTCAACCCTGTATCAAATGGACCCAAAAAGCGGGGCCTTAGAGGAATTGACTGAGTTATTTGAGCTCGTCAATCTACCCGGAGCAGGACAAAGACAAGTTATAGCGATGGATTTTGACAGTTCCGACAATTTAATTCTAGCCATTCAATACCACCCTGGTTCAAAAGAAATTGCAAACACATCTATTAACAAGTATTCTTTTGAAACCGGCGAGCTTTCAGTTGTGGAATTCATTCCAACTATTGATGAAAGTAAGGTAGGTGGGTTTGATTTAGCTATCGACAGGTTGTCTGATCAGTATTATTTATTGTATAGTGAACAGGAACTATACAGATGGAATAGTGAAGCACTTGATAGTGTTGGATTTGTAGACGGGGAAGAGTGGCATTCATTTTCTATATTTTTCACAAAGGATGGTGAATTGTTGGGATTGAGAGGAGCTGAGTATTGCTGTTCCGGAGATGAGGACCCCTTGGCATTGTCGACGTTGTTTGCTATTAACAAACATGATGCAAGCAGCCGAAAGATAGGAGAGCTGAGCGGCTCCATCATTGCGGCGGCTACCGCTGGCTCTTATAGAAGCTTTCTTGTGGACGGTTTATCAGAAAACACCAACGACGTTAGGATATACCCAAACCCTGCTACGAATCTTTTGTCTATTGAAACAACCAATAACCTGAT